>DIXL01000038.1 GCA_002428685.1 Cloacimonetes bacterium UBA6081 | reverse complement strand
GACCAACCTCAGTTCACTTGCGCTATGTTCCATATTCTCACTGCATCTTACTTCAGACCTTGCCGTTACCAGCAACGCCCTTGATCTCATGTTGACTTCCCGCTGATTAGGCGTCAGGACTTCTTTCAGTCCATCGGCGCAGAAAGCATTCTGGGCAAACAATGCCTACCCTGATCGTGTGTAGTCCTTTAAGCTAGATGTAAATGGGAGATAACTTCATAATTGGGATTAGCTTAAACGACTCCACACCTCATCACCTCATCACCTCATCACCTCATCACCTCATCACCTCATCACCTCATCACCTCATCAACTCATCACCTCATCACCTCATCACCCCGTTACCCCACCACTCCTCCAGCCCTCCCAACGAAGGTGCTTGACAGAAAAGGGAGTGCAGATTTATCTTGTCCCCAGTATAAAATAGGGGTTAAGTAACCGAAAATGAAGCTTTTTGAAACTCATGCCCATTTGGATCATCCAGATTTTGAATCCGACCGGGAAAGCCTGATAAATAAATGTTTTGGCAGCGGTATTGAATACATCATTAACGTTGCTTTTAACAAAGAGACATCGCAAAGTTCTTTGGAACTGGCCAAAAAACACCTGCACATATTTTCCACAGTGGGTTTTCATCCGCATGACGCAGTGGATTTTGATGCAGAGTTGATTAAGAAAATGGCCAGAGAGAAAAAGGTTTTGGCCATTGGCGAAATTGGGTTGGATTTTTTCCGCAATTTGTCTCCCTTCCCGGTGCAAAGAGAAGTTTTTGCCAATCAGGCACACCTGGCGGTGGAATATGATCTGCCTATAATTGTCCATGACAGACAAGCCCACCAGGAATGTTATAACATTTTGAAAACCGAAGGCGTTAAGGAAGCTGTGTTCCATTGTTTCTCCGGCGACATCGTTTTTGCGCAGCAGGTTTTGGATGAAGGGTGGATGATTTCATTTACAGGCAGCATCACCTATGCAAATTCGCTGCTGGATGATGTGATCCGCATTGTGCCGATGGACCGGTTTATGATTGAAACCGATTGTCCTTATTTGCCTCCGCATCCTCATCGCGGCAAGCGCAATTCTCCGCTTCTGTTACATCTGGTGGCAGAAAAGATTGCAGAGATCAAGGGAATCACACCCATTGAGGTGAGTGAGAGTTCATTTGACAATGCCTCTCGCTTTTTCCGCATACCCCCCGATCCGGTTAAACCCGCTCATCATAAAGTGGGACACAAGAAGAGCGAGAAGTAGATTGCCGCCCTATTGCAATATAAAAGTCTAAATTGTAAGGATAAAGAATGAAAAAGGTATTATTAGTTACACTGGTGCTATGTGCAGCAGTATTGTGGGGAGGGAATTCCATTTTCTCCTATTACGGATTTCCGGTTCGCAATTACGGCCTGGATATTTACAGCCTTGGCATGGGCGATACAGGTGCAAGCGACATTTACCGTTACAACACAGGCTATGCAAATCCTGCCATGCACAATCGCAGTAACCGCACTCTGTTTTCCACCGGAATGGTGATGGGCTATACAAACTATGAATCTGAAAGCAATGGGGTAAAAAAAAGCTATCGTGATGATGCTATGGATTTTCCCTATTTCAACGTTAGCATTCCCGCAGGAAAACACCGCTGGGGAGCTCAGTTCAATTCACACTCTTCCGGATTGGTAAGCAACCAGATTACTTTGGCTGATGGTTCAATAGAAACACAAACTGCCGATAAATACCTGTATCGGGCAGACCTTATCTATAGCTACAATCTCGGAAGCATCAATGCCGGAATAAGTGGTAATTATTATTTTGGGCATGACAAGCGTTATTTTTCTCAGGATGGGGGGAACAATTTTAACACAAATGAATCGCTAATCCGCGATTTTAAAAGCCCCTCGCTTACCGCAGGAATTCTGAAAAGCTTTGATAAGCTGTGTTTGGGCGCGCATTACAGCCTGCCGGTTACCATGAAGGGAGAATCTGTGCGCCACAGTATTCATGACACAGAAGAAGCTGTGGATTATGAATATAAAATGCCGGAGCAATACAACCTCAGTGTAACGGTTTTGCCAGCCAAGCAAATAAAAGTAGCTGTTGATGCCACTTATGAGCCTTGGGGCAATGTTTCCGAAAGCTATCGTGATTGCCTGCGGGCAGGGATTGGATTGGCATACGAGCCAGATCCAGAGCTTCACAAGAATGTTTTTATGAAGCTTCCCATGCGGGTTGGTGCATCTTTTCGGCAGCTTGAGTTTCCCGATAAAGATGGCAACGACATTGATGAACTTGCCCTTTCCTACGGTTTAACTTTTCCCCTGAAAATGGATGTGAACCGCATAGACATTGGTTTGCAATTCCTTAAGCGGGGTAATTTGGACACAAACCAGCTAAGCGATACTTCACTGATGTTTATGCTTGGCTTTACGGGTTTTGACATAATCTCCAAAGCTGGAAACCGCACTGCACCCCGCGACATACCAGTTAAGGAGGTTAGCGAATAATGGCTGAGGAACTGCCCAAACAAGATTGTTCAGAACCAGATTTGTTATGTAAGTTAATTGCCTCCAGGGGCTTTACCCTGGATGATTTGGAGCCTTCGTTGGACATGTTGCCGGACGAAGCTTTGTTTGCCCATATCGATGCAGTGGCTGATCGCATTCGGAGAGCTGTTTTTCAAAATGAGCCCATGGTTATCTTTGGTCACGACGATCCCGATGGCATCACCAGCGTTTATATTCTCTATAATTTCTTAAATTCCTGTGGCTACCAAAAGCATCACTATTACATTCCCAATCGTAATCTTGAACCTCATGGCATTCAGAATGGTTTTGTGGAATTTGTGCGCCAGGGTGGTTACAAGCTGGTGGTTACGGTTGATAATGGAATCTCTGCCTGGGATGGCGTGGAAAAGCTAAAAGCCTTGGGCTGCGATGTGGTAATTACAGATCACCACATTGTGCAGCCGGAAACCATTCCCAGTGCTTTTGCAATCATGAATCCGCAGTTACCTGAATGCCATTATCCCTTCAAATCTCTGGCAGGTGTGGGTGTTGTGTTAATGCTGATTCGCTATCTTAGCCGCATTTGGGAACATCCTTTGGATCCGGCAAGTTACTTTTGGGCAGCGGTTGGCTCTATTGCCGATAAAGTTCCCATGATAGGTTTAAATAGAATCATTGTCCGCTATGCTATGGAGCATTTTGGCGAAGTCCAGGACAATACGGTGGAATTCCTACTGCGTAACTACTCCAGAATAAACAGCTTAAGCGATGTTAACAATTTTCTGCAATATGTGTCCAGACTAATAGCCAACGGACGCGAAGCGGGTGGTCAACATACGGCTCTGCGTTTTATTTTGCAGCTTTCTGATGCCAAAGCTTTGCTGTTTCAGGATTTGGAAAAGCAGAAAAACTCTTGGGAAATGGAATTGAACAGAGTGTTTAACTTTCTGGATACACTAAGCGCAGATTTTGTGGGAAACTACTTTGTTTACTACGACGATGAAGACGTAATACCCTATTCATTGCTTGGCACCGCCGCAACTTACATCGTAAACAAATTGCGCATACCCACTATTATGCTAAAAACCCACAATGGAGATACAGTTTGCGAGGGTAGATGTGGCGAAGGATTTAATATCGTAAACGCTTTCACAAATTGCAAAGAGTATTTAAAACAATATGGCGGACATCCCAAAGCTGCCGGATTTACCATGCTGCCCGAAAACTACGATGTTTTTATCGATTGTTTCAATGCTTATTTAATGCAGAATATTGCCAGTGGAGATTCTTCTGCCGTGGCTTGGGAAGCGGAAGTTTTGCCTCAAATGCTTAGCAGCGAAACCTGGCATTCCCTGGAAGTTCTGATGCCATGGGGACAAATGAATCCGGAACCGGTTCTGCTACTGCGCCAGGTTACTAAACAGCAATTGCTGGAAAACTTTATGTTGGATAATGGCGGAGTGGAAGTTCCTGGCACTGGTTGTGGAAACGCCCTTGTGATGTGGAAAACTTCCAATATTATAAAGGTATTAAACTGGCGCGAAAATCAAGAATCATAAGCAAATTGGTAAAGGCGGCTTAGGTGAAACTCAGCGAAACACTGCGTAAATCCATACACATCAGCTCGTTGGTTATACCCTTTGCCTATCGTTATTTGCTGGATTTCAACCGGCGAATGGGCTTTTCGTTATTGCTGGTGGCTTTTACCATAAGCATGATAATAGAGTTTCACCGCTTTTGGCAGCGTGGATTCCGCAAGACTTTTCATAAAATCTTTGGGCTGATCTTACGCCGCCATGAACTGAAGGATTTTACCGGAGCCACCTATCTGTTGTTTTCGGCAATGCTGTGTGTGGCGTTCTTTGAACCGCTGATTGCCTCTTGCGCCATGGCTTTTTTATCCATTGGCGACACCTTTGCTGCCTTGGTGGGGATGAATTATGGCAAACGTAAGTTTTTTGGGATGAGCAAAAGCCTGGAAGGCAGCATTGCTTGTTTTATCAGTTGTCTAATCTTTGGGGTATTTTGGCTGAATAATCCAGCAATCGCTCTTGGTGGTGCATTGGCAGCCACTTTTGCAGAGCTGAGTAAAATCCCTGTGGATGACAACCTGAAAATTCCTCTTAGTGCTGGTGTTGTTATTACCGCATTAAGCATTATCATCTAGAAAAAAAAAGGCATTATGAAATTATCATTTGTTATCCCAGTCTTGAACGAGGCAGCTTCCTTACCTCAATTATACAGTGAAATTGTGGTCAATTGCACTGGACATAATTACGAAATTATCTTTGTGGATGATGGTTCCACCGACAACAGCTTTGCTGTGATGAACGAACTGGCTGCCAAGGATAAAGGCGTTCTAATTGTCCGTTTCAGGCGTAATTTTGGCAAGGCGGCAGCTTTACAATCTGGCTTCAAACTTGCCGGTGGAGATATGATTTTTACCCTGGATGCCGATCTACAGGATAACCCCTGTGAAATCCCCCGCTTTTTAGCAAAGCTGGATGAAGGTTATGATCTGGTTTCCGGCTGGAAACGCCATCGCCACGATCCTTTGCACAAGGTTATTCCATCACGTTTTTTTAATTTTGTAACGGCTAAAACTTTTAAGCTAAAGCTAAAAGACTACAATTGTGGCTTTAAAGCCTACAGGCACCCATTGGAAAAAGAGCTGAATATCTATGGCGAAATGCATCGCTACATACCTGCGCTGGCAGATTCTTTGGGCTATCGGGTAGGTCAAATAGATGTGGAGCACAGGGCTCGTTTGCATGGACGTAGCAAATATGGCATGGAACGTTATCTCCGAGGCTTTTTTGACCTCTTGACGGTAAAAATGATTACTCAGTATATCAAAAGCCCGCTCTATCTGTTTGGGCGCATCGGGATATTTTCGGCCTTTTTGGGTTTGCTGTTAACGGCTTATCTAACCTATCTTAAGCTGTTTTTGGGGCAACCATTGTCAAATCGTCCTCTGCTGTTTTTGGGCATCCTGCTGATTTTAGGTGGGCTGCAATTCATTTCTTTGGGGTTGATTTCCGAGCTGATTATTAACCGGTTTAAACAGGGGGATCGTTCTCCTGTGTCCATTGCCAGCTTGGTAAATGTAACCGAAAAAGCGGATAAAGACGAACATGGATAAACTGGAACGCTTCTTTTTTTCCCGTTATCTCAAATCTCCAAAGCGCAATCTTTTGCGCTTCAGTTTTGTATTCATGACTTTGGGGATTGTTCTTTCTGTGGGAATTTTGAGTGCTGGTTTGAATCTCTTTGAGGGTTACGAGCGCAGCCTGAAAGAAGTGCTGCTTGGCTCTTTTCCGCATCTAACACTGCAAAAATCCAGCGGAGAATACTTCGGCGAAACAGAAACCAGCCTGTTAGTTCAACAACTGACTTCGCACTCAGAAATTGATCAGATTACCCCTGCAATGAACTATTCTGTGATGGCCAGAAACGAAAATAAAGTCCGTGGTGCCAATTTAACCGGCTATGATTTCAGCGGTAAATATCCTGTTTCCTATGCAAAATACATTAAACAAGGGAAAAGCACACTCCATTCCGGCGAAATCATTGTTGGCAGCTATTTGGCTTCGGAGCTTGGGAAAAAGCTTGGCGATCAGCTTCAAGTGGTTTATCCTCGTCTGGATAGGATTTCTGCTCTGGGAATGTTTCCCGCAGAGTTTAATTTTACCATAGTGGGAATTTACAGTTCCGGCTTTTACGAAAGCGACAGGTCTATGTTAATTAGCACGGTGGAAGATGCCCAAAGCATGCTGAATATTCTTCCGGGATTCGGCAAGCTGGAAATCCATCTGGACAAAGAATACATAGACCAGGCTGCTGATGTGGCTGCAACGCTTCAAGGCAGTTTGGGTTCTGAGTATTCAGTATATCCCTGGACCATGTTCAGTGCCGGATTATTGCGCTTGGTGGCCATGGAGAAATGGCTGATTTTTATCATCTTTTGTTTTCTGGTGTTAATTGCAGGCATCAATGTCATCTCAGCGGTTACAACCATAATCCTGGATAAAACCAACGAGATAGCAGTGCTAAAAACCCTTGGCTCCAGTTCTCGCAGCATCAAACGCATGTTGTCCTATCAAGTTGGCTTGGTTGCCTTGGCTGCAATAGTGGCAGGACAGGCTTTTGGAGCTTTGTTGTCATTTATCGTGGAAAAGCAGGGTTTATATAAATTGAAGGGTGATGTTTACTTTATAGACAGCCTTACAGCATCCATTTCACCCTTAAATCAGGTAATCATTTTTGCCGTGGCTGCAAGCTTGGTAACGTTGTGTATCCATTACCCCCTGCGACAAATAGACCGAATGCAGATAATTGAATTGCTGCGGAATCAATAGGAGACTGTTAATGCAAGATATTCACTCTATAGAAGGATGCCACAGATGCTTTGCATAGCCGGATACAACCTTTGCAAAAGCTATAATGACAGCAACCAGAACATTCAGGTTCTGCGGGATTCTACCTTAGAAGTAAACGAAGGGGATTTAGTTTGCATCACCGGCCAATCCGGCTGTGGCAAAAGCACCCTGTTACATATTCTGGGTTTGCTGGATGCTCCCGATAGCGGTAGGGTTGTTTTTGGAGATAGGGAGATATCCTCCTCTTTTCCGGAGGCACCTTCAATCCGCAATAAGGAATTGGGTTTTGTCTTTCAGTTTCACTACCTGGTAGAAGATCTTACTGCCAAAGAAAACGTGGCTTTACCTATGATTATCAGCGGAATCAGCAGTGCCAAAGCTCAAAGAGAAGCATCCACCCTGTTGGGAAGCTTGGGTTTGGGTTCACGCTTGCACAGCTACCCCAATCAGCTAAGCGGGGGAGAGCAACAAAGGGTTTCTTTGGCACGTGCCTTGATAAACCGCCCACGCATTGTGCTGGCAGACGAACCCACCGGCAATCTTGATCCTGAGCATAGCGCAGAGGTGTGGCAGATGATGCAAAAACTGAATAAAGACAGAAATCAGACCTTTGTAATCGTAACTCATGATATAGAGTCTGCAAAACTGGCAAATTTAACCTACAATCTGGCTCAGGGCAAGCTAAACCTATTATCCTGATTTAAGATGCCACGCTCCAAACGTTTCCTCACTTTCATCCTGATTTTGCTGTTGGTGAATGCCACTTTCTTCTTGGCGTGGTATGCCTTTGATGGCAGGGGAAAGTTTCGCAGTTTGGTGGCAGGGCAATTGGGCAAGCTGCTAAAAGGCAAAATGAGTATCAGCGAGCTGCACTTCAGTGATCGCCAGCTTTTTGCCGAAGGTATCAGCTTTGATGCTGCGGACAGCAGTTTTGCATTTGATGTGACTGGGCTTAGGGTGCAATTTAACCTTACAAGTTTCATATTTTCAGGTTTTAAAACAACTCGTTTGCTGAAGGAAATAGATATTTACAGACCCTTCGTTCGCTATCAGTATCGTTACAAGCCTTCTATCCCCAAACCCTCAAAACCGCTGATTTTGCCGGATATTGCCAAATACTTCAAAAGCCTGCGGGTGCGCGATGGCTCTGCCATGGTGGATATTAGCCTGCCGCTACAAATAATCAACTTTGGCAATTTGCAGATAAACGAAGAACTCCACAAAATAAACCTTAACCTTGTAAACAAAACTGACAGCCGGATTACTCTGAGTGCAATTAGTGCTAAAAAAGGGAAGTTAACCGCTACGGGCAGCTTGAATAAGGGTCGGATAGCATTTGTGAATATGGAGCTTGGCTCTTTTCGTCCTTTGTTCATCAGCCACCCCGATGTTCAGGATTTCAGCTCTGAGCTTTCGCTGGTTGGCAGCATAAAACAGGATACCTTGGGTGCTGTCATCAGCTACGAAGCCGAGGCTCAGATTTGGCAGACCCAATGTCTGTTTACAGGTGAAACAGCAGTTTCCATCCCCTATCTTTATGCGCAAATCAAGGGTGATAAACTGTCTGCGAAGCTTAGTAAAAGCTCGGTTGGCACCAGCAGCATAGAGGCTGAGGTGCAAATTAGTGAGCTTGGCCCCAAACTGAATTTTGACAAAGTATCCATAAATGCTGCCATAGATTTGGCTATGGTAAATCCCGATCTGCGGGGGATTGTAAACACCTCAATTTCCGGAAGCGGCACTATTAAAGACCCCACCATTAGCCTAATAGCCTATTCTCCGGAAGTCCAATTTCAAAGCCATATAGTCCAGAATCTTGATCTGAATGCAGATATGCAAAATCAGGAGCTGCTATTCAGTCTTCCGGGTTTACAATACCAAAATCAGTCAGCGAGTGTGCAGGGCAGTTTTAATCCATATATTTTGTCTCTTGATGCGCATTTGGAAACGACACATCTGGAAAATCAGATAAGCCAATACAAGGCTGATGGCGATATTGATGTTCATGCCGAGTTTATGGGAAAGCTGCCTTTTGTAGATGCTAAAATTAACCACATATCCTTCAGTGGTTTTGGCGCAACCTTGAGCGATGTAAGCGGTTACGCAAAGCTTGTCCCTGTCTCGGAAGATAATAACTTATACCTCGATGCAAAGCTGAAAGGAGATCAGGGCTTCAGTCTGGAGGTTGTAGGTGATCTTATCGACCGTAATCTGCTTATTGATGCCAGTTTTGACAAACTTTATGTGTCCGGCATTTTTTATCATCCCGAGCTAAACAAGCTCGATCCTGCTATCAGCGGCAAAATAAACGCCATTATGCGGGGTAATACAATCACTGCGCATACAGATTTGGATATAAAGATAGAAGCACCCGTTACATACACTACAAAGCTTGATGCCGTAGGGAGTTTTGACATCTCTACCCTGGAAGGAGCTTTGCATCTGAACTTCGTGAACGGTTTGATGAATGAACAGCCACTGGATATATCTGTGGCTATCACCATGAAGGATCACCAGATTTACCTTCAGGGTATGCACGTAAATGACTTTATCAGCTTGTCCGGAAGGCTAAACCTAAAGAACTTTGAAGACATGGATTTTTCCGTGAGTTTGTGGAATATTGGTTTCCTTGATATAATTCGATTTTATCCGGATTTGGATATCAGCTTACCCGAATTTACCGACCTGAATCTATTTGCCAGTTACAACCAGGATGGTAATGGCAGGCTGGAGGCTCAGCTAAATCTGGCAGAAGTAGATTTACTGGCGGTAAAGCCTTTGGGCATAAATCTTTCTCTCAGTGGTACCTTAACCGGAATTGTAGTTGCAGGAATTATTGCCAGCCCCACCCAAAGAATAATGGAATTGGCTGGCAAGGTTAGCCTTAAACCTCAGATAGACATCAAGATGGATGCCCTGTTCTCAAATCTGGAAGTTCAAAATGTTGTGCTGGATTCTCCTATGAGTGGAACCCTGAATGGCAAAGCCGGAATTGTGCTAAAAGACTTGGAGGGTGATAACCTGAATATGGAATTAGCGGCAGACCTGACGGCATCTGATATAACCGTAGCCGACCTCCATATAGACACCGCCAGGCTAAAAGCCACCCAATTCTCCAATAAATTGCAGCTTGATTCTTTGTTTGTTCTTTCCAAGCACTTGATTGAAGTATCAGGTTCTGGTGCAATTGGCTACAATACTATTACCAGAGAGTATTTTGAGAGCACTGATCAGCTAAATTTAAGAATTCACGGACAGCTATTCACCTGGCTGAAAGACCTTACATCCTACATTGAGGAATCCAAAGGAAACTCATCACTTTCCTTCAGCATCGGCACCTATGAAGATCAGTTCATGATCTCTGGTGGCAGCTTGGATATCAGCGATGGCTACATGCGCTTGAAAGACCAAAGTGATGCGATGAAGAACATCAATATTAAGGGCAGCTTCGACAAAAACCGTTTGATTATTGAGCGTGGACAACTGGAAATGGGTGACGGCAAGTTGGTGTTTAACAATATCTTTGAAGCCGAAAACAGCGATCACTTTATCCTTGGTTTTCTGGATTTGGGGATTATGCGGGTGATGATTGAAGAACCGGGGATTGAGGCAAATGTCCCCATGTTCACTACTCCTAAAGCCCTTACAAACATAGTGTTAAAAGGTTTGGGCAGCCGCTATGCCACAGTGAGAGGCCCCTTCGACCAAATGAAGATTACCGGCGAAGTAGTTCTATCCAACACCAATGCTCTTTTCCCTCCCAACACCAACAATCTGTTAAAACTGGCAAACTCCGTGCGGGAATCCACAACCCGCCGCAATGAAGTGGAGACCATCCCCCTACCCTTTTCTTTGGATGTGCTGGTAACCCTGGGAAACAATGTCCGCTATGTAACCTATCCTGCCAATCTAAGCATAGAACCCGGCGGATCGTTGCATTTGACCTATGACGGTCTCACTTTTTCCGTGCAGGAAGCCTATTTCTCTTCCGAGCGCGGGTCTATAGATATTTTCGGGACTGTCTTTCAGGTGGAAAATGTGGATATCGTCATGATAGAATCGCAGGAACTGCTTAGTGTGGACGGCATTTTCTACAAACGAGCCCCGGATGGAACGATGATTACTTTGAGGATTACTACCTCTCCGGATTTAAATAAAAGCTTTTCCGACCGGCTGGAATTGAGCCTTACCAGCGATAACCCCGAAGATAGAACCATCAGCCAGATTTTGTCCCGTTTGCGTTACAGCGGCTCAAATGAACCAAATCAGGGTAAACAGAGCGAGCAACTTCAGGATGAAGCACTGAACCTGATCTCTGGTAATCTGGATGCCTCGCTGCTCACTCCTTTTCTTTCGCCGGTAGAATCTTTCGTCCGTCACAAACTTAAGCTGGATAATTTCTCCATCAACGCCGGTTTTATCCAGAATATCTATACGCAATATTCGGCAGATTCGTCTCAGTTGTCCGATTACACCGATATGAGAGAATTCAGCTCAAACATTGCCCAGTTCAGCTCTGCCATTTTGCTGAACAATCTGTCTATTTCCATGAGTAAATACTTGGGACGCAGATTGTTTTTGGATTACGAACTGGAGCTGCAGGAAGCCACAGACTTGCAAAAGCGAACCAGACTGATGGTATCCCATGGAACCTCCATACGCGCCCTGCTACCCAAGAAATTACGCCTGAGTTATACCTTTAAATATACCCCGATAGATAAAGAGCTCTCGCACGAAATCTTCCTGCAACGTTCTTTCCGATTTTGGGGTTTATGATAAAATCCTTTGACAAAAAGCATCAGCTTAAAAATGATGCAAAAAACGATAAATTTCCAGGAGGCTACAATGCCGGATAATGTAACAACCGAAGCTGCTAAAAAGCTTAAAACCGTCCCTGCTGTTGCAGGCTACAAAGTTTCACTCGTAGAATTAATCATGATTCTCATGCTGGTGGGATTGGTGTTCGTGTTCTTTTTTGGATTGAGACAACTTAAAGTGGATAAAACCAACGAAGCCATTGCCCAAACCAAATTTGAAGCCTCAGTTCCAACCTTCCAAAAGCTGATTGACGCCATGGAAACTTATCGCAAAAATGATCCCTTTGGCGATTATCCAGCCGCCATCGAAGAGCTGAATCTGGGCTCTGTTGATAACGCCGATTTTAAGTTTGAATACTCCTTTGATAATCTTACCATTACCGCCACTACAAAAGCTGCCTTTGGCAAAGCAGACATCAAGGTTATCTATAACATGAACGATAAAAGCTACACCGTGGAAGACCCTGCCCCCGAAAAGAAACCCACCGTTAAAGACGAATGGTTACCCCAAGAATAGCTGATTAATTTTACCCATCGCCAATTTACCAAAAAGCTGGTTGTCCTACCGGCTTTTTGCCTATCTATTTTTCTTCTTCCTTGCTCCAAAGCGTTAATCAAGTGTTAATCTACCCTTAATCAAGCCTTAACTATTAAGACTTGATTAAGGGTAGATTAACACTTGATTAACGCTTTCGAGGTAGGGAGGATTAAGTATCCACTGATAAAATGATGTTTTTGAGCTTGACAAGCACAGCCTATGTTCTCATAAGGGAATAAATTAATATTCTTGGGATAAACATGGTTTCGCTATCGGTTGTTATGATTGTAAAAAACGAGGCTGAACGCCTGCAGAAGTGCTTTGCTCAGCTTGATTGGGTTTCGGAAATACTGGTTTTGGATACCGGTTCCAGCGATTCCACTCCTTTCCTGGCTGCAAAACTGGGGGCAAGCGTGCATCATCAAGGCCAATGGCAGGGATTTGGCCTGGCCAGACAACAGGCAGTTAGTTTGGCAACTAACGACTATGTGTTTTCCCTTGATGCTGATGAAATTGTGTCCGAATCCCTCAAGGCAGAGATTGTAGCTCTGATGCAAAGAGATTTTATGGGCTGTGCTTACCGCGTGCCGGTGAAGTCTTATTATTTGGGCAAGCCGATCCGCTTTTGTGGCTGGCAAAATGAAAAACATCTGCGCATCTTCGACCGACGGCTGGGGAATTATAATGAAGCTCTGGTCCATGAATCTGTGAACACCACACAAGCAATAAGAGAGCTGAAGTCCTGCCTGTTTCATCACACTTACCCCACAAAAGCCGTTCACAAGGCAAAAATGAAATTATATGGAGACTTGGGAGCCAGGAAAATGCTTGCCCGGGGAAAAAGCTCTTCTCCTTTTGTAGCCATTATGCACGGCTGTTTTACCTTTATAAAAATGTTTTTGCTCCAGCTTGGCTTCTTGGATGGCTGGTGCGGTTTTTTACTCTGCAAAACCACTGCCTGGGGAACCTGGTATAAATACTTCAAGCTATGGAAACTAAACGCATCCTGATTGTGCAAACCGCCTTCATTGGCGATGTAATACTCATCACACCCCTGATAAAAGCGGTGCGAAGCCTGTATCCAAAGGCTGTAATTGATGCCATGGTGGTGCCGGTTTGCGCTCAACTGCTGCAAAACAACCCCCATCTGAATAGCGTTATTAGCTATCCCAAACGAAAAAATGCCTTACAGACCATGCTGCAAATGATAAAACTGCTGCGGCAGAATAAATATGATCTGGCCATATCGCCTCACAGTTCCGGCCGCACGCATCTGCTATTGTCCCTCAGCCATATCCCTGTGCGTATAGGTTTTGACAGAAGTTTGTTTCCCTGGCTGCTGACTGCCAAAATTCCGCATCCGGGTGGCATGCATAAAATAGAGAAAAATCTAAAACTGCTGTCCCTGCTTTCCCCACAGCAGTTCGAGATGCAAACAGAGCTTTTCCCTTCGGAGCAAGACTTTGCAAGGGCTAAACAACTACTGGGACAGCTAAGATCTCACTCAATTATTGCGATTGCCCCTGGTTCTATCTGGGAGACAAAATGCTGGCACTTGGATTATTACAAACAATTGGCCTCCCAGCTTGTGAATAATGGGCTTGCCATTGTTTTGATTGGTGGCGAGGGAGACAAAGATAAGTGCCAGCAAATTGAGCAGTTTATTCTCACACATACACCGCAAGCTGCCGTCCTTAACTTGGCTGGAAAGACAGCCCTGCTGCAAAGTGCTGCCGTAATCAGCCAAAGCAAACTGATGATTTGTAACGACAGCGGTGCCCTGCATATTGCCAATGCGATGCAGACAAGAGTTTTTGCCTTTTTTGGGCCAACTGTGCAAAGCATTGGATACTACCCATATCGGGCAGGAGATTATGTGTTTGAAACGGACTTGAATTGCCGTCCCTGTGGCAGCCATGGCCATCATAAATGCCCATTAAAACATCATAATTGCATGAAGCAGATTAGTCGCGATGCAGTTCTGCAAGCTGTGTTGACCGCTATCCAGCCGGAAGCTTTGGAGCAGTAATGGTCTTTACCTATTATTTGAGCTATCTTCCCTATGTGCTTATGTGGCATATAGTCAAGCTGTTTCGCCGCAAAAAGCTGTTTGTGGTTCATGTGGAAGATGCTTTTGACTATTTCCTGTTTGGCAGCGTTGGTAAACATTTAAAAACCTTGGATATTGTGGTTAATTCGGCAGCGTTGATACCAAAACTGCAACCAATGCTCATGGCAAAACCCACAATTTACCGCTATCCTTGGTGCTTTCCGGATGCCGTGATCATGTTTCGCAATGCAGCCTGGAAATATCCTGTCTCCGGCATTGTGAAAATTGGGCTGGAACATGGTGCCTACAACTTTAAACGCTTTCCCAAAGCGCAAAACTACAATCTGTTCAATTTGTATTTAATGACCAGCCACCACGATGTGGCAAGGCTGAAAGCCCTTGGAGCAAAGCCGGTTAAAGCCATTGGCTATCCCAAAAGTGATGCACTGTTTGATGGTAGTTATGCTCCGGAATTGCTGTCTGAGCTAAAAACCAAACTGAAGCTTAATCCGGCGAAGCCGACGCTGCTGTTTTCCTCCACTTGGGACGGCTCTAACATGAGTGCTATTGATGAGTGGTATAATAAATTAGACGCAATTGCCGGGCAATATAACATTCTGGTAACGCTTCATCCGCGGATGAGCGAATATTATCGCAATTATCTGCAAAAACAAGCGAATGGACACTTCATCGAGGCTGTGGATATTTACCCATATCTGCTGATTGCAGACGTCTGCATCGGCGATACCAACAGTTTGATCGCCGAATTCTGTATTGTTAACCGCCCCATTATCACATTTTCGATAAAACCCACCAAACGCACTTTGGACGATGTAATAGAGCTGATAATATCCGTATCTATCCGCATAGACAGCTTTGCAGAACTGCCTGTGGCCATAAATCAGGCTTTATCAACAGCTGATAAAAGCTCTCCCCAACGCAGGCAGGCTATCAAGACCCTGATAGACCCCCTGGATGGCAGGGCTGGAAAACGTGCTGCAGACGAAATCACCAATCTTATCCCGGAAGTGAAGTTATGAATTTGGTAGATGCCCATTGCCATTTGGCCAATCTGGCCGAAATTATTCCACTTGCACCCATTTTGGATGAAGCGGAACAAAGCGGAATAACTCGCTTTGCCTCCTCAGCCCTCAGAAAAAGTGAAGTGGCCTATCACCTTACCAATCCCGATGGCCGGATTGTATTTAGTGCAGGCATTCACCCGAATTTTGCTGAGTGTGATCTGGATTTGCCCTTCCTAAAGGTTTTATGCCAAAACAAAAGCATTTGGGCGATCGGAGAAATTGGGCTGGACAAGGGTAATCCAGAGCTTGCTGTGCAACGCAAGGTGTTTTCGGAACAACTCAATTTGGCTATGGAATACCGCTTGCCGGTGGTTTTGCACATTGTAGGCCATACTAGCGAAGCCTATCAAACCCTGAAGCAGTATCCCCTGGTGTATCTGGTTCATGGCTATGCAGGTTCGGAGGAAGGTTTTAGAGAGCTGACGAAACTGGATAGCTTCTTTACCATCTCGTCCCGCATTCTAAAAGAAGATAAACAGGAATTGCTGCTGGCTATGCTTCGCAGTGGACGCTATTTGTTTGAAACCGATATCACCCAGTATTATGTGCAAGAAAACGAAAGCAATCCCCTGCTGCGCTTGTGGGAACTTATTTCCCGCTGTGCAGAACTGAGCAAGATAAACCAGGAAGATCTGATCCAAAGGCAAGGAATTAATGCTCGCAAATTGCTCCCCCAGTGATTTCTCGCGCACGGAACTCCTGATCGGAAGCGAAGCTTTGTCCCGGCTTGCCAAAACCAGCGTGGCAGTAATTGGCTTGGGTGGAGTGGGCTCATACGCTGCTGAAGTTTTGGCTCGCGCTGGAATCGGCAGATTTATCCTGATAGATTTTGATACAGTTAGCTCCAGCAATATCAATCGCCAGATTCTGGCACTGCAATCCACAATAGGCAAAGCCAAAACAGAGCTGATGAAAAGCCGCATACTGGACATCAATCCCCTGGCCGAAATCACCCTTCACAACGTGTTTCTGGATAGCGAAAACCGCCAGGAACTACTAAAGGATGCAGAATATATTGTGGATGCCATTGACAGTCTGGGGCCAAAGATAGGTTTATTGGAAATGCTGGCAAAAACTGAGCGGAAATTCATCAGTATAATGGGTGCCGGAAACCGTTTCGATCCAAGCTGTATTCACCTTTCCACAATTGATAAAAGCCACAATTGTCCCCTGGCCCGAAGGGTGCGTAAATTTCTGGGACGTCGTGGAGTCCTCGGAAAATTTCCCTGCGTTTATTCCTCAGAGCTACCTACCCAACCCGATGAAGACATAGAAAGCCCCGATGAACTAATCATTACACGTGGCAGGCAGCGTAAAACCATTGGCTCTATCAGCTACATGCCGGCTATTATGGGTATGATGGCAGCTTCATGGGTAATCCGGCAGGCTCAGCAGAGCGAAACTCCACCTCTGGCAAATTCATAGGCTTCGGGGGTGTCTATATCCAGCCACTGATTGGGCTTATCAACACAAACTGCTTGCATGCGTTTATTCTTTATTAGCTCGGTTATGGCTGCACTGATGGATTCGTTGCCATTTTCCACAGCGATTTCCACTGCAGCAAAGAAATCACATTCCAGGCGGAAGATGCCGCAATCCAAAGCATTATAATCTGTAAGCTCTTTACCAATCTCTATGATTTCTGCGCCATTGGTGCGAACCTTGGTGGCATCAGCCAAATCGAAATTTGTCTCTAAATAGGGATCCACTAATAGCAGATTGCAGGTTGCGGGGCTTGATACAATCTTTTCCAGGGCCTCAAGCTGCACTATATGATCGGACATGGAAAGGATAAACGGTTTATTACCAACACTTTCTTTCACTGTGTAAACAGATAGCCCATTGCCGCGTTCCCATTGAGTGTTTTCGATAATTGTAATGGGGATGGGGCTTTTATAGGTGCTGAGATACTCTCTGATAAAATCCTGGTTGTAGCCAACTACCACAAGTAGATCACTTACTCCGGCAGCATGAAGCCGGCTGATTATGGTGGAAAGAATGGTTCCTTTTCCAAAAGGCAACAGGGTTTTGGGTATTTGATTACTAACGTTCCACAATCTGCTGCCCAGACCAGCCGCGATAATTACTCCTAACATGTTTTACGCTCCATTTTCATGTCCGCCTTCCTGATAAAGCTGTTCCATTTTTGCTACAAAACGTTGGCTCGCCTTGCCGTCCAAACCGTAAAAAAAGCTGCTGCGGTATTCATTTGCCTTTGCAATCATCTGGGAAGTGGGGTTTAGGGCTTGCTGTATTGCCTCGGGTAATTGTTTTCCGGATTGTATGTGCGGAAACGCACCTGCCAAAAATTCACGGTTGTCAATTTCCAATAGTGGTTGTCCATCCGAATGTTTCAATTTATCGCAGCCCAGATCATAAACTATTCCGAACTTGTTAAAAGCAATGTAATCAAAAACAGTGCTGGAAGCTTCGCTGATAATTACATCCGAGGCCACATAATAGGGCAGAATACTAAACTCGGAAAAGGGTAATAGCACTGCATGGTTATAACGCTTAACTCTTCGTTCAAAAATGCGATGCTGTTTGTGGGGAGCATATTTGCCCATCCAGCTATAGGGATGCAGCTTGATAATCAGGTTGTAAGCTGTGGTCTGCGTAAAGATGTCATCCTTTATAGCGTAAATACAGGTGGGTTTGTATGTGGGTGCAAACAGCACGGTTTGCTTGTTGGGATTCAGCCCAAGCTTGGCCAAAACCTCTACTCGCTGATATTTGTGCGTGAAGTAATAATCCAGCTTGGGCAGGCCAATTAAATGCACTTCGCTCTGGCCCAAATGGGGAGAGTTTTGAAGAGAACTAACCCGATGTTCACCTTCCACAAATATTTGGTATTTGTGCCCCTTGGCTTTGGCTAAGTTCCTGTATAATATATTCTTTATGCCGGTGCCATGATTCAGGAAAATTAAAAGGGTTTTACCATAAGCTTCGGCATTACGCAAGGTGTCTCCGGCAATTACGATGTCAAAACCGGATGTTTCTTTGGTAAAACGATAACCCAGCTTTTTCCACTGATCAATAATTGCATGCCGATAGGGGAATTCAATCCCGAAATACTTCACTTTCTCCATATCCAGCGAGAACCGGACATCGTATTTGGGGTTATTAAGCAGCAAATCTATAATAGGATCAAATGCGGCTTTATGATAGGCATAGCCTATTTTGAACAGCAGCTTTATCTTCTGCATCTTTGTGCGTTACTCTTATAATCGTGAATTCTTACATTTGATCGTAATATTCCAAACCCAGATGTGTGATCAAATCTTCTTTCATCATATAGCGCAGAGTGTTTTTCAGCTTAGTTTGCTGGATAAACAAATCGTTTTCCGGATGCAAACCCGGAGCAGCCATAGGCGATTTCCAATAGAAAGACAACCATTCCTGCACACCAAACATCTCACAGCGCATGGCCAAATCGGTGAACAAGATCAGATCCAGCAATACCGGAGCGGCCAGAATGCTATCTCGGCACAAGAAATTTATCTTGATCTGCATGGGGTAGCCAAGCCAGCCGAAAATGTCGATATTATCCCAGCTTTCTTTGTTATCGCCCCGCGGAGGATAGTAATTTATCCGCACTTTATGGTAGATGTTTCCATATAACTGAGGATATTTGTCTTGCTCCAGAATGGATTCGAGCACCGATAACTTGCTAACTTCCTTGGTTTTGAATGATTCGGGATCGTCCAGAACTTCGCCATCCCGGTTACCAAGAATGTTGGTGGAAAACCAACCGTTCAAACCTAACATCCTTGCCTTCAAGCCTGGCGCAATAATGGTTTTCATCAGGGTTTGACCGGTTTTAAAATCTTTACCACCCACAGCAACTTTATTCTGGATAGATAGTTCGCGCAGAGCCGGAATTTCCAGATTGAGGTTTGGCGCACCATTTATAAAAGGGATGCCCATTTTTAGGGCTGCATAAGCATAAATCATGGAAGGAGAGATGGCCGGATGATTATTTTGCATGGCCTGTTCAAAACTGCTAATTGTATCCTGCACGGGATTGGGTTCAAGATAAATCTCGGTGGAAGCAGCCCAGGCCAGCACCATTCTATTAAGCTTTTTTTCTGCTTTGAAACTGCGGATATCTTCCATCAATTGCTGCGCCAGTTCCAGCTTGTTAGCTCCTTGCTTTACGTGAGTTCCATGTAGTTTTTTTACATAATCGCTGCTAAAAACCGCTTTATGAGGCTTTAAAGCACGAAGTTCATTTTCCAACGAATCTAATATAGGTTGCTCCAGCACACCCGCTTTACAAGCTGCTTCGTAGGCATCGCTCTCAAAAATATCCCATGCCAGAAACTCCAGATCCTTAAGCTGGGCCAAAGGAACAAAGTCCCTAATCAGGGGAGTGCGGTTGTCTGTGCGTTTACCCAAACGGATGGTTGCCATTTGCGACACAGAACCCAATGGTTCCGAATACCCCTTTTTAATAGCTTCAACTCCCGCAACAAAAGTGGTGCTAACTGCACCCAAGCCAACAATTAATACGCCCAGCTTGCCTTCAGCAGGCTTAATGTCTGTTCCTCTAAGCATGGTTTTCTCCTTCGTTTGAATCCTGTAATACGCAAATTGCATTACTACTCAATACATTACTTTCGCACCCAATAATTGCAAACTAACAAAATGTCAAGTTTTTTGAAAGAATATGCCTAAAGCTAAAGATCTGAATAAATTGGAATGATAATTGCTTTATATAGAAAACATTAAATGAGCTACAATGGAGAGATCGTGAAAAGATTTATTACATTAGCTTTCTTCCTGCCTTTTATCCTGGGATTATTAGGCCAAACCGAAAACTGGCAAGTTTATTCACCTGCTAACAGTGTAACATCCCTCAGCTACAGCAATTCTAATCTTTGGGTGGTAACAGCAGCAGGAATAATGCGTTGGAATCAGACTACCAATATCCGAACTCAATACAACCAGTATAACACTCCCTATCCCTCTAATTACTTCAAAACTTCGTGCACAGACATGAATAGTAATTTATGGGTGGGAGGATTGTATGGTGCTATGAGATTTAATGGCACGCAATGGGATCTGTTTGACGTCAATAATTCCGGTTTGCTGCATAATGATGTGATTAAGATTGTTACCGATCATCTGAGTGCTGTTTGGTTCGCTACTCCGTTAGGGGTTGCAAGGTATTATCAAGGTAACTGGCAATCATATAACAGTGCAAACTCAAGTTTGCCTGCCACAATGGTAATTAATGACATGGCAGTAGATCCTTCCAATGGGATTTGGCTGGCAACAGAATCTGGTGCTTTTTGCTTTGATGGCACTATTTGGCATTCATATACTACCTCAAATTCCACGCTTCCCTACAATTCTGTGAAGTTCGTAGATTTCAAGGCTTCCGGACAAGGTTGGTTTGGCTTCGAACAAGGTATAGCCATGTATGTAAGTGAGATCTGGGTATTCTATACCAGCTTAAGTGGATATAGCCTTATTGAGTTAGATGATGTTTACATAGACAGTTCTGAACGTGTGTGGCTTTACAACAACAGTTATATGTTATGCTTTGATGCAGGTCAATTTCTGAATTATCCCATTACTTTGTTTGGTGACAATCCAAGCAGTTTTTGCACTATATTGGTTGATGACGCTCAAAATATCTGGCTGGGTGTAACCGACTATCATTCACCCTGTTCTTTAATCAAGTTTGACGGCAGCAATTATTCTGCCTATCCACATAGTGCAATTCCCTTGGCAAGTAATTTTGTAACATCCATATTCAAGGGGTTTGATAATAAATTCTGGCTTAGCACATCTGAAGATAAAGGTAATGGTGGCTTTTTTAGCTTGGACGATGGTAACTACGAAATCTTTGGGCAGCATAACCTGGACATGCCTTGCCCTCATGTTTGGGCTTTAGCACAGGATCAACAATTAAATATGTGGGTTAGCACTTGTTTGGGGCTATTAAGGACTGGCCCGCAGGGTTCAGAGATTTTTAATTCTTCACACACCGGGCTTAGCGGTTCAGAAATACAGACCATTTGTGCAGTGTCCTTAACTGAAGTGTGGATAGGTAATGTGTCGGGAGTTTCCCGATACTCAAATGGGGTATGGACATTGCTAAGCTCTATTGAAACCGGCATGAACCTTGCTCACACAAAGCGTATTAAACAAGATCCATCCGGCCGAATCTGGATTGGAGGTCAAGCTGGTTTATGCAGCTACTTTGAAGGAGAATGGACCACATATACCGAGGTGAATAATGTTCATGACATAGCCTTTGGTCGTGATGGAGCTGTATGGGTAGCTGAGGGAGAGCTTTCTTGTTTGCAAGATGGCCAATGGACTCATTACGATACCACTAACTCCGATTTGCTGGCCAACAACCTCAGAACTGTGGCAGTAGATCAAAACGAGGCAATTTGGGCTGGAACTTATTTCCCGGACTGTGTTGTGTATAAGTATGCCGATGGATCATGGACTTCATTCAACGGTTCAAACTCTCCCCTGAGTGGCAATTCTATCACAAATATCTACGTGGATGCAAATAATACTAAATGGATAGGCTCGAAATATCTATTTCTGTTCAATGAAAACGGAATTCCAGTAAGCAATGATGATCCGATTACTCCGGTTGTTAAATCACTTGGCAACTACCCCAATCCCTTCAGAGGCACCACAACCATCCGCTTCAACAGTATAAATTCTGGAACGATCAAAATAAGGATATACAATCTAAAAGGGCAGCAAGTTTGGCAGTCAGATTACGCTTCGATGCAACAAGGGACAAGAGAGATAAACTGGGATGGGAAAGACGTCCGGGGCAATAGTTGTGCCGCAGGAGTGTATATGGTTCGTGTGATTGAGGGTGCAGAGGTAGCTACGCATAAGGTGCTGAAACTAAAGTAAAAACGATATTTAAAGGCATTTCCCCTTTTTCCGCTTGACAGAAAAGGGGGTTTACAAGGATATGTCCAAGGCTATGGCGAGATAGCTCAGCCGGTAGAGCAGAGGCCTGAAAAGCCTTGTGTCCCCAGTTCGATTCTGGGTCTCGCCACCATTCCAAGTTTCAGGCATCCCCAGTGGATGCCTTTTACTTTTTTGTGGCAATAAATCAACAAGTTGTGCAGTCCTGAGACAAAATTCACATAAATCCCCTTTACAAAACTCTTGATTAAAATACATTGCTACCGAACCCGGTAAATTGAATGGGTAAAATGTCTCAGTTAAGCTTAAGGAAGATAAAATGGCAAAGATACTTGTAATAGAAGATGACAGCAGTTTCAGAAATGTATTAGTCCAAATGCTATCCCGGGCCGGATATGATGTCCGTCAGGCCGGGGATGGTAATCAGGCAGTGGAGGAGTGTGATGCCTTTGATCCGGATTTGGTTTTAACAGATATTATCATGCCAGATAAAGAGGGCTTGGAAACCATTCAGGAGCTTCTGGCCAATCATCCCAACCTAAAGATCATTGCTATGAGCGGGGGAGGAAAGTTCGGACCTGATAGCTATTTGCCTCTGGCGCAGAAGCTTGGTGCCAAGGCATCTTTGCAAAAGCCTTTTATGCGGGAAGAACTGATCTCCAAAATCGAAGAGGTTCTGGCCAAAGATTAGGGCTTTTTAGAATCCGCCAGCTTTCGAAGGTTTTCCAACAGTGCTTGCTGCCTGATCCTGGGGTTAAATCTCTCCCAAATGCTGTTTGAGATAGCTTGGCGGTCTGGCTGCAAATCCATCGCCCTTTGAATGGCTGCCCGAAAATCAGTTGCCTTACGCTGATTAAAAATTACTCCCCATTCCCCTATCAGTGTGGGAATTCCAGCCACATTGGAACCCACAGGAATGCAACCATGTAACATAGCTTCCATCAAAGCATTAGGCATTCCTTCCGAAATGGAAGGCTGCACATAGATGCTGCTGGTTTGCATTAAATCCAACACTTCCTCGTGCGGAATTGCAGGCAAAATTACCACGTTCTTTAGCTTTGAGATAGCTAAATCCTTTTCCAGTCCGGGCATCCATTGTTGATCTATCCCAACCAGAACGAAGTGCCAGTCCGGTTCTAACGCTGCTACGGAAAAAATAAGATCAAAACCCTTGTTGTATGTATCATTGTATCTTGGAGTTCCACCCACACACAAGATCTGATTCTGGTGTATTGAATCAACCGGCAAGGCATTATCAACTGTGATTGAATTATAAATCACCTCTGCTTTGGTTTTTAGCCCTGGAACAAGCTGAAACACTCCTTCCGGGTGTCCTTTGGGGTTGTAATACAGATTTTGAGAACTGAGCAAAGCTTCGTGATTGGCGATAATCAGGTCTGTATGCCTTAAAGCATAAGCTGCGCACCAGCCCCTTAATTTATGAGTGAAAACCCCATAGCGAAATTCTGGGTAGCAAACTGCATCATATCCTCCTATTAGCACTACACTTTTCATTTTCAGCAAGTTTGCCAGAAACACTGCTACCATGGCATGATAGTCTGCAAACCACACGGTTACCAGTTTTATTCTGGAGTTTGTAAAAATGCAAAATGCCAGTTTAATAAGTCCACACAAATAGGCAAACTTGCCTTTATCCTGATTCAGGCAAACCTTCGTTATCCTGTATTGAGAACTTAGTATGGCCTCGTCCACTTTAACAAACGAGCTAAGGGAAGGGTAAACGTAGATTAGCTGCTTTTTCATGGTAGAATTAAACTCTGCTAATTGCTAACAAGTTTGCCAGTTTGGCTGTTAGCTTGTGGCGTTCAAAACTCTTTATATAATCCCAATTTGGACTGTAAGCTAAATTCCCATTTTCCCATTTCTCATAAAGCAATGAAAAAGCTGTTTTAATTGCCTCTACAGATGATGAATCGGCAATTACACAGGTTTCAGCAGGTGCAAGAATTTTGGCAGCAATTCCCAGTGGATCTATTATGGCAAAAATTGGTTTTGCAGAACGCATATATTCGTAAAGCTTTGCAGGGCTGTTCATGCGTTCACTTGAGCCGCTTCCAGAGAAAAGTAGCAATAGATCAGCTTTAAGTATTTCATGCACACTTTTACTATGGGAGACATATTGCTTTGTCTGAACGATAGCTTTAATTAGCGAATTGTTTTGAAAACTCCCTAAGACAAAGAGAGGATTATTCTTTCCAAATACTTCTATGCTAATCTTGTTTTTATCAATACGTCCATCGGTAACAAGCTCTGATATGGCTTGCCACACGATATCTGGTTGACGCAGATCGTAAAAAGCTCCGGTATATACTAATCGTAGTTTGTTTCCATTGGTTTCCGAGCTTACATTATCTCTAAAATCTTCCTCATCATAACCATTGTTTACGCTATGAAGCTTAGTATCTGGTATTTCAGGATAATCTTTGTGCAATTCTTCAACCATGGCTTCGTTCACACAAACAATACTTTTTGCTTGCGAAATAATACGCTTTTCCCATTTCTTCTCTATTTTACCTATCCAAGCTGGGGGAGTATTATACAATCGTCCTACCCCTGATGTCCAGGGATCACGAAAATCGATGCAATAATCTACCCCATACCGTTTCTTAACATACTCACCTAAAAATAATGGAGCATAGGGAGGAGAAGTGATTAAAACAAAATCAATTTTGTGTTCATCAAATATCCTTTTCAAAGTTAACTTTGCGAACGGCAACCAGATGATTTCTGGATCGGGAATCAAGATACAACGCTGGAGAAATGATACAATTTTATGAAGTCTCAAACCCCATAATAGTTTAAAAAGCCAGCGTAAATCTGGCGCAAAGCTGTTGTATATTACCTGATTGTTGGGAAGTTCCAATGACAATGAAAAGTCTTTGGGCTGATTTAGAAAACGGTGATTGGCAGTTAATACTATCGATTCCCATCCATATTCTGGGAGATATTTTACAAATTTCAGGCTTCGCTGAACTCCAGAACCACCAACTGGCGGAAACAAGTAAGATATATAGAGAAGTTTCTTCATGTCATTTTCGCTTGTCTATGCTGCGTAGAATATCTTTGCCCAGACTGACTATGGTTTGTAGATCGTAATTAAGAATTACTCCAAACCATCTACCAGTTAGCAAGTAAACCATAAGAAAAATCACTCCTCCAAGAAACATGCTTAGCAATGGTATATGAATTAATCGTATCACAGGTATAATAATAATGCTGGAGATCATCGTTACAAAAAGGGTTTTTGCAATTTTCTCCAGCGGGAAGTAATCTTTCAGCTTCAGCTTTAAGATGCTCTTCATTTGCACAAGATACACAATCACCGAAAGCCAGGTTACTATCACTGTTGCCAAAGCAGCCCCCTTCATTCCCATTTTAAGTATTAACAGGTAGTTCAGCGCGAAATTGGCAATCAGCACAAACAGCGAATTGAGCATAATGATTTTGGTTTTCCCAAAGGCTTGGAAGATAATTCCATAAGTGGCAATGCGAAGTGGCAAGGCAAACAAATATATCTTGAAATAGATGGCTGCATCGGCATAAACAGCTCCATACAAAAAGACCATCAAGGGTTCTGCAAACAGATAAAATAGCGCAGTTATGGGAAAGACTATCAGAGCATTCTTACGCACTGCCCCACTGTATAAAGTTCCCATTTCTGCTGGATTTCCACTGCTTAGGTGAGGTAATAAGATGGAATTTACCGAGTTTGACAGTATGCCTATTAGAGGTAACTCCATTGCCCCAACCGAAAACACAGCAAATTGCTCGGGACTAAAGAAGCCAGAAATCATGAACTTATCCAGCTGCACACTCAGCATTCCGATTATGGAAGATAAACCAAGGGGGATACTGTAAGCTAACTGAACCCTAAAACCGCTGAAATCCCATGGAGCTTGAGAACGGTGATAATGCCACAACTTTATTCTGGCATAAAGCCATTGCAGAAAAGCCGATGCAACAACTGCCCAAACTATGTAATACAGATTTCTTGTCCAGTAAGCCACCCCCAAAATCAGAAAAAGATCGCAGAAGATAGCAAAGACGGTAAATTTGGCAGCCCGTAGCGGGGCTTTCAAACCCAGCATAATGGAACTGTAAAGCTGAGTTATGAACATAAACAGAGGATAAATTGCATAAAGCAGCAGCAGGCTGTCCAAATTGGGATTGCTAAATTTGTCCGCTATCAATCCCCTTAACAAGTAAATTGAAATTGCAAAACCTAATGCCAGAAACGAGACAACGTTTATGGTTTGGGAAATAATTTTGTTTTGTTCTTGCTGGTTTTTACAACGTGGTAAAAAGTATAGAATACTTTGAGGTATGCCCAAGAGCAGGAAAGTGGAAAATGTGCTGTAAATCAAGAAAAGCTGGCGATAACTACCCAATTCACTTGGAGTTATCAACCTAGCCAAAGCTATGCCTATTATGGTTTTGATAAAAAAGCGAAAGAATTCTGTAGCAGAAAGGATTCCGGCTTGTTTGGATAAATCACTCATCTGTTTGCTTTTACTTCCACAGGGATAAGGTATTTAAAGGCAGAATCTTCCACATACAGGTGAACTACATAATTTCCTGACTCAATTTCCTTTTCTTCGTCAGCTATTATGCCATTCCACCAATCGAAGTTCTCCCCTTTTTGGTAGCGGCGATTGTTTTGATACAGCAGCTTGTCTCCATGTAGTTCCCAAATCCAGTCTCCGGCAAAGGGGATGGACAGGTTTACAATGTATTCTTCTGATTCGTGGGTTATGCGGACGCCTACTTTAACTTCTTCGGATTCGGCATCTGATTGCGTTACGTGTGTTTGCGGATCTTCAAATTGCACCATAGAAGGATAGGCAACACTATCGGGAAAACTAATTCTTTTCAATTGGAGCCAGGCATTGCCAATCTTTAGCCCTGCCAAACTAAACATGGCAACCCCTGCGAACCCAAGTTCTCTGGCATGTGTGATGCGTTTGGCAATATCGTTAACCGTATATCTGCAGCCGCCATTCAGAGAAAGCGACCTTCCTTTATCATCCCAGGCACGTAAACCCATAACGATGCGCTCATCATGGCCAATTAGTTTCATCTGCTCTACCAGAGCTTTATGCTTGGTAAAGTTGACATTATATGCCATGGGATAGATTCTGTCTATAATACCCCTTTTTAACCAATTTGGCCAGTCTTGTGCATAGGCTACATTGGCGTCACCAATATCGGCAAAAACTGCGGCAGACAACATCATGGAGGGATTAATCTCTTTTATGCGCAAGGACATCCTTTCCACAAAAGTGCTCACCTGCATAATCCGCCATTCATTAAAGTTTATTTCCTCATGATTCTGGCAGTATTCTTCATAACGTGCCACTGAAACAGGATGATAGCCCAAATTGCTC
Organism: Cloacimonetes bacterium UBA6081; assembly: GCA_002428685.1. Taxonomy (GTDB): domain Bacteria; phylum Cloacimonadota; class Cloacimonadia; order Cloacimonadales; family Cloacimonadaceae; genus Cloacimonas. The sequence continues at coordinate 4,409 of DIXL01000038.1, read as the reverse complement.
TCAGGGTATCTGATATAATCCAAATGAATTCCATCCAGATCGGGATAACCTGCTGCCAAATTGCTTATCACATCCAGCAGGTAATCTTGTGCTTCAGGAACGCCGGGATCAATAAAATAGCCAAACTGTCTGGTCCCATTCAAGCGTGTGCCATTTTTATCTGAAGTTAGCCAATCGCGATGATTTTGGTAAATGTAGTTTTGCTGAATCAGGGCTTTGTCAACAGGGGTTGCATTAAACACAATCACCCATGCCTGCACATTCAAGCCCTGGGCATGAGCTTTTTGCAGGACATATTCCAAGGGGTCAAATTCATAGTTTTTTAATACATAACTTAGGGGTTCAGGATTGGGGAATTGGTATGCACCCCGAGATGTGTCAAATAGCGCATCCGACCGGTATCGGACTTCTACCAAAAGCTCATTCTGGTTATTTTCCAAAGCTGTTTGAATTACTTCATCCACTGCTTTTGGGGTAGATATATCCCAGGGTAAAACCCACACAGAGCGCACTTCGGCATGTAATGCTCCGCCCACAAACATAAAAAGCAGCAATGTCATGTAAAGCCGGCCAAGACGTGTCTTTCCCGCGGAGGCGGGAATCCGACCAAGACGTGTCTTTCCCGCGGAGGCGGGAATCCAGCCATAGATATAGCTCTGGAAGAGCGGCAGATAGGACAGCAGTTGCCTCAACATTTATATCATCCCTCTTGGATTAACAAGGGCTGGATTCCCGCCTCCGCGGGAACGACATGCATGTTATATTAACTATTTGCAGAAAACGCTTCATTGTTTTTCCTGAATTGAATTAACAGTGCTTTCAGCAATGCCATCTGCAAAGCTTAAAGTTATGGAGTCCTCAGCTTTCAATTGATGGACAGACGTAACAAGATTTCCAGCCTTGCGAGCCATAATCCATCCCTTTCTCATGGTTTTTTGTGGAGAGAGTTGTTGCAAAAGCGATTCGGAATGCATAATGCGATTCTGCTGTGCCAGCATGTAGTTTGCTGCTATATCTACCAGTTCTTTGCCAGATTTATCAGTTGCAGTCCGAACAATGCTTAGCTGCATCTCCATTTTTGTTTGAAATCTGGCAAGGCTACGTTCCGACACAATCTGCAACAGAGTTTTTTTATAGCCAAATTGCTCAAGTGCTTTGCTTAAACCAATAGTGGCCAGGTCAAACCTTTGCTGGTAAGACTGCCACAGTTTTTCAGGATGGTATTTTGCCAAGTCCATTTGAGCTTCGTGTAACGGAGTTTTTAATCTTGACACTTTATTTTGGGCTGCTAAATTAATTCTTCTACCCAAAGAGTTTAACAGGGCAAGCAGTTCTTTTTTATCAGGCACAGCCAATTCTGCAGCAGCAGAGGGCGTGGGAGCTCTTAGGTCGGCTACAAAATCGGCCAGAGTAAAATCTATTTCATGGCCTACTGCCGAAATTATTGGAAGCTGAGAAGCAAATATCGCTCTTGCTAAAGCCTCATCATTAAAACAGAATAAATCCTCTTGTGAACCTCCTCCTCTGGTTACTATTATGAAATCAACATCTTTTGTCCGGTTAAAATGCTCTATCCCTTTAATAATCTGGCTTGGTGCATCGCTACCTTGCATCAAGGCCGGATATACTATTAGCTCTACCGGATATCTTCGCATAATGATGTTTTGGATATCCTGCAAGGCTGCTCCGGTTGGAGAAGTAACTATTCCAATTCTATCGGGAAACTTGGGGATTATTTGTTTGTGAATCTGCTCAAACAGTCCTTCCTGTTGCAGTTTGCGTTTCAGTGCTTCAAACTTCTGCTGCATCAATCCAAGTCCGGCTTGGCTCATGTTTTGAACGTTTAAGTTATAGGTTCCACCCTTTTCAAACACGGTGATTTTACCAAAGCAAACCACCTGCATGCCATCAGCAGGTTTAAAATCCAACCGGTAATTTGCGCCTTTGAAAAAGGTGCAGCGCAAAGTGGCATTCTCATCCTTGATATTAAAATACATGTGCCCAGAACTGTGATGCACAAAGCTGGAAATCTCCCCGGCCACATATAATGGCTCAATGGAAGATTCAATTACCTGGCGCAAGTGCCTGGTAACTTCGAAAACGCTGAAGACAGTGATATTATCCATAAGAGAGCCACAAAAGCAGGTGGCACATATTTGTCAATTTTATCGGTAAAATTAGCATGCCACAGTTTTGTACTGGGATATCACAATGTTTCCAATGCTAATAGTTACACGGATTAAACAGATTAAACGGATTAACACGGATTAAATAACCGAAATTAGGGCTTTCAGAGTTTGTGTGGAAAGCAAATTGAACTCATTATCCATAGTTAGGTAATTTAGGAATTCTCCAATGCATGAACTAAATAGTTATGATCCGTGTTAATCCGTTTAATCTGTTAAATCCGTGTTCCTATTGTTTATTCTGGGTCATTTCATTATCCATAAGAACGGTGTTAAGGCTTTAAAAAACTATCGAGTAATTCGTCTATTTCCCTTTCGCTAAATTGCGCTTTGCTTTCTATCAATCTATCAAACCTGACAGCATCTTCATTCCTGTAAAATACCACCGCTTTAACTCTGTAAAACATTGATGGAGCAAATGTTACTACTCCCTGATGCGTGTAGGTTAATTGAGTTGTAACAGCCAGGGTCCAATACTGCACACCGGCAGATTGCTGTGAAAACAGGACTACATACCAATCCGGATTTAGGGGCAAACCAAAGTTAGTAGTAGTTACAGCATCCCAGGTAAGGGTAATATCTTCCCCAACAGTATTTATTTGAATGTTTTGAACCGCTGCGGGAGGAACATAAATACCTGTGCCGGTCAGTCTTACTTTAAGGCTTGGATTAATGGGGTCATCGCTGCAGATAAATAATGAGTCGGATTCTGTTCCAAGGTGTGTGGGCATAAATACAATCCAAAAAAGGTTTGACCCTCCAGGGGGAATATTCATTGGCATGGGCGGATTTATCAGCACAAAGGCAGATTCACCATTAGGAACATCAATACTTTGAATTGTCAAAGAAGTATTGCCTGTATTATTTATCTGGATACTGCGGGGATTGGCTGCATAGCCAAGATATTGCGAACCAAAGTTTTGCACCAGTCCACCTTCGATGCCAATACTTGGAGTTCTGTTTTCGGCCAACAAAGCTGAAGCACTAATGCCTATAATTAGGATAAACAAACATAGCTCTTTCATTTCCCCTCCTCTGTTTTTGCCAGATAATTTAATACATCCGGCCAGCTATGTTTTTTACCATCAAGTGCCAGTTTATTTAACCTCTCTGCATCGGTTCTGCGATCAAACTTGAATGTCTTGACCCTGTAGAACATGGAATCGGCACTCAATCCCACATCGTTATGCGTGAAACTGGTGTCTGTAGTATTTCCCAAATACCAGAAGCTATTGTTATCAGGAATTTCGCTGAAAAGTACTATATAACGGTCTATTAACAAAGGGTTTCCACCAAATAGCCGTCATTGTCAAAATCAGCCCAGGAACTGTAACCACGATATACACCTGTGATTCCTGTTGTAACGAGGGTAAAACTCCAGGAACCATTATTGCGGTATGGTTTGGCATATCCAATTCCGGTTGGATCGGTGCTGCCACAGATAAATAAATCCAAATCCCCATCCAGGTCATAGTCCACTGCTTGAATTTCAGAACCCCATCCTGCGGTTAGGGATAGGTTCATATCCGTCCATTGAGCAGCTAACTTTGTCGAGCAAATCATTAGCAATAGTGCAAAAAAGAACCTTGTTTTCATAGTTTCTCCCAAGTTTTTACATGGTTAGCCTATGATAAAATTTCATCAATTATTTGTTAAGCAATTTTCTAACCAATTGCACAGATTTATCTTGCCAAAATCACCCTTTTGAAAATAATGGCAAAAACTGTGGGAGAATATCATGACAGATAAAGAAAAACAAGCCTGTAATTGCGGCGAAAACCACGATCACGATTGTGATGACGACTGCGATTGCGAAAGCAACACCATCACCCTGGATATGGAAGATGGAACCCAAAAAGATTTCACCGTGCTGAACATCCTGGAATACAACGGCAACCAATATGTAGCCTTGGCCGAAGAAGATTCTGAAGAATACGACATTCTGCGTTTTCTGGAAGTGGACGATGCCCTGGAACTAAGCATAATTGAAGATGACGCTGAATACAACGCAGTAGCCGAAAAGTTCGACGACCTCTTTAGCACCGAATTTGACGATATGGAGTTACTGGAAAAGGAATAATCTTCCTTTTTACCGGTCCACTCATAAACAATCATGCTGGTTTTGCCTATCAAAACCAGCATATTTGTTTACCCAGAATGCTTTCTGCGCCGATGGACTGAGAGAAGTCCTGACGCCTCACTAGTAGATCGTTCTTAATTTAA
>DIXL01000067.1 GCA_002428685.1 Cloacimonetes bacterium UBA6081 | reverse complement strand
GTTATCTAAAGAACGCTCTACTAGTCAGTCGACAATGCCGCAAATGCAGGCGGGATAAGCGGGGAGTTGAAATTGAACTATAGCCCGTCTGGCGCAGGTACCTACCGCTATATCTCACCAAGTTTTGATACCAGTAAAGTGCATGATTTGACGCTTAGCTTCCTGCATTTGCTCAGTGACTATGCAGGAAATTCCAACCTCTACACCCTTGCGGTGCAAATATCCGGCGATGGCACAAACTGGACATCGTTATGGTCCACTACTACCAGCGCAAGTATCCCAGCTACGCAAGTAAATATCAACCTTCCTTATACCGTTGGTATGTCCCCAACCACCTATCTGGCTATTGCGTTTATTGGCAACAACTTTGATATCAAGTACTGGAAAGTGGACGATATCGTGCTTAGCTATACTAACACGCTGGGCAGCGGAACCTGGAGCGTCGGAACCCATTATCCGGTTGGCAATGTGATTGTGCCCGCGGGACGCACTTTCACCCTCAATGGTGGCACCACCCTAAACTTCGACTACGCTGCAATCCTGGAAGTAAGCGGCAGCCTCAGGGCTTTGGGCGATTTTGGCTACCCTGTTAGTTTCAGCTCTATGCCTGGTTCCAGCTGGGGCGGGCTTCAAATTGCAAATACAGGCTCACTCAGGATTCCACCTTGATCAAGTATGCGCTTATCGAGCGAAGCAACGACACAGGCTTAATCATCTCAAATAGCAATAAGATCAGGATAAGTAATTGCTATATAATGAACAACAGCGGAACTATGGCAGGTGGGATAGGCATGGGCGATACCAATGCCATAATTGAGAACTGCTATTTCACCAATAACAGCAGTTCGATGGATAGCGCGGCCCTCTATGCAGCATATTGCACAGGCATAATCCGAAACAATGAAATCTCTGAAAACCAAAACAATTCCCTGTCCGTGGTGCACTTAATGAACTACATTCTGAGTAACTTCACCGGTAATTCCATAGTCCGCAACACCTGCTTATCAACTAACCAACCCGCCTTGTTTCTAAGCTCATGCACCGGCACATTATCGCGCCAAATCATTGCCAATAATGACGGAACAGGTATTTTAGTTGAAGGCAGCAACGGGTTTGGCTGCCCCATTCAAAACTGCCTGATTGTGAATAAACTGGGCTGGGGAGTAAGAAACATCGGCAGAGTTACCTTCAATAGCTGTATCATCTGGGGAAACGGCCAAGGCAGTTTAACTAATACTACCTATACCATCACAATTAAGTACTCCGATATTCAGGGTGGCCAATATGGCATCAACGGAACCTTTATTGGGGGATCAGATTACCTTAATAACATCTCCGGAAATCCGCTCTTCGTTTCTCCAACCGCAACCAATAATAGCTCTTCCAACCCGCTTGTGGTAAATTGGACTTTGCAGCTTGCGTCGCCATGTATAGTTACAGGCGATCCGGCCTTGCCCAAAGATGCGGATGCCAGTATTGTAGATATGGGCATGTATTCACGTTGGTTAAAGCCACTTTTAACGAGGGCTGCGGATGTCAGTCCCGATCAGGGGCATCAGCTTGATCTGCAATGGGATAGGGGTGAACTGGACACCAGTTTCCAGCAGGGAGCCTTTTATTCGGTTTGGAGGCAGGAAGTTACGCGAGCTAACACCCAATGGCTGGAAAGCCCTTTAAGCCTTGCTTCTGCCATGCAAAACGCTCAAACAGCCATAGCCTGGCGCGATGGAGACAGAGTGTGGGATTATCTGGCTCAGGTGCCGGCAGTTAACTTTAGCTCTTACGGCCTGATAGTCCCCACTTTGCAGGATTCTTCCGCTACGGGAATCCACTCCGCCGACTATATGGTTATGTATCAGAATAGTCAGGGCTGGTGGCCATCCATAGTTAAAAACGGGTATTCCGTGGATAACATTCCGCCTGCCCAGTCACAAAACCTGGTTTTGCAGCCAGTTAGCACGAATAGTTATCTCCTGGGCTGGGAAGAGGTGAGCGAAGGATATTGGGAAGGAAACAGCTATCCGGAGCTGAATCAGATTACATATAAGGTCTATTGCGGAAATACGCCGGAATTCGTTGTAAGCCCCGCCAGCTTCATCGGCCTGACCACAGACCCGCAGATGATTATAAATACAGCAGCCAGCCAACGCTTCTTCCGGATTATTGTATCTGATAGCGAGTAGAAGGAAAAACTATATAAGGATTAGCGCTAAAAAGTATCCCTCTGGTTACTCCTCCTGCACCGCCTGGATATAATAAAACCTTTTATCCGCAGTTGCCGCTCCGCCTATGTGATTAAAGGATGTTCCCGTGCTTTGATCCAGATATGTCCAGGGCGAATCCGTTTCTGGGGTGGAGCGATAGAATATCTTATAATGATCCACGCTGATAGTCTGTCCGGAATAGTTTTCCGTAACTTCATCCCACTCCAGAATCACATCGTTGGCAGAGGTGCTGATAGTTACATTTTCCGGTGGCAGAGGAGGAACAATGCCCACCTTGCCAATGAATACTGTATTATTGATGGGGCCAATTTGGGGAAGCGAGATGGAGCCAAATGTGGATGGGGGTGAGAACAATCCTGCCACATAGCTGCGTCCCAAGTCATCCAAGCCAATGGCATAGGCCTCTTCGGAACCGGCATCACCACCTTTGATTGCCCAAATCCAGTTTCCTTGTGTATCCAGCATTTGCACAAAGATATTTCTGTCTTCTGCCCCGTTACCTATCAATTGGGTGGAGCCAAAATAGGCATTCCCGTAGAAATAACCGGTAGTAAAGCAGTTGCCGCTGCTGTCCACTTCAATTGCCGTACCGCGGTCCAACACATAGCTGCCGCCTCCACACCCTTTGGCCCAAAGCCAGTTACCCTGTGTATCCAGTTTTGTGATGAACACCTTGCTCTGTGAACCACTAATATAGGTAGTGCCAAACGTTGTATTCTTGCAATGTCCTGTGGCATAACAGTTTCCCTCCGCATCCACGGCTATGCCATAGCCGCAATCCAGGGAACTGCCTCCTGCGTCTTTGGCCCAAAGCCACTCCCCGTCGGGATCCAGTTTGGCAATAAATACGTTTGTGGTAGTGGCTTCCAGGGTTTCGTTATCTCCAAAGTGGCAGGTTCCTTTAAAGCAGCCGGTCAGGTAGGCATTCCCGCTGGAATCCACGTCTAAGCCATAGGCAATTTCAGAATCTGTGCCTCCGGCTTTGGTTACCCACAGCCAGGTTCCATCGCTACTAAGCACGCAGACAAAAACATCCAAAGAACCGCTGCTGGAGAGCACATTACCGCCAAAAACGGCGTTTCCTTGAAAGAAGCCTGTGACATAGCAATTACCATAAGAATCCAAACCGATGCTGTAGGCCATGTCATTTTGTGTAGAACCGGCTGCCCTGGCCCACGCCCAAGAGCCGTCATAGCCAAGTTTGGCAATAAAAATATCATCTGAAGGTCCTGATGTGGGGGTGTTGGTACTAACAATTTCGTGGTTGCCAAAATTTATGGTGCCGGAAAAGAAACCGGTAATATAACAATTACCCAAACTATCTGTGGTAATGGCATGGGCATAAGCGCCATGCGTTCCTCCAGCCCTTGCCACCCATAACCAGTCACTGGAGAGCGACCATAAACAAACAAACTGGGCGAACATAATCACCCCGAGCAAAAAGCACTTCAAGCGAATCATCCAATCCTCCCTTGCTTTAGCGTTATGAGGTTAAAATAATCAATCACCTGTAATTGTCAAGCACAAATGTGATTATTTTTATGCATGGCAACAGGTTAGCAGGGAAAGTTGATTTACATTGCGATAAGCAGCCCTGGCATGGCGCAGGGTCGCAATTCTATCCATCCAGCCTCCTTGCTCTGATCTTGACCTAACATTTGTGAGATCAAGACCAGGGCAGGGATTGTGAAAAGAGAACTTTAGGGCAGTGGGCAATCAAGGCAAGGGTGGGGAAAAAACTGCCCAAGCTGACGGAAATAGCCAAAAAATCTGCGCAAATCTAATGCTGCTATCTGCTGGAGTTTAGGGTTTTCCTTTCTTCAGTTTGCGGTTTAGGGCAAAGGGAGATATCCCCAGAAGCAGAGCTGCTTTGGCTTGAACATTGCCCGTTTTGGCCAGGGCAGTATTGATCAGAAGGGTTTCCCATTCATCCAGGTTTAGCGTGGCGTCCGGCGATAAAGTTTTTGTGGCGTTTGCCGGGAAAGTAGCAGGTAATTCGATGTCGCCGGGTTCCAGCACTTTTTTGTTGCAGAGTAGCAGCGAACGCAGGATGATGTTTTTCAGTTCTCTGATATTGCCTGGATAGTGATAATCGCAGAGGAGTTGCAAGGCTTCCTTGGATACGCTGATTAAGCCGGATGTGCATTGTGAATTGTGGATGGAGATGAAGTAATCTACCAGCAGAGGGATGTCTTCTTTGCGCTCGCGCAGGGGTGGCAGGTTTATTTCCAGAGTGTTGATGCGGTTTAGCAAGTCAAAACGGAAGAGGTTGTTTTCGGTAAGCACACAGAGGTTTTTGTTGGTGGCAGAGATCAGGCGGAAATCCACCCTGATGTCTTTGGTTCCGCCCACCCGGTTTATTACGTGTTCCTCCAAAACTCTTAAGAGCTTGGATTGCATGGATAGGGACATCTCCCCTATCTCGTCCAGAAAGAGGGTTCCCTGTTTGGCAGCCTCAAAATAGCCATGCGTTTGCTGCATGGAACCTGTATAAGCTCCCTTTTCGCTGCCAAAAAAAGTGCTTTCCACCAAGGAATCGGCAAAAGCTACGCTATTTACCGTGGTGTAAGGTGAATGCTTTCTGGCAGAGGCATAGTGGATGATGCGGGCGACAATTTCCTTGCCGGTGCCCGATTCGCCAGTGATTAAAACCGGCGCAAGGTCATTTTCGGCACAGAGCAGAGCTTTGTCCAAAACCGCGCGCAGGGCTTTGCTGGTGCCGATTAAAGGTGTTTTTACCAGCTTGGCTAACTCAACCGAAATCAAGGTGTGGGTTTTGAGGGTGAGTTCACTGCCTTGTTTGGAGGCTTTCTTTTCATACTGGGTTTTAATGTTTTTTAGATCCAGATTGAACTTCTCGTCCTTGATTTCCATCTCGATAGCCTGGTATTGTTTGTAGTATTTTAGGGCTTTATCGTATTGTCCCGTGGCTTCATAAAGCTCGGAGAGAAGCCTATTGCTCTGGATCATTTCAGATTTCAAATGAAGTTTGGCAGCCTTTTTCAGGGCACTTTTGCAGGCGGCAATGGCTAAATCTTTTTTATTCAAATTCAGGTAAACGGTTCCCAAGCCCAGATCGGCAAGCACATCCTGAATCTTGTTGCCGGTCTCGGCAATCTGAGTCTGGCATTTTTGATAGAAGGCAAGCGCTTCGGGCAGTTTGCCTTGTGAGTTTCTGATCCTGCCCAAGCTTAATAGCGCACCGGTAACAGCTTGTAAATTATTGTGCTTATCAAATTGGTTTACCACAATTGTCAGATTCTTCTCTGCTTTTGCCAGATCACCCAGATTCAGATAGCAATTGGCTGTATTCATTATGGATGAATAATACAGCTCTGGGTTGGCTTTTTTGATGGTGTCGGTAAGGAATTTGCCATAGTAATTAAGGCTTAGTTTATAGTCGCCCAATTTGCCATAGGCTGTGCCCAAGTTTGAGCAAACGGTCATGTATTCTTCACTGTTTTCATCGTCCAGCAGTTTCAGTGCTTCCAAAAAGTAGTTTATGGCAGCCGTGAAATTGCTTATGGAGACATTCACCCGCCCAAATCCACAATATGCCAGGCTTTTTATGCGGTCAGAATTGACCTGCAGCCCAAAGTTTAACCCTTTTTCGTAATAGGCTTCCGCATTGGTAAAGTCGCCCATGGATTCGTAGATAAATCCGATATTGCTGTATCTGCCGGGTAAGATATGGTTGTTACCACTATCTTCTAATATGCTCAGGCTCTTTTTGCCATACTCCAGGGCTTGGGGATTGTTGTTCTGAGCCCAGAACATAAAGCTAAGGTCTGCATAGATATTCGCCAGATTGTCCGAGGCTACCAGGCCGGATTCTTGCTGCACAAAACTGGCATAAACTTCGTTGAATTTGCTGCCGCCCAGGTAAAAGCGCAGTGCTTGAAAAGCATGGAAAAACACTTCTGTAATGCTGCTACGCAAAGGCAACGGAGGCATGGGATCAAACTCCAGATAGTCCTGATAGCTTTTTAATGCCTCTGTGTAAGTGTGAATAAGTTTGGCATCTTTGTGCTCATATTGGTGGCGGAGAATCTGGCAGTAGATGGTAAGTTTATCAAACTTTCCCGCTTGGGCAAGCTGTAGTTCCAGCTCGTGCATTTCGTGCATAATTAAGCTCCTTGCGAAATCACAATTTCTTGCGATCTTGTTTGCGCAAATGCAATGCCGTGTCAAGAAGAATCTGATTTTGGAGGAAAACAACTGGCGTGTGAATACCATAATTATCTAATCTGCATATGCTTAGCTTAGCAGGAGAAATTTCTTGGGCATTTGGCTCTTGGCATGCTATTAGATGAAACAGAAGGAGAACAGGATGCCTGAAAAAACTATAATCAGTGTTAGTGAGATAGTAACTGCTGAACTGCCGAACATGGTGTATAGCTATGGCTTTACGGTTCAATATGAAAACGGTGAGATCCGCAACATCATGCTTCTGTCTCCCCATGCCAACGACGCAGAGATTATACGGAAACTAAACGAGCAACGCAAGATATTTCAAAATGAACTACAACAAAGGAGCACAAAATGAAACGACTTCGAAATGGTATCATATCACCACTCAACGCTAAGATACTGCTAATTCTTATCCTCTTTGCCATAACTGTCAGCGGATTCGGGACACAAACCGCAATAGCACCCGCTTAGGGTTATGGGTCTGAGGCCAATCCATATCAGATCAGGAATTTGGTCGATCTTCAGATCTTAAGCAGTGATGACAGCTATTCCCCCAACTATGCCAACAAGCACTTCATCCAAACTGCCGATATTGATACCGCCTCCAGCAGCGTCTGGAAGCATAACCTACGGCCTGAGCAATATCGTGGGCTACAACACCGCTCAGATGCAGCAGCAATCCAGCTATCTCAATTGGGATTTCTCCACCATCTGGGGCATCTCACCCGGAATCAATAACGGCTATCCGCACCTGATAAACCATCACGAACTGACAGCTCTGGAAACCCCAGTGCCTGCCATCAGCCTTAACGCCGCAGATAATTCCGCACTAATTACTTGGAATGCAGTGCCTTCCGCCGCTTCCTACAGACTTTACTGCTCTGACGACCCGGCAGCAGAATTTCCTTCCGGCTGGACTCAGCTTTCTGTTCTTTCCAGCCAGCAGGCCTTGTCCTACACAGATTCCATCCGGAACACAGGCAGGTTTTACCGGATAATCGCCTCTACGCAGTGAAATTTATAGGGAGAACTGAGTAAGGGAGAGCTTCGCAGTGAGATTGCAAGTGAGAGCCTACGGCCATGAGACTCACTGTGAAGCTCTCCCTTGCGAAGCTCTCCCTTGCTTTAGCTCTCCCTTGCTTTAGCTCTCCCTTGCGAAGCTCTCCCTTGCTTTAGCTCTCCCTTCAGTTGTAATAAGGCTTTATTCTGGCATTCTCTGTTTCCCAATCCAGATCGCCCGCATAAACGACGGTGGCTTTATTGGTGCTACCAGTGGTTTTTCGAAAGGCAGCGATATTTTTTAGGAAACTGGGATGGTAGTTAAATGCAGACTTAATCTCCACAGGATGTAGTTCTGCGCCACTTTGGATAATCAAATCCACTTCCGTCCCCGCACTCTCTCTGTAATAATATAGCGGTGCATCCAAGCCTTGATTGTAGAACTGCTTCAAATACTCAGAAACAACGAAGGTTTCGAATATTTGGCCTTTTAAGGGGTGGTTATCTAATTCTTTGGCTTCCCTAATTTTTAATAAACGGCATACCAGGCCTGTGTCGTAGAAGTATAATTTGGGTGATTTAACCAGACGCTTGTTGAGATTGGCATGCCAAGGCTGCATGAGATAGATAATGTAGCTCGTTTGCAGCAAAGACAGCCAGTTTGTGGTAGTTTTTACGTCTATTCCGGTCTCGTTTGACAAAGCGGTTTTATTAAAAATGCAGCCAGACCTACCTGCACACAAACCGAGAAACTTATGAAACAGATTCAGATCATGCACCTTGGATAGCAACCGAATATCCCTTTCCAGATAAGTGTTTAGGTAAGAAGTATAATACACCTGCGGATCCATATCCAAGTTTATTACGCGGGGATAAAAGCCACGCAACAGTAAATCCTCCAACGGCTGCTTTTTATCACCATAAGCCTCATTATAGCTAAAGGGTAAAAGCTGAAAAATAGCCGTTCTGCCTGCCAAAGATTGCGAGAGATTGGTCATCATTTGAAATTGATTGCTGCCGGTTAGGACAAACTGGTTAGGAATCTGAGCCTTGTCTGCCATCAATTTTACCTGCGATAACACAGATGGGACGTACTGAAATTCATCAATTATATACTTACCTTTGGGGTCTTTCAGTAAAGACTTGGGGTTTTCCTCCATGGCAATGCGAATATCCGGATCTTCCAGATCGAAATATTGATAATCCGGAAATTGCATTCTGGCTAAAGTGGTTTTGCCAGATTGTCTGGGACCGGTGATGGTTATCACGGGGAAGCCTCTTCCCGCTTTGTGAATGTAGTCCTGCAGAGTTCGTCTGATCATTGTTACCTCTCAATTCATGCAAATCAGGGAGAGCCATCCCTGCTTTGCACATTTTCTGGTGATAATGTTTGAAGTCAAGGGAAAAGTTATCTCACTAAATATTAGCAAGATAAAGGGAGAACTGCGTAAGGGAAAGGCTGCGCCAAGGGAGAACTGCGTAAGGGAGTATCTCAGCTTTAATACTCCCCTGCTTTAGCTCTCCCTTGCGAAACTGTCCCCTCCGCAGCTCTCCCTTACAAGTAGCGTTTTACCTTTTCACCATTACACGCCAGCCAAAGTAGGAGTCATTTACACAATATCTCAATATCAAGGCCATCTCCAATAATCAGCGGTGCAAATGACTCAAGCGGAAACCAACGAGGAGACTGCATGCATTAATCCTTCAGCCCCTAAAAATAGCGGTAAATTTGAACAGAGTGATGGGGCTGAATGACTCCTGCTAACAAAGTACTTTTTTGCTTGACGAAATTGCGCAAACCAGAAAACCTTGATTAGCATTGTGTGTGATGCTGCAAAAAAAAAGAGGTAAAATATGAAAACACTATTCACCTTTGTGATTATCTCACTATGTTGCGTGAGCATGTATGCACTGGGCTGGAGTACTGACTCCATGTTTCCCACTCCTATTGTGAATGGACCCGGCGAACAAGTGATGCCCAAGCTGGCAATTGATTCCTCCGGTCATACTTATCTTAGCTATTTTGATAATTCCGGTGGTAACTACAATGTCTGGATACAAAGAATGGATATACAGGGGTTTTTCACATTCCCACCTCCCAACGGTTTATTGGTCAGCAGCCACGCTTCCGATACCTGGCTGACGGATTATGATCTGTGTGTGGACCAGGGAAATAACGCCTTGGTAACATTCCAGGACATCCGTAATGTCTGTAATAATGTGATTGTATATAAAATCACCCCGGACACAGAAATGCCCTGGGGTAACGATGGCATAGCCCTCTCCAGCGATACAAACACCACCTACGCAAACTATTCTCCCAAGATATTAAACACCTCCGATAATAGCACTTATGTGGCCTGGATGCGCACTGGAGACACAAGTGGAGAAATCAGGATGCAAAGATTAAACAGCTCTGGACAGCTTTTATGGGCTGCTGGAGGAATTAGCTTTGTGCCTCTAACGGGAAATTACACTTGGCCACAAATGCTGGAATCCAGCGATGGCAGCATTTTGGTAAAATACTATCTGGATACAGGCCCCTATTGGTCGCCCACACGTCATATTTATGTGATGAAACTGAATCCGCAAGGAGAAATTATCTGGAACAATCCTATCTCTGTTGCAGGTGGAATTAGTGCCTGGAATCAAATTATCGGCTACGAATCTGATGGCTCCGGCGGTGCAGTTTTGGCTTGGTATGATGACCGTAATGCAGATAATATCAACGAGATATATGTAAGCCGCATCACATCAGATGGAACTGTTTCTACCACTACAAATGGAAGCCTGATTACCACTGATACGGGTAATCAGCAATACTATCCGGCAATTGCAGTGGACCCTGTGCAAGAGAATATCTTTGTGTTCTACAAGTTTACTGATGCTGCCCAAAATAATTCCGGCTTAGCAGCTCAACGCTTAGACTTTAGTGGCAACCGTTTTTGGGGAGAAAGTGGTTTGGTTTCCGAAGTAATGAGTGCCTATGTTGCAAGTCCACAATACGCAGCTCTTTCGGAGCTTGGGGTAACCTGCGTTTATTTTTATGGCACAGAGCCTTCCAGCGACACCAATCTGCAGCTTAGAGCCAGGTGTTTCAGAACCACAGGTGCAAATGCCTGGACGGAAGACTACAAATTCATGGCCTCAAACGTTACCCCAAAATTACATTATGATTTTGACAGTTTTGGTAACGACTGGATCGCCGGAATTTGGGAAGAAGGGTTTAGCGGCTACGATATATATGCCATGCGTTTGAATAGTGATGGTAGCCTGGGGATGTTTTATCCTGCCCCAACCAACCTAACTGCTGTCCAAAACGGAGAACACAGTATGCTGCTGGAGTGGACCGCCCCTGCAATTGACCTTGTTCCAACCAATTACCAGATTACTATCAATGACACTGAGAATATTACCATAGACGGAGATATCACAAATTATACAATGACAGACCTTCCGCTCAGCACTTACACTGTGTATGTAAAAGCACTTTACAATGGAGAGCATTACTCCGCTGCTTCCAATATAGTAACCATTACAATCGTTGCTAACAGCGATGAGGCAATACCCGCGGTTGCCGAACAACTGCAAATAAGTCCCAATCCCGCCAGAAACATGGCAACGGTTAAATGGTATGGTTTGCAAGCATCACCGGTGAGGCTTTCAGTTTACAATCTGAAAGGGCAAAAACTGGAAAGCAGGATGATCTCCAATCCCACAAAAGGCTGGAATGAAACCCACTGGAACTGTGATAATTATGCTCAGGGAATCTATTTTTTGCGCATGGAAACAGGGAAAAGCATCCTGACAAAAAAGGTTGTGATTCAAGGTTAACAACCTCTCACTATCGGGGTGCTGTTTTCCCAATTGCTTGGTTTTAATCAGGAAATTGACATCCCGATATTCTCTTTTTCCCTGTTTCTAATTCTGTTTACTTGAATTGGCATTGTTTAAGCTGGGACAATTGTCCCCCGATTACAGCATTACAGATTGCCGAAGCTTGGAGTCAAATGGAGCTGTTCTGGCTTATGTATTCACTTTGAACCCCACTGGCTATATGGTCATTTCCGCACAGGAAGAGCTGCCTCCCCTTTTGGCTTATTCTGTTAATTCCGATTTTAGTAGCATCGAAAACAACATTCTACAGGATTTGATCATTGCAGATTTACAAAACCGTGGACAATCCGATTCTGAGGCAATCCGCAATCGCAGTGCCTGGCAAACGGCTTTTGTTAGAGATGATTATCAACAATGGCCACCAGAGGGTTACTCTCCAACCGGCTGTGGCAGATAGTGCCCCGACCTGAAAATGAAAGGCTCTATGTATTTATAGATGAAATACAGTATTTGGATAATCCTACCAATTTCCTTAAATACCACTACGACCAGAACCACCAAGTGCTAAAACTGATTGTAACAAGCTCCTCTGCCTTTTATCTGGATAAGCATTTTGACGACTCCCTGGCTGGACGCAAAAAACTGTTTATCCTTCCCACCCTCAGTTTTAGAGAGTTTATGATTTTCCGTTCTCAACCAGAGCTTTCCGAACTGTTTAAAACTGCAACACTTAGCAAGCCAGATATCAGCAGTGTCCCGCTGTTTCACCAACGAGAAATATTGACCTTAGCAGAGGAATATCTTATTTATGGTGGCTACCCTGCCGTTGTTTTAGCCCCAGACAAGCACAGCAAACAGGAATTGCTTTTTGAGCTGTTTAGCTCTTATTTAAAAAGGGATTTTCAGGAAAGTGGGATAACCCAAACCAATGATATCTATCATCTGTTAAAACTGCTGGCTTTTCAAGCCGGTTCAGAGCTGAATAAGAACAAGCTGGCTACAGAACTGGGAATCAGCCGGCATATCCTGGAGTCCTTGCTTTATACCCTGCAGAAAACCTTTCATATAGAGCTGATTGCTCCCTTTTTCAGTGGGCACCCCAAGGAACTGCGCAAAATGCCCAAGCTGTATTTTATGGATTTGGGGATGCGTAATACCGTGCTGAAGAACTATGCCCTGCCAGCCGACCGGAATGACCTGGGCAGGCTTTACGAAAACTTTGTTTACAGGTTTTTATGTGATAGCTTACCTAATGCAGATATCCAATTCTGGCGCACACAAAGCGGCGGTGAAGTAGATTTTGTTATCAATGGCAGCCAGGCTTATGAGGTAAAATGGAATGGGAATCACATCAATCACAAGCAGTATGAACGTTTCCAAAGTAACTATCCACAGTTGAATTTGCAGTTTATTGCTCACCAAAACACGGTTGGATGCCTGGTTTTGTAATGACTATTTCCGAACGCATAATCGCTGTAATCCTTTCCATCCCCAAGGGGCAGGTAATGAGTTACGGCCAGGTTGCCCTGTTAGCCGGATTACCAAATGGAGCCAGAACCGTGGCCAGAATCCTGCATTCCAGCAGCAGGAAACACAATCTGCCCTGGTGGAGATTAGTTCGCAGTAATGGAGAAATCGCTCTGCCTATGGACGCTGGGGGTGCTTTGCAGAAGGAATTGTTGAGCAAGGAAGGTGTTGTGTTTCGCTCTGCCCGGGTGGTTGATATGATCAAACATGCCGCAAATGAGGAATCAGAATGAACCCGAAAGTGGTGCAATTAGCCCAACTTTACCACAGACAGTAGTTATATACTTGCCCTACAAATACATACATTTTTTATGGGGGACTACATTTTCCCATTTTTATGGGTTTTATACGAGGGTTTGGATTTAGGTTTAATGCATTATAAATCGATAAATGCGATGGATCTGCCATGGAAGTGATTCGCTTTGAATACATCTTTTTGTGAGTTGTAAGGCCAGTTACTGTAACTCTTCTATGATTTGATAATGTGCTTCTGACAGTATTCCAGGAAGATGTAACTCCGTTGCAACGTAATTCATGTCCTATCGCATTTAGCAGGTGATAGGCCAATACTGCTATGAATATATGTGCTTCTGCTCGTAGGCCGGTTTGGTGGTAGATTGGGCGAAAAGCAAGCTCATGTTTCAAACTTCTAAATGCAGATTCAATCCTCTTGAGCATCATATAAGTTTCCCATATTTTGCGCTCATTCCATTTTAAGAGGTTGGTTCTAAGCCAGTAGGTTCCCGAAAAACGTAAATCCTCTTCCTGTTGCTTAATTTTATATCGAGTAGGGTGATGTTGGATTTGATCATCCAGCATCACCCTACTCGATTACTGCTACTATTATAGTTTGAAGCATCGTGATATCCTCGGGACAAAAATGGAATAAGCCAGATCCTTTTCCCTCTTGACAGAAAATCCCCTGTTAGTTTATTGTAAAAGATACACTATTTGAAGGAAAACAGTTCCGGGAGAGATAATGGCACTGATTTTGAAAACAACCAGATTCGTTGAGAGTCAGATAGATGCTTTTTTGGATATCGTGAGCGATTCTGCCATGATGTTTCAGCTTGCTATGGAAGACTATCTAAATAGCCGTAATGAGCAGTTTGAACAGCGTTTGTCACAAATCCGTGATAACGAACACCGCGCAGATGATTTGCGGGTGGGTATCGAACGTTTTTTATACGAGCGCACTTTGATTCCCGAAAACCGTGGAGACGTCCTGGCCATTTTGGAAAACACCGATGAAGTTATTGATAATATAAAGGATTCGCTGCTGCAATTCTCTATCGAAATGCCTCAGATTCCTGAAGTGTTAGACGATCTGTGGATGCAAACAACCAGAGCTTCTGTGGCAGCAGTTGAACAGCTTGTTTTTGCTGTCCGCTCTTTTTTCCGCGATCTCTCTGCCGTGAATAATTACATCCACAAAGTGTATTTTTTCGAGCGGGAAGCAGATCACATTGGCGAAAGGTTGCGCCGTCAAATCTTTGCTTTGGATATAGAGCTATCTCAAAAAAGCCAATTGCGGTTTTTTGCCATTCACATCGAAAAGATTTCGGATTACGCACAAGCAGTTTGTGATCGTCTTTCCATCTACACCATCAAGCGTCAGTTGTAAATGGTATTTATTTTCTTGCTCAGTGGCCTGTTTTTAGGCTGGTCTTTTGGTGCCAAGGACACCGCAAATATCTTTGGCGTAGCCGTGGAAACAAAGATGATCAGCTTTAAAAAAGCAGCTCTGATTGCAGCTATTTTTGTTACCTTGGGAGCTGTTTTAGACGGAAGCGGACCCTCCGGCACCCTTAGCAAATTAGGTGCAGTAAACGAAATTGGCGGAGCTTTCACCGTGGCTTTGGCTGCAGCAGCAACAATTACTCTGATGGTTCGCATCGGCATTCCTGTGGCCACTTCCCAAACTTTGGCAGGCGCAATTATCGGCTGGAATTATTTTGCCGGAAAGCTGACAGATTTTGCCAGCCTTGCCACCATAGCTGCAAGTTGGCTGATAGCCCCTGTTTTGGGTGCGATTTTTGCAGCTTTGCTGTTTTTTGTTTTCCGGGCATATCTGAACAAAGTGAAAATGCATTTATTAGAGCAGGATGTGTGGACACGGCTTGGCCTGCTGGTTATTGGAGCATTTGGGGCATATTCTTTGGGTGCAAACAACATTGCCAATATCGTGGGTGTATTTGTGCCCGTCAATCCTTTTCGGGATTTGCAAATCCCTGGCCTGGGGTATTTAAGTGGCGTAACCCAGTTATTTTTAATAGGCTCGCTATCCATTGTGGTTGGCATCTACACCTATTCGCAAAAAGTGATGAAAACCGTTGGCAAAGAGCTATTCAGCCTGTCTCCCATAACCGGATTAATTGCTGTCCTGGCAGAATCTCTTGTCCTGTTTTTGTTTTCGTCCATTGCTTTGCACAATCTCCTGATAAAATTGGGATTACCTCCCATTCCTTTGGTTCCTGTCTCTGCTTCACAAATCATTGTGGGTTCGGTCTTGGGCATTGGTTTGGCCAAAGGCGGAAAAAACATCCGTTACAATCTTTTGGGCAGAATTTCCATGGGCTGGGTGGCAGCTCCAATCATTGCTTTTTTCTTTTCTTTTGTAGCCTTGTTTATTGTCCAGAATGTATTTGAGCAAAGCGTCCACCAAACCACCAAGTATATCTTCAACCGCAACACAATTACCGAAATTGAACGCCAGGGATTTGACACCAAGTTTCTCTCCACAGTCAATGGCCGCAGTTTTGACAGCGAACGCAGCTTGTATCAGGAAATTATTAAACAAGGGCATTACAGCCGTCCCGAATTATTGGCCATCATTCACATCACCGAAGTTTACCCCCTTACAGTTAAAACTCAGTTGCTATTAGACAAAGGACTAAAGAAGGACTTCTCTTTGCAGCAGTGGCAAGCATTGGAAAAGCTGGAGGGACGCGAATTTCTCCACAAATGGGAATTGCGCGAAGCCCTGTCCGCAAACCCCGCCTGGCAGGCAAAAACCCTGGGGCTTAGCGAGGCTGATATCAGCTATAATCGCCATCTGGAAAGTCGTTTAGACCTGCTGTTCCGCAGCTTTTATCATACCCCTAAATAGCCCATGAATCCTTTTGTAGAAAAGATTATTCCCCTCATCCTGGCCTTCTTTTTGGGCATCGCTTTCAAGCAACTGAAGCTCCTTAAAAAAGAAGATGCCCCAATCCTGTTGCGTTTGGTGCTAACAGTTACTCTTCCAGCCTTAACGATAATCGCCGTAACCAATGTGCAGCTTGTGGCAGATATGGCTCTGATCCCCTTTATGGCCATTGCGGTGGTCTTTTGCATGTATTTTATCTCATACTTTGTGGGACGGCGGTTAAACATGCCCAGACCCATGTTTGGCAGCTTTCTGGTGGGCACCATGATTATGAATACCGCCTATTCCTTGCCATTTTTTGCCGCAGCGCATGGCAATGAAGGCCTGGCCCGGGCTTCCTTGTTTGATATAGGCAACACTTTTATGATTTTCACCTTCACCTATTACAACGCCATCAAATATGGGGACAACAGCCACACAGACAAGATTTATTGGGGTAAATTTTTGCGCATGCCACCTTTGTGGGCAATGCTGATTGCCTTTGTGTGGAAGGCAGCTTCCATACCTTTGCCTCCCCTGGCTTTCAATTTTTTCACCCTGATTAGCCAGCCTACGGTTCCTTTGGTAATGATAGCCCTGGGACTGTATTTTGATCCAAAACTAAAACATCTCAGCAAGGCACTTATCGCTGTATTTATCCGCATGGGAGTGGGCTTGGGAATAGGCATTGCATTGGCTACAATTTTTTCTTTTACCGGCATCACACGCACCGTGGTTATTGCTAATTCCGCCCTTCCGATTGGATTTAACACCCTCATCTTTGCCAATTTGGAGAATATGGACAGTGAATTTGCCGCAACCTGCGTTTCCATCTCCATCTTTATTGCGCTATTCTATTTACCGCTGTTGATTTACCTATTCTGAAACGGGCAAGAACAATTTCAATATTCTCAGCATTTAGTTCCCCCTTGCTTGAATTACGCAATCAATACGAAATGAATACGGACTTTATCCTTAATCATTCCGTACTAATTGCGTAATTGGAGAAAGGCTCACAGATTGCACAGATAACACAGATTAAAGGGATTAACACGGATTAATTAACCACCGAGAACACAGAAAACACCGAGAAAACAAACAAATCATTAAATCTGTTAATCTGCGTAATCTGTGCGATCTGTGAGAACATAATATTAATCCGTGTTAATCCGTTAAATCCGTCAAATCCGTATAACTATTATTGTAAAGAACACCATGATATCTCAGGAACAAAGACATGAATCTGCCGGCAGCACTTTATCATTGACAAAAACCTTGTCTTGCAGAATCGGTAATTACACTGTGTTTTATCCATAAAAATATGGAGCATGGCAAGATGGAGATTATATGAAAATTCTGATCACAGGTGGAGCCGGATTCATTGGTTCGCATTTGGCAGAACGGCTATTGGGGGAAGGACACGAAGTTCACGTGATTGACAACCTTTCCACAGGACGCCTGGAGAACATTGAAACATTTAAAGATAAACCAAAGTTTCATTTCACCATTGGCAGCGTTTTAAACCGTGAACTGATGGAAAAAATGGTTAGCGGTTGCGATCAGGTGTATCATCTGGCTGCTGCTGTTGGTGTTAAATACATCATTGAAAACCCCCTGTTATCACTAAAAACAAATATCGTGGGCACGGACAATGTGCTGGAGCTGTGTAACAAATACAAAGCTAAAGCACTGATAACCTCCACCAGCGAAATATACGGAAAAAGCGATAAAGTGCCTTTTGCAGAACAGGATGACAGATTGCTCGGTTCCACCCATATCAGCCGCTGGGGTTATAGCTGCAGCAAGGCAATAGACGAGTTTATGGCACTGGCTTTTTTCCGCGAAAAGAAGCTGCCGGTGGTGATAGTACGTTGTTTTAACACAGTTGGCCCCCGCCAAACCGGCCAATATGGCATGGTGCTGCCCAAATTTATCAAAGCAGCCCTCTTGGATCAACCGATAGTGGTGTATGGCAACGGCGAGCAAACCCGTTGTTTTGCAGATGTTTCAGACGTTGTTGATGCCTTTATAAAGCTGATGAGCACCCCGGAATGCTGTGGCGAAATCTTTAATGTTGGCACCATAGAATCTATCAGCATAACAGAACTGGCGCAAAAGGTTAAAACCATGTGCAACAGTAAATCCCGCATAGAATATATGAGCTATGCCGATGCCTTTGAAGAAGGATTTGAAGACATGATGAACCGCATGCCCGATTTAACCAAGATAAATCAGTTTATTGGCTATGCACCAAACTTTAAACTGGACGACATCATTACCCGTATGATTCAATATTATGAAAACTAAACTGCTTCTACTCCTGATTTTATGCGCTTCTTGCCTGATGGCAATAGAAATTCCCACTACCGAAAGCGTTATCCCCATTTCGGTTAGCCTTACAGGATTTGTGGAAAATCCCGGAGTTTACCAGCTAAGCCCCTTAAATCGTTT
The DNA here is from genome assembly GCA_002428685.1 of Cloacimonetes bacterium UBA6081. Taxonomy (GTDB): domain Bacteria; phylum Cloacimonadota; class Cloacimonadia; order Cloacimonadales; family Cloacimonadaceae; genus Cloacimonas. Next base: position 13,878 of record DIXL01000067.1, on the reverse strand, counting down.
GTCCGATTTGCTACAAATGGAGCAGATGATGTCGCTGGAAGCCATGCAAAAACTACGTCTTCCCGAAACTAAAGACCTGGAACCAAAGCTTCTTACCCCCAAAATCTCGCTAGCCAAAGAAGATGAGCCAAAGCCCGACTACAAGAAAATGCAAGCATTGCGTAGTGTGCAGCTTATTCGCAATGGACAAGTATTAAGCTATGATTTATTAAGGTTTTACCGCTTGGGAGATACAGATAGCAATCCTTACCTTAAAGATGGTGATGTGGTTGTGATCCAAGCAATTAAGAGCTTTGTGCATATAACCGGAGCTATAAACCTGCCGGCAGAGATGGAATACGTTGCCGGAGATAAACTTGGCAATATTCTGTCCCTGGCAAAGGGATTCTGCTTTGATGCAGACCCGGCCAGAATTCAGCTTTACCGCTATGCGGCCAACCGCATAGACTTCGAGGTTATCACCTTGAATTTGAAACAGGATGCCAGCTTGGAAAACTACGCTCTGCAAGCTGATGACCGCATTAACGTGCCGGGAGATTCTGAAATCCGCACTCGCAAACGCATAAAAATCAGTGGCCAGATAAAAAACCCTGGAGAATACGTAATTGACACAAATACCACGCTTTATGATGTCCTTATGCAAGCTGGAGGAATTACAAAACGCGGTGATGCCAAGAGTATGGTTTATTATAACGATAATCTGAATGCGGAAACCGATAATTACCTGGAAATGCTGATGCAGCGCACAATGTCCGATATGACACCCCTGGAGTATTCGTATTTACGCACAAATCTGATGCAACTGAAAGGCAAATATAGCCTGGATGCCCAAAAACTCTTTGCCACAAATGGACAAGAGGCCAATCCCGTTTTACACGATGGAGACCGCATCTTTGTTCCTGAACTGATGAATATGGTTTGGGTTAGCGGTCAGGTTCGTCATCCTGGGTTGGTTGCTTGGGTGGAAGGCAAAAATTGGGATTATTATATTGCTGCCGCCGGAGGTTATGCTAACAATAGAAAAGTAGGCAAGGGAAGGCTGATTCGCGGCCAAAGCGGAAATTGGGTTACCCCCCAAAAGAGTGTTTCCATTGTGCCCGGCGACGTTGTTTTTGTCCCCAGCCAAACCGATCGGTCGCTTTGGACTGATGTGAAAGACATTGTAACCCTTACCTCGTCCATGATCACAATAATTATTGGGCTACGCGCCCTTACCACAAAATAAAGGAGACACAGAAATGAAAGTTCCAATGCTGGATTTGCATGCCCAATATAACCCCCTGATGCCGAAAATTAGAGAAGCCCTGGAGCGCGTTTTTGCCGACCATCACTATATTATGGGACCCCAAGTGAAAGAACTGGAAGAAAAAATGGCCAAGTATTTGGGGATAAAGCATGCCATAGGTTGTGCTTCCGGAACCGATGCCCTGGTTTTGGCTATAAAGGCTTTGGAAATTGGTGAGGACGATGAAGTAATCACCACACCTTTCACTTTTTTTGCCACCGCTTCGTCTATATGGCGCAATTTTGCCAAGCCTGTGTTCGTTGACATTGATGCCCTCACTTTCAATCTTGATCCTCATAAAATTGAAGCTGCCATCACCCCCAAAACCAAGGCGATCATGCCTGTGCATTTGTTTGGACAATGCGCTGATATGGATGCCATTATGGCTATTGCTAAAAAGCATAATCTGAAAGTGATAGAAGATAATGCCCAAGGGATAGGCAGTACCTGGGACGGCAAAATGAGCTGCTCTTTTGGAGATATCGGAACGCTATCTTTCTTCCCCTCCAAAAACCTTGGTGCCATGGGAGATGCAGGTATGTGCCTAACCAATGATGATGATTTAGCTGCAAAGCTGCGTCAACTGCGTGTGCATGGTGAAAGCCCAAAATATTACCACAAATGGGTTGGCTTAAACAGCCGTTTGGATACTCTGCAAGCTGCAATATTAAGCGTGAAACTGGACGCCCTGGAAGGTTGGAGCAAAGCCCGCCGGGCAAATGCAGATTTTTACAATGCCAAGCTAAAAAACGTGCAGGGAATTCGGATTCCGCACATTAGTTCCAAGGCTGTAAGCATTTACAATCAATATACTTTGGTCTGCGAAAAGCGCGATGAACTGCTGGCACATTTGCAAGCGGCAGAAATTGGTTGCGCGGTTTATTATCCCCTACCACTGCATGTTCAAGAGTGTTTCAGCTCGCTTGGTTACAAGAAAGGTGATTTACCCGTTGCTGAAGAAATGGCAAACAAAGTCCTCTCCATTCCGATCTATCCAGAGCTGAGCGACGACCAAAAAAAGTTTGTCTGTGATAAAATATTAGCCTTTTACCACTAATCAAAAGGAGAGAACGTGCATTACATAGTATGTGTAAAACAGGTTCCCAATACTAATGAGATCAAAATAGATCCCAAGACCAATACCCTGATTCGCGAAGGGGTGGAAAGCATTCTAAATCCTTTTGACGCTTATGCGGTGGAAGAAGCTGTGCGCCTGAAGGAAGCTCATGGAGGTTTGATTACCGCCATCAGTATGGGGCCGCCCCAATGTGAAGCTACCCTGCGTGAAACTGTATCCTTGGGAGTGGATGAGATAATCCTTTTATCCGACCGCCGTTTTGCGGGAGCAGATACCTGGGCTACCAGCCTAACCCTTGCAGCAGCTATTAAAAAGGTTGGAGATTACACTCTGATTTTAACCGGTCAACAAGCTATTGATGGTGATACTGCTCAGGTTGGTCCTGGCATTGCAGCGCATCTGGGCATTCCACAAACCTGCTTTGTGCGCAAAATAGAAAGTATTGATAGCTGCACTGCTACAGTTCAAAGACTGATGGAAGACGGCTACGACAGGGTGCAAATGCAATTACCCGGCTTGGTTTCTGTGGTAAAAGAAATTAATAGTCCCCGCTTGCCTTCCCTTCGTGGTAAAAAGAATGCTAAAAGCGTGGAACTAATTATTTGGAATTGCGACGATTTGGGTTTGGATGAAAAGCAGACAGGCTTAAACGGCTCTCCCACTCAAGTGCTAAGCATATTCTCTCCACATCACGATAAGGTGGTGGAAAAGATTGACGGAACTCCGGAAGAAGCTGTGGAACTTATTGTTAAGCGGCTTGATGAGCTTACGAAACGATGATTATCCATCCTAACTTCAATCCTGACATAGTAAAATTCAGCCTTGGCGGCCTTAACCTGCAAATCCGTTGGTATGGCTTGTTTTATGTGCTTAGCTTTGTTATCGCCTTTCTAATGTATAAACACAATCTGAAGTTTCGAAATATAAAACTGAGCCATGAGCAGTATGAATCTGCTTTATTTTATGTAATGCTGGGCGTAATTATTGGTGGCAGGCTGGGTTATGTCCTTTTTTACAATCTCCCCTTTTATCTGCATAATCCTTTGGCTATCTTCGCAGTCTGGGAGGGTGGAATGAGCTTTCACGGTGGAGCCTTGGGAGCGATAATCGCCGGCATTGTCTATAGCAAAAGGCAAAAGCTGGGGTTTTTTCCCCTGGCTGATGCCGCCATCCCGAATGTAGCCATTGGCCTGGGCTTGGGAAGGCTGGGAAACTTTATCAATGCAGAGCTATGGGGTAAGCCCACAAATCTTCCCTGGGGTATGGTTTTTCCGGGCTCAGACGGTTTACCACGACATCCTACCCAGCTTTATGAAATGTTTCTGGAAGGTATTGTGCTTTTTGCCGTTAGCTACTATTTGCTTAGGAAAATTAAAAAAGAGGGTATGGTATTTTATAGCTTTATTGGCCTCTATGGCATTTTCCGGTTTTTGATAGAGTTTGTGCGTGAGCCGGATGATATTACCTTTTACACCAGGTTTGGCTTCATTTTCGGTTTTATGAGCATAGGTCAATTCCTGAGTGCTATTATGATTGCCATAGCGGTTTGGGGGATTTGGTCTATTAACCGTCCTCGGCAGCATCATGAATAAGATATATGCTGTCTCCTTCCTGCTGCTTGTCTGGCTGCTTTCTTCTTGTGCAGGACCCCAAATAATAAGTGAACAGGAAAAGCTGCGTAAAGAACTGCTAAAATGGGAAAGCTTTGACAGCCAGGGCGTGGTGGAAATCTCTTTCATGGGTTTGGCCATGCGCAAAATGTTCAGTGCTGCCAAAAACCGGCAGGAGATTCGGTTTGACCTCTTTGATGGCGGCATAATGGGTGCTGGAGCACAGCCTTTAATTAGTCTGTATATCGGAGAGTATGTCTCATTAAAATCACCCTATATGCCTATGCTGGAATTGCTTAACCTTAGTAGTAGCATTCCCCAAGGAAGCCTGAACTTATTTGGTAGTGCAGATTCTTTAATAAGCAAATTTGGCAAGGACGTCATTGCCGATAAAAAGCTGGAAATTGATAGCGTTACCGTCAGCTTTCTGGCAGATTACCGATTGGACAAGGTTTTTGATCCTAAGAGTAAAACAGAACTGAAAGTGATTTATGGGACAAACAATAAACTGCAGGAATTGAACATCAAGGGGTCTAACAATTTGTCCATCAAACTGATATACGATAAAATTGACTATACACCTCCCCAAATTACCCCCCTGCCAAAAGCTACACCTCCCGCTATCCCACAAGCGTTAAAAGGCCTTGAGGGCTTGGATTTGAAGGCTTTGCTGAAAGAGTATCTGAACCAGAAATAGGAAGTATTTATGATTCCACGCTATTCAAACCCCGAAATGGCACGTTTATGGACTTCCCAATACCGTTATGAATGCTGGCTGGAAGTGGAGCTTGCCGCAGCAAGAGCTATGCACGACAAAGGCATCATCCCCTCGGCAGATTGGGAGATCATAAATAGCAAAGCCGATTTTGATGCAGCGCGTATTGATGAATTGGAACTGATTACCCGGCACGACGTAATTGCCTTTTTAACCAATGTGGCAGAGTTTGTTGGCCCATCCTCGCGTTACATCCATTATGGCATGACCTCTTCGGATGTTTTGGATACCGCCACAGCCATGCAACTGAAAAGCAGTGGAGAACTCATCCTTAGCGAATTGGAGCGTTTGGCTGAAATTTTGAAACTTAAGGCAAGACAATATCGCACAACGCTTTGTATGGGGCGTTCACATGGCATCCATGCAGAACCGACCTCTTTTGGCCTAAAATTTGCCCTGTGGTTTGAAGAAGCCAAACGTAATATCCAGCACTTAAACGCCGCCCTAACCGAGATTAGCGTTGGTCAGTTTTCTGGCGCAGTGGGCAACTTTGCTCATCTTAGCCCCGAGATTGAAGAACTGGCCTGCAAGTATCTGGATTTAAGTCCCGCCAACGTAAGCACCCAGGTTATTCAGCGCGACCGCCATGCCTTCTTTATGTCTGTTTTGGCCATCATTGCCTCATCCATCGAAAAAATCGCTTTGGAAATACGACATTTACAGCGTAGCGAAGTGCACGAAGCCGAGGAAAACTTTTCCAAAGGCCAAAAAGGCTCTTCCGCCATGCCCCACAAACGCAATCCTATTGTAAGTGAACAGCTATGCGGCCTGGCCAGAGTGTTGCGCAGCAATGCTCTTTGCGCCATGGAAAATAACGCCCTTTGGCACGAACGCGATATCTCGCATTCCAGTGTGGAGCGCATAATTCTCCCAGATTCCTGCATCCTGATTCATTATATGCTGGGGAAAACCTGCGATTTGATGAGCAACCTGCTGGTTTACCCCGATAGCATGATGAAAAACCTAGAACTTACCCGCGGTCTGGTGTTTTCCCAAGCCCTGCTTTTGCAGCTTACCAACCGCGGCCTCAGCCGTGAACAAGCCTATGCTTTGGTGCAAACCGAGGCCATGAAAAGCATTGAAAGTGGCAGCGACTTCCTTACCAATATTTTGGCCAATCCCGAAATCACATCTGTTATTGACAACAGTGAAATACGGGATATCTTTTCTTATGAACGCTACTTGCGTAATGTGGATTTTATCTACAAACGGTGTGGCATCAACCAATGATACAAGGAGTCTTACATGAAACACCTGATTATCATCATCCTTGCCCTGATTCTGACTGTTCCTGCCTTGGTGTTTGCCCAAAAATTGAATGACACAGACCGGATCACAGGCATGTGGTTTAATGGCGAAAAGACCAGTAAAATTGAGATTTACGAAACCAAAAATGGCTCATTTGCCGGCAAAATCATCTGGCTGAAAGAACCTAACGAAGATGGCAAAGCCAAAGTGGATAAGAAAAACCCTAATGAAAAGCTGCAAACCCGCCCTCTCATGGATTTGGTTATTCTCAGCGGCTTGGTTCCAGATGGTAAAACCAAGTATAAGAGTGGTAAAATCTACGATCCCAAAAGTGGCAAAACCTATTCTGCCAAAGCAGAATTAACGAATAATAACACCCTTGCTTTACGCGGCTTTATTGGGGTTTCACTGGTTGGCAGAACCGATACCTGGGTTCGCACCACCAAATAATATTGAGCGTATTGAAGTTAGACCTTAAACGTTTATAGCGTAGCTTTGTTATAAGTTAAGTTTTGACTCTAAAAAGACTCGCTGGGATTGCAACTCCCATTTCGTAGTAGTTTCGTTATTTGTTCCCAGCGTTACTATTTGCATCTGTCCTCTGGTCTTTTTAGAGTTAAAACTAAAGTACACCTCCTGACACCTCTTCCTTTTCGTTTTAACTCACAATTTTGNNGGGCAGGGGGAATAATCCCCCTGCACCCCCACCTTGTCGTTCGCATATTGTGCTACTGCTTTTTGCGGAATTTGCAAAAGGCAAAAAGGACAAAACCCAAAAATCAAGGGGAAACCCTGCAGACGCGGAAGCCTATGTTGTAGCCGGCGCTGTACGGGGGAACGTTGCTGTACCGATAAAAAACGGTGCAGTAGGCGGCATCGTAGTAGAAGTCACCGCCGCGAACCACACGGTAGGAACCGCTACTTGCTCCCGTAGGATTATTTGGTGGATTAGTTGGGTAGTCGCCGTAAATGTCCCAATTCCACTCCCAAACGTTGCCACTCAGGTCATAAAGACCAAGCTCGTTGGCGGCTTTGGTACCTACTTCGTGAGTCGTACTGCCTGAATTGGTAGTATACCATGCTACGTCGCCAATGGTGTTACTGCCACTATAGGTGTAGCCCAGGCTCTGATTACCACCCCTTGCCGCAAACATCCATTCCATCTCGGTGGGTAAGCGATAGCCAGTGGCAGACCAGTTGCAGCTTACATTGGTGTGATTGGCATCACTGGTATTCCATCCCGAGGGCCAATCATCAGGATTAGTGCCGTAGGTACTGTAGCTGTAGCAAGGGGTAAGACCTTCCTGCAGGCTCCTGCGGTTGCAATACTCTATGGGATTGAACCAGGTGACCTGCTCCACAGGACCGTTTGTGACACTGGTGAAATAGGATGGATTAATCCCCATCACGGCTTCATATTCTGCTTGCGTTATTTCGTATTTATCGATATAGAATGAAGAAAGTGTAACCATTACTGCAGGATTCGGATATGTACCATCACTATTCTGTCTGCTGAAAGTTCCACCCTCCACCTTGAGAAAGCTTTGCACCTGGGTGGAACTCTCATTTGGATTATCTCTGGCTATCACTTTTACCTTGTAATTGGAGCCTACTGTCATGTCATCTGCGGCGGGATTCCAGATTATCGTTTTAGCTGTGGGAGTATTGGGAACGTTATGGCCAAAATCTCCACTAAGTGCAGTAGGATAGATATTGTAATTCCCACCACCGTCATTAGAGACCACCACGCGCACATCACATGTGGCCTCAGCGGTCAGACTATAAGTAATAGTCACCTTTCCCGTTCCGGGAGTCGCTACCACGTTATTCACTACAGGGGCAGCAGCAAAAGCCAGAGCTGTTAATGTTATCAGGATTATCGGAAGTATTATCTTTTTCATCTTGTCCTCCCTTACTTCATGAGTACCATTTTTTGATTTGAGACCTGTTTGCCGCTGCTCATTACCACGTGATACACACCGCTGGAGAGACTATTGCCGCTGGAGTCTTTGCCATCAAACAGCAGGTTAAAACATCCTTTAGTGGCATGATGGCGGCTAAAAGTCCGCACTATCTGCCCCCGGGTGTTATAGATGCTCAGTTCTACCTGACCGGGACCCTCCACTTGATAACTAATGGTGGTGCTGGGATTGAAGGGATTGGGGTAGATAGTCTGCAAACCTGTATGCAGCGGAATATCTGGCGAGCCTGGCTGCCCTTCCAAATTAACCATGATAGAGACGGGTCCATGGTATGTACCGTTGCCATCGAGTTCCTGGCTGTATAGCCAGTAGAAGTACCTTCCGCTTTGGCTAATCTCTTTATCATCATAGATATAGTATGTCTGGCTGGAGGTATTGGTAGGGACTATCAGCTCTGATATCAGGCTGCTGGTGCTCAGTACGCTGCTGTTACCGCGATAGATATAGTAACCATACAGACCCGTTTCGGACTGCGTCACCCAGCTCAGGCGCACACTGTTTTGCCAGATAAGCTCGGCGCCAAAAAATGATAATTCTACCGGTAGGGTACCCTCGCTGATCTCAAAGGTACCGGATTCACCAAAGCCGGTGAGGGCAAATAAAGTTCCTGTGCACAAGAGCAGCAGGACCGAGGCAAGTAACATGCGTTTCATTAGTTCTCCTTGTTGTTATTTCTCGGGTTATTTGAGGACATCCTATAATCCTCAGTTCTTACACTCTATATAAGGTCAAGCGACCGGAGACATTGTCTTTCATCTTATCCTTTGTGTCAAGTACTTTTTGCTGGCTCTTCCCGCTAAATATCATTTGACAAATAACACAGCTTGCTTTTATATGCTTTTTAGATGGTAATAACTTCAAAAAAAAGAATGTGAGGATTAAGGTGATGAGACTGAAAACCTTGTTATTGATAGTGGCAGTATGGTTTACACTATGCTTATCTGCTCAGGAAGCAGATGGTTATATGCCGGGAGATCAATCTCTGATGCTGCTTCCCACAGCATACACAATGCCCAGGGGTTCGTCTTCATTAACAAATTATGAAGTGTTGGTTCTTCAATATGCCTACGCCCCCACAAATAGCACACATATAAGCGGGATGTCTGTAATGCCATTTTTCGAGGGTTTTGAAAAGTCTATCACGCTTGGCGCAAAACAGCGATACCTAAAAAAGGGATATGTCCAATCAGCTGTTTTTATCTCTTTGACACCCGATTCCCAAGTGTTTTCTGCCGGAAATGTATTGAGCATTGGCAGACCCGCTCAAAGCCTCCATTTGGGAGCTTTATATGCCTGGAATAATGAAGAGGGAATGGATTCTCCTGTCATCTTTGCCGGAGTTCGCAAAGATCTGGGCAGGAAGGTAGCCATCATGTTTGAGTATGGAACTGTCATAGATGAATTAAGTGATGATTTGGATGCAATAGTAAGCTTTGGTTTCCGCTTCAAGGGTAATAATATAGCCTGGGATCTGGGAGGAATCCGCCCCACGGGTGTATCTACTGATGATTTATATTTCTTCCCTGTAATCAAGGCAACTTTCGAGTTTTAATAAACCTATCCCCCTTTTTCGTCCAGCAAACTTGCAATCAGCAATTCTGCCGTGCTGCCGGTCTCCTCTTTGCTGCACATTCATCTCCGCCTTTCCGCTTGACTTTTTTCCCCTTCAAATCTAACAGGGTCAAAATGAAGTTTTAACAAAGGATCACACATGAAAAGCAAGCACGGTTTCTTTACCCGCATGGTGCATGGGGCACATTTCGACGATAAATATCTGGCAGTTACTCCGCCTATTTATCAAACTTCCACCTTCGCTTTCAAAAATGCCCAGCACGGGGCAGATTGTTTCTCCGGAGAGGCAGATGGCTATATTTATACCCGTTTGGGGAATCCCACCATCCGGAGCTTGGAAAACTCTGTAGCCAGCCTGGAAGGTGGTTTTGGCGGCATCGCAGTAGCCAGTGGCATGGCTGCCGTAACCACGGTATATATGGCATACTTGGCAGCTGGCAGCCATATTGTTTCTTCAGCAGCGGTGTATGGCCCTTCCCGCGGGGTTTTGGAAAAACATTTTTCCCGTTTTGGGGTGGAATCCAGCTTTGTGGAAACCTCCGATATTGCCCTGGTGGAAGCAGCCCTAAAGCCTAATACCAAAATTCTTTACATCGAAACCCCTGCCAATCCCACCATCGCCATCACCGATATTGCCGCTTGTGCAAAACTGGCTAAGAGCCGCGGAATTTTACTGGTGGTGGATAACACCTTCTGCTCGCCATATTTGCAGCAGCCTCTTGCCCTGGGTGCAGATATTGTGCTGCATTCCATCACCAAATTCATCAATGGCCATGCCGATGTGGTTGGTGGTGTTATTGTTACCAAAACTCCCGAAGACCATAAACTGCTGTATGGCGTTATGACCCAGATGGGGCCGTGTATGGATCCCCATCAGGCGTACTTGGTTACCCGTGGGTTAAAAACCCTGGCTTTACGGATAGAAAGAGCGCAGCAGAATGCTATCATCTTGGCAGATTACCTGGAAAAACACCCCAAAATAGCCTGGGTGCGCTATCCAGGCTTAGTATCCCATCCTCAGCATGAACTGGCTAAAAGGCAGCAAAGCGGTCCGGGAGCCATGATCTCCTTTGGGGTAAAAGGGGGCTTTGATTCCGGTGCAACCCTTATGAACAATGTCAAATTAGCCGCTTTGGCAGTTTCGTTGGGTGGCATAGAAACGCTTATTCAGCATCCAGCCTCCATGACCCATTCCAAGGTTGGCGCAGCGGACAAGTTAGCAGCCGGCATTACCGATGATTTGGTGCGCTTATCGGTTGGCATAGAAGATGTCGCAGACCTGATTGAGGATTTGGAGCAAGCTCTGCAATTAGTATAAAGGTAATTGTATTGTGGCATAACCCCAAAAAAACGAATAGGCACACGGATTGGGCGGAAATAGCGGATTAACACGGTTATTTTTGCTGAAATGAGCCTCAGATGCTGCTTAATCAAGTTGAATTCTGCTTTTTTGCTCCCTTTTTGGAGTTCGGGATTCTTTAAACAAATAACACAAACACAACTATCAGTGTGCATCAGTTTATTCCGTCAAATCCTTGTTACTATTAACATTAGAAACTTTGTCTTTTCTGTAGATGTGAAATATAGGGGGATGCGAGTTTGTAAGTCAGTTGTATTTGCTTGACAAAAAAACTAAGTGATTATTCATTGTTCCATGGATAATCGAAACCTACCAGGAGGTGGATAATGCGTTACAGGAAGCTATTCCTTTGCTTGCCTGTCCTCCTTGTGTTCATTGCGGGATGCTTTGATCCTCATGATTATCTACAATACTATAGAACCTGTTCAATCAAGCCCAATGGTAATGAGTTTTCGCAGATGACGTCCATGCAACTGCCCGACGAGACGTTTTATGTGTCCGATACTCAGATCTTTACGTCCGGTTATCATATAGGTTTCCGGGGGATGGGTGAGCAATTGGATCATGATATCACGCCCTCAGACCTGAATTGCTCACACAGCAGATACATTATTACCATTCCCTCGCAAGACTCCTTGTTTTTTTGTGGTAGTGGTGATCTATATTCTTGCACTTTTAGCGGAACCTCTCTGCAAAATGTTACGCCCAATAATGATAAGGATTTAATCAACCCCTCGCTTTCCAATTGCGGCAACTACATCACTATGGTCAGCCCTGGATTTATCCACCGCTTCAATAGAACCAGCAGAGAGTTAGTAGAGTTTCCAATCTGGCGGGAGGCTCAATATGCTTTGTATAACAGCCTTCAGGATAAGTTTTATGTGTTTGCCGATGACAATCTTTATGTGCTGGATGAAATGGGCACCACTCCCATTCTGTTGATGAAAGCGGAAGGAATCAATTCATTTTTTAGTGTCAGTCCAAACCTGCGTTATTTTGCTTTTTATGGAGTTTGGACTTCTTATGGTTTTCTTGCCCAAGTATATGACTGTGAAGAACAACGGATTATTGAAATTGCCAATTGCTACACTTTATGCTTTTCTCCTACCGAATCCAAACTGTTCTACTCCAGCAAAAGACATGGCCTTAGTGATTTACGAAGTTATGATCTATATACCGGAAACGATGTCCTGTTAACCGATGGAATTAATCCAGACAACTGGTTTCTGGATGATATCAGTAACATTTTCGTAAGAAGCGATGGAGACAAAATTTTATTTAGTGCTCACACCCAAAAACACACCAATGATCTGTAGCCGTGGGTAAGGCCAAAGAGTATTATGCTCCCCCCCGTTTTTCTCTGAATTATTGCTAATAGGCACACGGATTTGGTGGATCAATCGGGTTTACACGGATTAACTTACTAACAAAAGGGTTACTCTGTGGAGTAGTATTTCCGTTGTTCCCTCTCTGGTTGGTCTTTGTAGTTCCAAAACATCATAAATTCATTAATCCGCGTCAGTCCGTCCTATCCGTCCAATCCGGTGCGCCTATCATGTTCTTTTACTTCAGTTCCAAGCTATTTTCCAGCCCGTGAGGAGGGCGACATATCTTCCAGCCAGCCTTTTAGGCCTATTATACCTAAGATAAATTCCACATTGTGATACTGCAAACTGCCCACATCCAGTTGCGGGTGTTTCAAGCTGACCAAATCATGATTGTAGCGGATTTGCCAGAAGGAATGTTTATGATTGATCCCCAACCGGATCTGAACCCCCGGAATGAACTGAGGGTAATCCTCCTTTATATCTATATATCCCGTGTTGGTGTTGCCGCTTTGATAATCAAAATCTTCCTTCATGTCCGCACTAAGCGGAATAGCCATATATCCACCTATGCCAAAGATGGGACGAACATCCGGAGCTTTTCCAGCCCCTCTGAACTCCACGCACACGGGCAGTTTCAAACGGGTAGATTTGAAAGTACTTTTGCTTTGAAACACATAGGGGTAAGGATGATCGGATTTTATGTAGCTGCGCACTCTATCCAAAATCAGCTCTGTCCGCACTGCCGTAACGTCACTCAGTGTGTAGCGGATAGCAAAGCCTCCCAAGAGATCGGCAAGAACCCTATCTTTGCAGTTCTCCAAAAGGGAATTATCAAAATTGCTGAGGTTAAAACCATACTGCACACCCCACTCAAAACGCGCTTTCTCGGGTTCTGAACTTGTCTGGGCTACCAACAAGCCCCAGCTACAAGCAATTGCAATCAGCAGAAACAGATATTTGTGCATAATTATCTCCCAAGGGCATGCTCCAACAAGCTGTCTTTATTGTCAAGATATAATCACAATTGCCTAAAATAATCGCCAAAGCCAAGCTGCCGTCTCTTGCCCCTTGGTCACTATCAGCAGCCTATGCGGCCACTAACCCGAATCTAACCTGAACTTAGTTCAGGATAGGTTCAGCTTAGTTGCCGGGTGTGGGCAGCATAATGATTAAGGAGGGAGACTCTGTGGCTCTGGACTACCCGATACCAAAGCCCAACCCCAAATTACGATTATTCCCTGCTGGGTGTAATGAGAGCACTCATTAAGTTCAAAAAGCTAACAACCGGTGCATATATAATTTCCGTTTTAACTCACAATTTTCAGTGAGAGAGTAGCCTAATGCTCAGTTGGATGGGTTTGCGGTGAGAGGAAACTTTGCAATGTGAGGGCGTGTGAAAATTGTGAGTCAAAACGGGTGCCACTCTTTTGTTTTGACCCAAAAACGACCCCCTGGGTTGCAACTCTCAGCTTCAGGCCAGCTCACAATTACGGTGTAGCCTGACTGTTCTGAACCGGCCTCCGGTCGTTTTTGGGTTAAAACGGAGGCTGCAGAAAACAGGACTATTCTGAACGTGCCTCAGTTTGTGGGTTTTCTTCTTTTTGGAGGTAGCTTTATGGTTTGGAGTGTTTTGCTGTGTA
>DIXL01000066.1 GCA_002428685.1 Cloacimonetes bacterium UBA6081 | reverse complement strand
ATTGTTTCATGTAAAATGCCGTCCCTACGGGACTTATTTGGTGGTGGCGTCGTGGGGTTTTCTATCTGAATCGAGTAGAGTGATGCTGGATGATCAAAACCAGCATCATCCCTCTCACAGAACCGTGCGTACGGAGCGATAATTGCAAATACTTTTATCGTGAAGCAATATAATATATTAGCTTGCATCAATGTCTAAATCGCACACTATTTTTCAATAACTTAGGTGTTGGAAAGATTAGTAAATATACATATTGTCCATATTGTGCCCTAAAATAACAGCTCTGGCAGAAAGGCATATTTTGGAGAAAAATCATTAGTTTGATGGTTTTATGGTTACAGCTGAGACGATGTGTCAATTTGAGACACAATACGATTATAGGTCGGTCTCGCCCACTTTTTCCGCATTTGCAACTGCTAATTTATTGAACATAATACCTATTTGTCTGAACAGTCTTGTCATAAGAAACTCTAAAAAAATCTTGATTCTTATCAATTCTTGTTGATCAGTATCGCATTAGGGGAGCATTACTATGGTTCATAGCAATGCTATAGCAGTGCCATAGTAATGGTGTAGTAGTGCAAGCTTGCAGGGAGAAAAGGAGATATATGTGTGGGTGGACTACACCTCAAAAAAAGCCGGCCTCAAAAGAAGCCGGCTTTGCTATTAGTTGATTTGGTTTATTACATTACTTCGCTGATGATTTGGTTCATCATGGTTTTGGTATCATCTTCCTGCATATAGGAAAGAGGGAAGGTAAACAGGTAGGTTTTGCTGTTATTTGCATTCACTTTTCTGGTTCCGACAATTTGGTTGTTATAGAGATCGAATTGGGCTTGAGTTGGAGGTGATACAGAATAACCCACCGGTTTGCAACCAAGCCTGTAAACAACTTCTGCGTTAGTAGAAGCGATGTAAGAAATTAGCGAAAGACCATCGTAAGCATTAACCAGTGGATTAAAGCTGGGTGGATCGTCAAACTGCACATCAACATTGTTATAATTCAAGCCTGGAGTTGCCACAGCTTTTTGGAAAAAGGTGCGGGTTTGGGCTGAGCTGCTTAAGACTTTTATATCAGGAACCATGGGTAGGCCAAGGTAGCTGTAGAAAGTGTAGCGCGAACGGTTGTAACTGATGGCAGAGATAGCTTGCGCCAGGTTGTTTGTATGAGAAACAACCATGTTTCCACCCCTCAGCAAATACATAGCCAATCCATCTACATCAAATTCCAGATTTCCTGTGGATACGGGGCTGTCACTGTGGTAAATCACCAGTTTGTATTTCTGTAAATCGCTAAAAGCCAGATGGCGGTCGCGGGCATCCGGAACGGTGTTTCCAGGGGTTGCCAGGGTGCTGCGCTTAATATAGGTCTTCAAGCCCGTATAATCGGATAGCATGCTTTCATACTTTTCAGCCACAACAGCGTCGGGTGAATAAGATGGATGACTTGTGTCATCGTCAATCACCAGGATGCCATTACGGTTGGCCGGCTCTATGTAATTATGCAGGTAAAACTTGAATCTTGCGGGAGAGGGATCGGTTTCTTGCTGCAAATCCTCTACCTTAATCTCGAATGTGTGTTCACCCGGCTCTGTTCCTTCGGGCATAGGTAGCTGTCCGCTGGTTAGAACAATGGTTTGACCCAGGGGAGAATTTACCGGAATCTTCAGCCAGCGCAGGCCATTATTATCTGTAACAATGGAATTTGCATAGGGCGGATAATAGTAAGGTTCACCATCAAAACGCAGATGGAAAGCGGTGATTTCGCTAAAGTAGTTTCCCGCAGCTCCGGAACTGCGATAGTCCAAAACCACATCCACTTTTTTGTTGTAAGGCATAGGATTCAAATTGGTGGTATCACCATAATCGACTGATGATTCACCGATTACATTGCCATACTCTCCATACCATCCCCAACGGAGCCAAACTCTTATGTTGTTGGAATAGACTGCGGTAAGTTTGCCATCTATGTCTTTGTAGAAAGGCGAAGCATAACGAATAGCACCCTGAGAGATGGTGTTGGGTATGGTTTCGGGAGTGCTGTCATCACCCCAGTCCTCGTAATGATTGTTGCCAAGGGCATAAGTTTTGGTTGGCCAGACAAGGGCTTTGGGACGAAATCCCTGCTTCACCTTGAAAGTTAAAACTGTGTTTGAATCAGGAACGGAAACAACTCCAGCCATGTCGGTAACTCTGGCAGTAATGCGGGTTTGGCGCATAGCATTGCCAGATTCGTCATAATCAAATTCCAAAGCTGGAGAAGTGTATCTGGTTAACAAATACTCATAAATTCTATCCAGGTCATCAGATGTAACTGCATCGTCGCTATCTGTGGAAATCCATTCGGATTCTGAGCCCGGAATTATGCTGGAGCCATTTAGATTTGTCTTCATTATCTTGAATTCATATTTAAAGGGGATGGCGGCAATGAAGGGGTCAAAATCTTCCATGGAAAAGTGCAGTTTAATACCTGCACCAACCAGCTTGCCATTGGGATTGCCTTTCGTGGTAGTGATCATGCATTTGGGGCGGGCAGAAGTTGTTTTAAAATTACGCCAGGCGGGCTGGGCAGTAATGGCACCACGATTGTCTATGGCCACCACTTCAAAGCGGCTGTAATTGGTGATGGGATTGCCCTGTGCATCAGAGCTGGGGAAATTGATCACAGCATACTTTTGGGAAGTCCAGATGGATTTTGCTGCATTTGGATCATCAAGAGAGATTGATTGATCTGCACCAGGCAGGTAATGAATCACCCAGCCGTTGCCAATTGCCAACAGGTTTTGGGGAGTAAGTTCGCCCGCAGAATCAATGTGGTGATAGCCAGGAGTGGCCACAGGCATATTATTATCATCTAAAATACGGAATGCATAGCCGGCAATGATGCCATCAGGGTCTGTGGCATGCCAATAAATGCGTTGTTGAAAAGTGTAGGTAAGTGTAGTATCATATTCTGCGGATACATAGGTGCTATCCCAACCTTCAAACGAGGTTATTTTAATAGTGGGTGCGATATTGGCAAAGCGGTTTCCCGATTTACCGCAACCTGTTACCATTAACAGGATAATCAGAATCATCACAATGATGGACAAGAGTTTAACACTCTTAACTTGCATCATTCCTCCCAAACATCTTAGGTTTATTCTTGTCTATTTCCACTGAAAATAAGTGCGAGATATTCGTCAATAGTTTTGTTTATGTTTTTGGCATCCAAAGTAGCCTTAATCAGGTTCAAATAGAGCATGGAAGTGGTAATCCGGCCAATTCCACCAGGCACGGGAGTAATAGCCAAAGCTTTGTTAAAGCAAGAGTTATAGTCAATGTCTCCTACATAAACTGCCTGGCCAAGCTCGTTTTTTTGTTCGTTAATTCCCACGTCAAGCAGAACACAATTTTCTTTTATCATGTCTGCATTTACAAAATTCGGTTTGCCAATTGCGGCTATAATTATGTCTGCTGCGGACGTGATTCTATCTATATTAGTGGTGCGGCTATGACATACCGTTACGGTTGCATTGGCAAAGGGTTTCTTCCACAGCAGCATATTGGCAAGAGGTTTTCCTACTACATTGCTGCGTCCCAAAATAACCAGGTTTTTGCCTGAGGGGTCTATTCCGTAATGGATCATGCAAAACAACACTGCTGCGGGAGTGCAAGGCAAAAAGCCATCACTTTCCATCATGATTTTACCCAAATTAAGCGGATGCAGGCAATCAAGGTCTTTATTAGGGTTGATGGCACAATTGATAATGCTGTCGTTGAGGTGGGCAGGAAGGGGTTTTTGAATCATGATGCCATTAACTGATGCATCCGCATTGGCAGAGTTTATAAGCTCAATCAGGGTGGCCTGTTCGGTATTGTCCGGCAGAGTTAGCAGCTCACATAGGCAGCCCAGCTTTTGGCCGCTGCTTACGATGCTTTGCACATAATAGGAAGAAGCCGGGTCTTCGCCGACCTGAATCAAGAGCATTTTTGGCTTTAACTGATATTGATCAATGAGGCTTTTACAGGCTTTGGAAATCAAATTGGCTACAGGTTTCCCGCTTAGGATTTTTTCCATTATAACTCCTCTTGAGTTAGCTCCACGTTTTGTTTTATTCTGCTAATCTTGGTTGCCTTGCCGAAAATGTCTATGTCCACAACTACTGCATTAACCTGCAAACCAAGGTCTGAAGATTCATACCTGTTTGGAATGGCACTTAGCATTTTATCCACGATAATCTGTTTACGAACTCCAATCACGCTGTCATGAGATCCCGTCATCCCAACATCTGTAATGTAGGCAGTGCCACTGGGCAGAATTTCTTCATCTGCGGTTTGGATATGAGTGTGAGTTCCCAACACGGCGGCTAACTTGCCGTCTGCAAACCAACCCATAGCTCTTTTTTCACTGGTGGATTCTGCATGGAAATCGAGAATAATTGGAATAGGGGCATCCAAGCTGTTTAGAAAACGCTCCAGAACTCCAAAAGCATTGTCGCAAGGGGGCATGTAAATTTGACCGCAAAGACAAATAATTCCCAGTTCTATATCAGCTTTTGCTAAGATCAGAAATGGATTACCCGGGGTTTGAATGGGATAATTCATCGGTTTTACAATCAAAGCTTTATGGGCGATATAATCCAGCGATTCTGCCCTGTCCCATAAATGATTCCCTCCGGTAATGGCATCTACTCCGTGGTTTAAGAGGGGGTGAAGGGTTTTTTCGGTTACACCTTTGCCGTCGGCAAGATTTTCGCCATTAGCTATGATAAAATCCGGCCTGAATTGTTCTTTCAGGCCGGGTAAAGTGCTTAGCAGTGCTTGTCTTCCGGCTTTGCCATAAACATCGCCAAAAAATAGGATTCTCATTTATTTTGCCATTGCAATCTGCCGCGTTTCACGGATGACAGTAACCTTAATTTGGCCTGGATACTGCACCTGTTTTTCTATTGAAGCGGCAATTTCTGTTGCCAAAAGGTTAGTTTGGTTCTCATCAATAACGCTGGGTTCCACGATGATACGCAGTTCACGTCCGGCCTGAATGGCGTAGGATTTGTTTACGCCTTCGACACTGTTGGCAATTTCTTCCAGCTTGGCAAGACGCTGCATGTAGGTTTCCAGCATTTCTCTTCTGGCTCCGGGTCTGGCTCCGGAAATGGCATCTGAAGCTTGAGCCAAGGCAGCATATACTGACAGAGCTTCTACTTCTTCATGGTGAGCTTCTATGGCATTAACGATCAGTTTGCTTTCTCCATTTTTACGGGCAAGATTTGCGCCAATAATGGCATGTGTGCCGTCAAATTCGTGATCTACAGCTTTACCAATATCGTGCAACATCCCTGCACGGCGGGCAATTTCCTGATCCAAACCAAGTTCAGCAGCCAGTATTCCACAAATCCAAGCTGCCTCGATGGAGTGTTGAAGCACGTTTTGACCGTAACTGGTGCGATAGTGCAAACGTCCCAGGACTTTTATCAGGTTGGGAGAGATATTGTGGATATTGGTTTCCAAAACAGCTTTTTCACCAATCTTGATCAGGGTCTCTTCCATTTCTTTGGTGGTTTTTACAATAACTTCTTCTATGCGTCCGGGATGGATGCGTCCGTCTGAAATTAGCTTTTCCAGAGAAAGACGGGCAATTTCGCGTCGGACGGGATCAAAACAGGACAGAACTACTGCTTCCGGAGTATCATCAATAATCAAATCTACTCCGCTGGCTTTTTCAAAAGTGCGGATATTGCGCCCTTCACGGCCTATGATGCGTCCTTTCATTTCGTCTGAGGGAAGCGAAACTACCGAGACGGTGGTTTCGGAAACATGATCCACCGCCATCCGTTGTATGGCGGTGGAGAGTATTTCGGCTGCCTTTTTGCCGGCATCCAGCTTTAGCTGTTCAATTGTCTGCCGGGCATCATTGGCTGCCACTTGACGCGCTTGAGAGATAAGCTCTTCGCGCAATCTGGCAATTGCTTCCTCGCGTGATAATCCGGCAATTTCAGCCAGTTTATTCTTTTGGTGTTGGATGGTGGTTTCCAGCTCCTGCTTTTTATCGCTGAGCTCGTTTTCTTTGCTTTTCAGCTTGTTTTCCTGTTCTGTAAGGCTGCTTTCCTTTTTGTCCAGAGAGTCCAGACGTTTATCAAGGCTGCCAAGGCGTTCGTTATATTTCTTTTCCTGCGCCCGCAGTTCGTTCTGGCGTTCTTTTACTTCTATATCCAGGATACGTTTTTGCTTAAACCACTCTTCCCGGGCTTCCAGGATCGCAGCTTTTTTGGCGGTTTCGGCTTCTTTTTTAGCATCTTTCGTTAAATCTTCAGAAATGCTGGTAGCCTGAGAAATCAGCTTGAAAGCGGAATTACGCTTGGCAATGTAAATTATCAATGCTATGCCAAAGCCAAGAATGACTCCAATAACTATAGCAAGGTAAGGATTTATGTTTAACATGATTTGTTCCTTTATGATCAATCTATAAAACTTTGGAATTTCCAAAGCGAATTAAAGTGCCCGCATGGACCGTGTAAGCTTGTCAAATCAAAGCCAAGCATGAGGTGGGAACCTACCTTTTGAGCTTTATGTATCCGGGTCTGGCCGGCTCGCATGCCACTCATGGCTTGGTTCCCGATACTATTACAGCTTTTATGCAATTCATATCACAAATCCTGCAGGCAATATAAGTATCAAGATATTATCTTGGAGATCATCTGATTCAGGCGTTCAAGCTCGGAGCTAAGCTCGGTATTCCTATCGCCTAAAACAATATTCTGTTCTTGCTGTTGAAGACAGATCAGCAGGAGTAAGCGCGTAAAATCCAGATTGTCATAATGCTTACTTAGCTCCATAATCTGACGGTTTATTTCGTCTGCTACTTTTCTGGTGCGTAATTCATCATCACTGCGCAGCCTAAACCGACGGCCAAAGATCTCCACTTCCACAGATTGCATGTGCTTAATTCCCGTTATCTACCAAGGGAAAGATGCTATCTATTTTTTGGATGGCACCTTCGGCGATGCTTTCAAAGCCTGCCAACATGTTTTGCAGCTCATTGTAACGGTTTTGCAGCATGTCATACTCATTCTGAAGAGCTTTGTACTTTGCATCCAGTTCTCCTGAAGCGGTTCCGGAAGCTTCAATTTGGGTAAAGAGTTGCGAGTTTTCCTCGGTTAACTGTTTGTTTTTGCTTTCCAATTCCTCCAGCCTTTTCTTGTCCAGAGTATATTGGTCTATCAGTTTCTGTATCTTATCTTGTAGGTTCACCGCATGATTTTCCATATTTACCTCATTGTAATCTGCCATGTTTCTTGCAGTTTTTTTATCATTGATGCAACGAGATGATCTACTACCTCATCTGTCAATGTTTTTTCTTTATCCAGAATTTTTATATGCAGGCTAAGGCTGCGGAAGCCTTCAGGAATTTGCTTTCCGCGATATTCATCGAACACGCTTACTTCACTGATAAGCGCGGTGTTTAGGCTGTTTAAGCAGGTTTGGATGTCCTGAAAAGCAACATCGATGGGACTCAGAAATGAGATGTCCCGAACTACGGCAGGAAAGCGAGCAATCTCGCTGTAAACCAGCTTTCGCTTACGCGTGATTTCTGCAATCAAGTCAATTTCCAGAGAAATAATCCAGATGTCCTGTTTCAGCTCAATTACATCAATGCCAAATGTTTCTGCCACATGTGCTTTCAGCTTGCCATAATAGGCCAATTGAGCATTATTGTATAAATAGGCCTTGCTGTCGGTGGGGCTAAGGTAAGGCTCACTTGCTGCTGTGCACAAATAATTATCCACGCCCAAAAGGCTTAGTAACTCATCCACAATGCCTTTAACGTCTGCTGCTGTAATGTTTGCTGCTTTATCTTGCCAATGTTCATCACGGTTAGAGCCCATCAGGATTGCTGCCAGGTGATAGGGTTCTTTGCTAAGCTTTTCTTGCCGGTGATAGGTTTTGCCCAATTCGAACAGCTTTATATTGCGCTCACCATGGTTTAGGTTATACAGCAGGTTTTGCAGAAGGTGGGGGACAAGTGAGGTGCGCATGGAACTTTGATTGCTGCTTTGCGGATTTATCAGCTGAATCATTTGCAGGGCAGCATCGCCTTCGGCATATCCCAATTTCTGCATTAAAGCCGGTTCTGAGAAGCTATAGTTCAGGGTTTCGAAAAAGCCTCTGCTCACGATATAATCTGTAGCCACTCGTTTAACCCGATACAGGTGTCGATCCATTACCAAGCGGGCTGGGGTTTTAATAGGCACTTTGTCGTAACCATCAAGCCTGGCAATCTCTTCTATCAAGTCTATTTCGCGGCCTAAATCGACCCTATTTGCAGGGATTTCAAAATATAGGGTATGAATGCAATCGGGCAGTTCGGAGAATTCAGTTTTGCCTTGTTTCAGCTCTTCCCCGTGATGGCAATAAACCTGGGTAATGTCTTCTATCACACCTGGCTTCCAAGAACCATATTGCAGGAATTTTAAACCCAGTTTTTCCAGATAATCGCAAATTTTGTCGCCATCCAGTTTATAGCCAATCACCTTTTCATAACGGCAGGGTCGAACTCCCAAAATTATGGGTTTTGATGGTTGCAGCCAGTTGTCATAAACGTTTTCACACTGCTTTGCCTGCGCCAATTCACAGATTAATTGGGCTGCTCGTTGGGAAGGCAAGCCGGCAGAGTGATCGCTGAGATGACGTTCAAAACGATAGCTGGAATCACTGCTAAGTTTGTGTTTGTAAGAGGTTTTGCGGATGGAACCGGGGGCAAAGGCAGCACTTTCTAAAACTACCCTGACCGTGCTATTGCCAATTCCTGATATTTCACCACCCATAACCCCTGCCAGAGCAGATGGTTTGGTGCCATCAGCAATAAGCAATTCATCACCATCCAGATTGTATGCTTTGCCATCCAAAGCCGTAAAGACTTCTTTTGGAGCCGCTTGGCGGATAATGATGGCCGGGATTTCCGAACCAGGTTTTCCGGCAAGCTTGGCATAATCAAAGGCGTGCAGCGGATGTCCATACTCCAGCATCACAAAATTGGTAATATCCACCAGGTTATTGATGGGACGAAGTCCGGATTTAATCAGCGCACTTTTCAACCAGAGGGGTGAGGGCATGATCTGAACACCGGTAAAGAGCCTGGCAATATAGCGGGGACACAAATCTGGTGCTTGGTTAACAAGCTCAAGGGGTAGCTCAGCGTCTGTGTACAAATCCGGCTGTAACGAGATTTCCGGCAGCATCAGCGGCCTGTTTAATTTGGCGGAAAGATCTCTGGCAATGCCAATATACCCAAGCAAATCAGGTCGATTGGGAGTTATTTCCAGTTCAAAAACCGTGTCCGGCAGCTCGAATAGCTCGTTTGCAGAGACTCCAATCGCTGTGTCCTGGGGCAGCTCAATTATTCCTGCATGGTTATCAGAAATCCCCAGTTCTTTTTCCGAACAGAGCATTCCATGAGATTCCACACCGCGAATTTTGGCTTTGGCGATGGTAAACTCGGGCAATTGTGAGCCTGGAAGGGCAATTAGAGCCATCATTCCTGCTCTACAATTTGGAGCACCACAGATCAATTGCAGATAGCCTGCTTCCGTCTTTTCGGGATATGGGTATGCTCCAACATCTACCAAACAAAGCTGCAAATGATCGGTTTTGGGAACAGGCTCAGCAGCTACAATTCTTGCACTGATAATGGTTTCCGGCAAGGCCGGCATGGCAATTACCGCTTCCACCTCAATACCTGCAAAGGTAAGCAGATTTTGCAGTTCCTCCACACTTTCGTGCAGTTCAATGTATTTCTTCAACCAGTTTAAAGAAATTCTCATCTTAGCTCTCCTTTAAATTGACGAAGCATCCGCAGATCGTTTTCAAACAAAATGCGCATATCAGGTATGTTGTACTTCAGCATGGCTATGCGTTCTATGCCGAGCCCAAAGGCAAAACCGGTATAAACTTCCGAATCAATACCCAGCATATCAAATACATTGGGATCCACCATTCCGGCTCCACCCATTTCCAGCCAACCAGAGTATTTGCATATCCGGCAACCGCTTCCGCCACAACTAACGCAGGATATATCCATTTCTGCGCTGGGCTCGGTAAAGGGAAAGAAATGCGGCCGGATTCTACTGGCAACTTGCTTACCAAACAAAATGGAGGCGAACTGGGACAGAGTATCAGTCATATCGGCCAAACTGATGCCTTCATCCACCACCAGTGCTTCCACCTGATGAAACACCGGCGAATGCGAGGGATCGGGTTTATCATTACGATAGCAGCGTCCGGCAGAGATTATCCTGATGGGAGGCTTAAATGCTTCCATAGTGCGGACTTGCACTGTGGATGTCTGGGTGCGCAGTAAGCCACCACCATTTAAATAGAAGGTATCGGCCAAATTGCGCGAAGGGTGATCCGCAGGCGTATTCAGGGCATCGAAATTGTGGAAATCATCATCAATATCCGGCCCTTCGGCAATCTCAAACCCCATACTGATAAACACTTCATCAATTTCGCGCTGAACGATTGACAAAGGATGAAATCCTCCCCGTGAGCTAAATACGCCTGGCATGCTAAGGTCGCTATTTGAGAGGTTGCTGCTTTTGTTCCAGGCACTCTCTTTCACTTCCTTATTTCTGGCTTCCAGCAGAGCTTCAATCTTGCTCCGGCTTTCGTTTATCAGGTTTCCAAAGGCAGGTCGATCTTCCGGGTGCAAATCTCTCATCTTGGCAAAAAGCCCGTTTAACAGGCTTTTTTTCCCAAGATATTGAGCTTTTACATTCATCAGGTCGTTGGCATTATTACAGGCACTAATATCCGTTTGAGCCTGTAGGACAAGTTCTTTTAGCTGTTCTTGCAATGCTGTTTCCTTATTAATCTTGTAGGTCTTTACAGAAGCACGGCTCTTTCAAGCTGTTGGGATGGGAGGGTTTGGCTCCCTGTTAACATTTACAAATAGCTACTTGATAGTTTAAACTCCGTCAGTAATGCTACTTGCATTTCGTCAATTCTGCTTGCAAATCGTCAATTCTACTTGCAAATCGTCAATTCTGCTTGCAAATCGTCAATTCTGCTTGCAAATCGTCAATTCGACTTGCAAGTCGTC
>DIXL01000049.1 GCA_002428685.1 Cloacimonetes bacterium UBA6081 | reverse complement strand
TTCCGTTTATACAGAACTAATAAAAGGGCTGGATTCCCGCCTCCGCGGGAACGACAAGTGTGAAACTCGCTCTTTGGGGAGTACTGGCAATTATTCAACGATCATTAATTGTGTATCTACTCCACTGTAACGCTTTTAGCCAGATTACGGGGTTGATCCACATCAAAGCCTTTTAAATCGGCAACGTGGTAGGCCAGAAGCTGCAAGGGAATAACTGATAACAAAGGCTGAAGGTTGGTTTTGGTATCCGGGATATAAATTACATGCTCGGAAATTTTGGCAAGCTCGGTATCGCCTTCTGTGGCGATGGTAATCAGTCGTGCCTTGCGAGCACACACTTCCTGCAAGTTTGAATAAATCTTTTCATACAGGGGATCTTTGGTAGCAATGGCAACCACCGGCATATTTTCGTCAATCAGGGCAATGGGTCCATGTTTCATTTCGGCAGCGGGATAGCCCTCGGCATGAATGTAAGAAATCTCTTTCAGCTTCAAAGCTCCTTCCAGTGCCACGGGATAGTTTACGCCCCTGCCCAGATACAAGGCATGGTCGCAGTCTTTGATGCTGGCTGCAATTTCTCTAATCTTATCATTTAGGGTCAAGATTCTTTCCACTTTAGCGGGGATACGCTCCAATTCCTTTATATACGCCATTCCCTGGATGGTGGAGAGGTGATTCATACGTCCCATCAGCACCGATAACAGAACCATAATGGTAACCTGTGAGGTGAAGGCTTTGGTGCTTGCCACGCCTATTTCGCTGCCGGCATGGATGTAGGTTCCCCCATCGCTTTCCCGGGCTATGGTAGAGCCTACAACGTTGGTAATCCCCAAAACACGTGCACCTTTGGCTTTAGCTTCTCGCATAGCGGCAAGGGTATCGGCTGTTTCGCCGCTTTGGCTAATTACAAACACCAGGGTGTCTTCCGGAATAATGGGATTGCGATAGCGGTATTCGGAAGCATATTCTGCATACACGGGAATGCGAGCGATGTCTTCAATTATATATTTCCCGATTAATGCGGCATGGAAGGAGGTTCCGCAAGCCACCAGGTGTATTTGTTTTATCTTGCGCAGTTCAAAGTTCTGCAAATTCAGCCCACCCAAACGGGCAGTGCCAAGCTGGTCGTTGATTCTACCTCTAAACCCGTTGCCGATGGTGAGGGGCTGTTCAAATATCTCTTTGAGCATGAAGTGTTTAAATTCGCCCTTTTCAATGGCGGAAATGTCCCAATCCACCACAGAAATCTGGGGCTTAACGCTGTGCTTATCCAGGGTGGTGATTTCAAAACTATCGGCGTGGACAATGCATATTTCGTTATCTTGCAGATAGATAACCCGCTTGGTGTGAATAACGATTGCGCTGACATCACTGGCGATGAAATGCTCGTTATCGCTGATGCCAATGATAAGGGGACTGCCTTTGCGCACAGCTATCAGTGTATCGGGATGTTTCTTGGAAAGCACTACCAAGCCGTAAGTGCCTTCCACGCGTTTCATGGCTTGGCACACGGCGTCTTCCAGGCTGCTTTCGCTGGTTAAATACTGCTCTATCAGATGCACAATCACTTCGGAGTCGGTTTCGCTGACAAAACGGTGTCCTAAGGCTATCAGTCTTTCCCGCAGGAGTTTATAGTTTTCTATAATGCCATTGTGCACAATGGCTATTTCGCCGCTGCAATCCAGATGCGGATGTGCGTTAATCTCGTTTGGTTCGCCGTGTGTAGCCCAGCGCGTGTGGGCAATAGCGATGTTTCCGCTGCATTTATTGGGCTCGGGCAAGCTGCGCTCCAGTTCCACAATTTTACCCTGGCGCTTGTAAACCTGTAATTCGTCTGCATGAATCAGGGCACAGCCACTGCTGTCGTAACCACGGTATTCCAGTCTTTTAAGTGCTTCTATCACGATGGGCAGGGCATTGCGCTGGCCTATGTATCCTACTATTCCGCACATTGGGTCTCTCCTTTTTCGGTAACTTTGTGAAAGGCAAACAAAGCCAGGACAAAGACTATGGCAGCGGGGATGATTAGCCAATACTGCAAACCGTCCTCGCCCTTTAATAACGGTTTCATCCAGGCTGCACCGGCAAAGGTGGTAACAAACATGGCCAGACCATTATTCAGCGTGTGCAACAGCATACTATTGTAGATGCTGCCGGAACGAATGGTTAAATACCCCAGTAAAAAGCCCAGTAGCAATACCGGCAAAAACCTGAAGGGGTCAAGATGGAAAGCTGCAAAGAGCAAGGCACTGATAATCACCGCCCACTTGGCTCCGTATTTTTCAAAAAAGCGCATCAGGAAGCCACGAAACAGCGTTTCTTCGCAAATCCCCGGCAACACCGCCATCACCAAAAACACCTTCCAGGCAGATTGATTCATGGTAAACAGCTTGGAGAGCATTTCCACGTATTTCTCGGGAAAGGGGAAAAACGCATTGATCAATTGCGCCAAAATAGCCACAATTATGGCTGCCGGAACGGCTATAAAGGGCACCAGGACAATTTCCTTCAGCCGTGGTGCTTTCAGGCGCAACACCTCGTTTTGATTTTGCTTAAGGAGTTTAAGCAGAATAAGCACAGGAAGCGCAATGACGATTAACTGCGTTTGGATAAGCCCCATAAACAGGTCTTTGCCCTGCAGATACCCACCCAGATAATACAGGGCAACCAGTGCCAAAGTGAAATATACCATGCCGTTATAGGGATTAAAGAGGTTCTTCTTGTTCTTGGCAACCCCTTTCAGGATGCCGCCTTCGTCCTCGGAACGGAAGAGGATAGCCTCGGTAGTAAAGAGCTTGATGGTTACCAAAATTGCCGCCACATCCAAGATAATTGTGCTGCCAATGGTCAGCAGCAGGTGCGTAAGCGTGTATTCGTTTATCATTACCGCTTTAAACAGGAGGGCGATATTGATTACCGGAATCAGTGCCATCAGGTTGTTTATCTCGATGGCCGGTAAGAAACTAACCATACCCATCATCATTGCCACCATCATCAGCGGCTGCTCGTAGGTTCGGGCTTCCTTCATATTGCGGCTGAAAGTGGATATGGATAGCAACACAGCCGCAAAGAAGGTGGCAAGCGGAATCATGGCTGCCAACAGAATAAAGATAGCACTAATGGGCATTTGCACGCCAGACATACTGGCTGCCTGGCTGGCGAGCATAAACTTTAATGAGAAGCTGATACTGAAAAGGTTTATAATGACATTCAGCATGGAGAGCGTGATAATGGTAAGATACTTGCTAAAGACTATCTCCAAACGGCCAACCGAGGACACCAACAGCGTTTCCAAGGTTTTGCGTTCTTTTTCACCCGCCACCAGGTCGGCAGCCACTGTGGAGGCACCCGTAACCAGCATCAAAATAACAATATAGGGCAAAAACATACCCAGAAACATACCCATCTTTTTCTGTGCCGTGGAGGTATCCCGCTCGCGCACACTAATCAGATTCAACAACTCCGGATTTAACCCCGAAAGAGTCAGTTGTTCCTTTTGCAGTTTGTTCTTGGTGGCAGTGAAGCTATCGGCCAAATCGTTATAGACAATCCGTCCCTGCTCTTTGGATTTGTCATATTGAATAAACACGTGGTAGTAAAGCAGACCATCACTCCCCAGGGAATCTCGGATGGTTACCACTGCCTGAATCTCTTTTTCTGCATACAAGTGCGGCGTGGAAGTGCTGTAAGGCATCAGGCTGAATTTCTTTATCTCCCGCAAGCCCTGCACCAAGGAACGGGACACCTCGGTATTCACACTATCCTGAATGGCAATCGTGGCACCCCGTTCTTCCAACATGGTGGTTTGGCGCATCATGATGGAATTGAACCCCACAATCATGATGGGATACAAGATAATCGGTAAAATGAAGGTGGTGAATATGGTGCGTTTATCACGTAGAACTTCTAAAAGCTCCTTACGGTAAACCACCATTGTTTTCTTAAAATTCATGAGCCAAAACCTCCGCTTCATCGGTAAACTGATTTACATAATAAACAAATATGTCATCCAAATCGGTAGCGGAAGAAATCTGACGTAATTGTTCCAAAGTGCCATCTGCCAAAATTTTCCCTCTGTGAATCATCACAATTCTATCGGCTAAACGCTCTGCTTCACGCATGATGTGAGTGGAAAACAGCACACACTTTCCGCGCTGTTTACATTCTCTGATAAAGGCTACAATGTTACGGGCAGTCAGGATATCCAATCCAACAGTTGGTTCGTCAAAAATCATTACAGGTGGATCGTGGATAATGGAGCGGACTATGGAGACCTTCTGTTTCATGCCGGTGGACAGAAACTCTATCTTTTTATCCAGGAATTCGTTCATATCCAGCAGTGTGGCCATGTCCTTAATCCTCTGCGCTATGGTAGCATCATCAATGCCATACAAGCGGCCAAAATAGGTGATGAATTCCCGTCCGCTAAGGCGGTTGTAAAGACCTGTATCGCCAGACAGAAAACCCAGATTTTCCCGCACTTTATTTGCTTGGGTTTTTATATCCCAGCCTTGAATTTCTGCGCTGCCAGCAGTTGGCTGAAAAACTGTGGAAATGATGCGCATGATAGTGGTTTTGCCAGCTCCATTCACTCCCAACAAACATACAATCTCGGCATCATTGGCTTCAAAACTGATTTTATCCACGGCATAGAACATAGAGCCGTCTTTCTTAGGAAACGTTTTACTAAGGTTGATAACTTTAATCATAAAAGCTCCACTACTGCGAGTTATTCTTCTTAGGTGCATTTTTTTGGAGCTTTGTGTTTCTGTCTATACATTTCGTTCTTTAGGTAAGAACAACATAATTTTTATAATCCGGACTGGGACTCCACAGTTTGTTTAAGGGATCGCTGAAGCCATATTAAAAGCCCTTTTCTCCTAAAAAATCCGTTTTGAGCCAATTGTAAAAAAATACGAGATGAGAGATAATTCGTTTATTTTACTTGACAAGCAGATGTGTCTTTATATATAGTAATCATAAGGAAAGATATGTATGGAGGAAATGTGACGCTGTGCTTGTTGGCCGTGAAGTTACTTATTGATACCGACAATATGCCGGTTTGCCGAGAAGTATTTTTATCCAGTTATTACGAATTTGTAGATGGAGAATTCAAATGAAAAAAGCCTTGTTTATTGTATCAACCCTGCTGATACTTACTACGTTTATATATGCAATACCCCAAGCGTTGCATCTAATTCCCGTATCAAAAAGTAAAGAAGCTCCATATCAAACGGACTTGTTTTTTATACAGGGAACCATGGTTTACACTGTTAACAACCTGGATGGACTGATCCGCGCTTGGGATACCACCAAAAAGGAATTTGGCAAGCAACCCTTTGCCAAGCTTCCTTTAAAAGCCAAAGCCAATGACATTACCGGAGATGCCAACAATTTATTCGTGCTGGATTCTAAAAAAAGTGCTATATACATTTACTCTTATACAGGGAAACTGCTTACTACAATTTCCAGCAAAGGATCCCCGGCCGTGCAATTTAAAAAAGCAATCAGGATTCTCGTAAATTATCAAGGCTACATATTTATTTTGGATGCAGGACGCAATGAACTGCTATCTTTTACCAGGGAAGGGATGTTCAGAGGAAAGGAATCTGTGCTCTCCCCCATCTCGATGTGTTTGGGGGAAGACCAAATATTACGCGTGTTGGTAAATAGGGCGACTACTCAGGAAGTGGTAATCTTTGATCAGGATTTGAAGCAGAGTAAAGGCTTCGCAATCTCTACGCCCAATAATAATAAAGACAAGGTGGCAGATATTGCTATAAATCAATACAACGAACTGTATGTAATTTACTCCCTTAGCACAAAAATTGGTAAAGTGGATGCCGCTGGACGCGTTTTACCCAAACCCTGGGGTTCCAAAGATAAGGGTGATAACATGCAAGTGTTCCTCAGCCCTGCCATCATCAAAGCAGCCCCGCTGCAGAACAACGTTCTGATGGGGATTTGGGATAGTAAAACCAAAACTTTGAAGCTATACATGGATGGCGATTTTACAAACCTTGTGAAGCTGGAAACACCACAACTGACGATGCGCCCCTTTTTGGAAGAGATAAATGAACCCAAAAGCATGGATAATCTGGTGGTAGATTCTTTGGCTTACTATCTGTATGATGCCACCGTGCAAGTGGCCAAAGCCAAAAAGATTACCCGCAGCATTGCTTGTAAAAGCGAGGGTAGAACCCTGTTTAGCCTGTATGCGCTAAACCTGGCCAAACACGGGGTAAAAAGCTTTGATGCCATGGCGATTTATCATGAAAAGCTTTTTGTGGTGGACAGCAAGGCCAGCAAGGTGTTTGTGTTCAACCGCTTGACGGGGACATTTATTGCTGAATTTGCGTCAAAAGGTGCCAAGGAAGGCCAACTAAACACACCTACAAGCATTGCAATCTCTCCCGATGGCACCGTTTATGTGGCTGACTGGGGAAATTCTCGCATTGCAGTGTTTAATGAGAATACAGCCTTTTTCGATAACATCTCGCTGATCGGCAGAAAGCTAAAACCGAATCTGCTCAGAATCCACAGTGGAAATTTGTACTTCCTGGCCAACGGCAATACCCTTTATGAGATGCCTCTAACAAATACCAAAAAGCTGACTCTGCTGGCTTCTCATAAAAAGATCTCCACCTTCGATATTCTTTATGATAATCGGCTGGGCTACATTGAAGGAACTACCCAGCAATTGCATATACTGTTTAAAAACGGAATCGAAAACAAGTATTTTTCTTTCCAGTCAAAGTCTATTTTCCCGGGTTTTGGGGCAATCTCCCATATCCGCTATAACGAAGCGGATAAAACTCTTTTTATAACCGATTTAGCGGCTAAATCTGCCCGCAGACTAAAGTTCTTTTACAGCCCCAAAAAGCCTCAAACCATCAGGCTTACAATAAATAAAAACAAACAAGCAGAATTGAGTTGGGGCATTACAGAAGGCATTAATAGATGGCTGGTAACCGAGGTTTCCGACGCAGGAACCTATACGCACAATGTATCTGAGCCTCGTTATTTGATTATCAATTCACAGCAAAATATAAACCGCTACTCTGTCTGTGCCATGTCTGAAGATGGAAAAGCCGGTCCAAGCAGTGAAGAGATTGAAGATGCTTATTCCTATGCCAGGTATCTAACCGAAAACAAGAACTACTCACAAGCGGTATTAGCCTTGAAGCGCGCTAAAAATACGGTAAATGATCCCCGGCTTGATGATGAAATGGTGGAGAATTATAAGCAGGAATCCAACTATCTTATCAGGCTACAGGAATATGAAAAAGCTTTGAAAAGCCTGGAAAATGCCATAAGTATAAAAGGCTTGAAACCAGATTTAATCTTGGCTACGGTAGATATATATAAACTGATGAAAGAGTATAAGCAAGGTATTACCTATCTGGAAAATTTTAAAGCCGAAGATAACCAAAGTTTCCAAAAACAACTGATATCCCTATACTATCTTGACAAAAACTACTCCAAAGTCCTAAGCATGGCAACTGTTTACCTCGCCCGTTTCGGCAAAGACGCTGAGGTAATCCGTTATCAAGCCTTAGCCAATGATAACCTGAAAAATTATCCTGCGGCTTTGGCTGGCATGCGCGAACTTATTACGCTGGAAGACGATCTGGATAACAATCTAAAAATTGGAGAATTACTTATTTTAACCAATAGTAGCGAACAAGCTGTCAGTCACTTAAACAGGATGCTTACACGTTTCCCCAACCGAGGAGCAGATACCATTCACAAATTGCTGGGTGATGCGTATTTCGCTTACAACAGTTATGGTTATGCTGCTGAGTCTTATGCCAATGCAATCCGGATTAATCCTGATAATGCAGAATACTATTATATGATCGGCTTGACATATTTTAACGATTCCAAGGGTGCCGAGGCAATTGTAAACTTATCCAAAGCTTTTGAAATTGATCCTACCAGCCCCAAATATGGGATTGCCTATGCCAAAGCTTTGGAAAAGGCAAATCGCTATTCCGATGCACTTTCAGTTCTGGATACCATAAATAAATTTGTAACCAGCGAATATGCCAATGCTGCCTATTATGAATTCTATGCCGATTTGCTAACTCAGGAAAGAAGGCATGATGATGCCTACACAGAACTAAGCATTGCCGTAAAATACGATCCGACAAACACAGCACTTCTTGCGAAACTGCAAACAGCAAGCGAAACAAGGGACTATTACAATAAGAACAGACCCGAAATAGAAATGATAAAATACGAATACTTCAAGCTCTATCCTTCTTTACAAAATTATTATAAAACTCATCCCTTAGGTTCGGTAACGCTGTTTAATACACGCAATATTGCAATTCAGGACGTTAAAGTAACCATAAGTATTCCTCAAATCACCGATAAATTAATCTCGATCAACATCCCTTCTATTATTGCCGGTCAACGCTACGTTCAGGACATAATTGTGCCTGTAAATGATAACATCTTCACTCTGTGCAAAAATGGCCCTGCCACCATACCTACTGAACTGAAGGTGGAATATGTTTTCAATAATGAACGAAAACCATTTACTTTTACCAATACCAGCATATCTACCATGGGAGTAACAGCTATGAACTGGAACAATCGTAGCCAATTTGCCAGCTTTATCAATCCCTCCGACGAAAACCTGCGAAATTTTGTAAATAGCCAGATAACCCAGTTGTTTGCCAATGCGCCAGCTCATCAGTTAAACAAAAACATCCAGCGTGCCATCCAGATTTGGAGTTATTATCAAGCTAATGGGATCAGCTATATTCCAGATCCCTCTTCCAGCAACATTGGCGGCAGCGAAAGCGATTATGTACAGTTTCCTTTTCAAACTCTGGACCGCAAAAGTGGAGATTGTGATGATCTCTTAGTGCTCCTTGCCTCTTCCCTATCTGTAATAGGAGTAGATTGTGGCTTTTTAGACATCCCCGGCCATGTAATGCTGGTAATTGATCCCAAAATGAAACCGGATGAAGTGATGGAAAGTGGGATAGACTTGAATCACTTCATCTACAGAAACGACAAATATTGGATACCTATCGAAACAACTCTGTTGGATAAAGAGAGCTTCTCGCAAAGCTGGCTGGCTGCTATAAAGTATTACCAAAACTTGATGGACAAACAGTATTTCCCCGATTTAATAGAATTTGCCGATGCTCACAAGCTGTATCCTCCTTCCAACTTTAGCGAAGTGATCTCCCTTCGTGGATTTAACAATGCCACAGCAGCGCAGAAACTCTTTACAGCCGACATCAATTCCATCTTGTTGATGGGACAAATTGCCAAGGAAGAAGAATTTATTCAATCCATGAATCGCTACCCGACGAATCTATCCGTTGCCAATCAATATGCCTTGTGGTGTGTGCAAAACAACCGTGAAAGCACTGCGCAAAGCATCTGGGAACAAATCCTGAAACAAGACCCTGCAAACTACGCTTCATTGGTTAACCTTGGCAGTTTGGAGGTTAGCACTTCCAAATATGATTCTGCTCGCATCCATTTTCTGGAAGCATTGAAGCAAAATCGGGATACGGATAACATACTCCGGAACTTGTGCATCTTAGAATACCGCAATGGCAACAAAGCCAAAGCAAGGGAGTATTATAACCGGATCACCGATAAATCTGTATTAAAAAACCTGGATCCCCAAACCTATGCAGACCTTATTAGTGGAGGATAAAATCATGAAAAAGGATATTTTGGTCTTTATCATCGTGATGGCTATCTGCTCTTTATCGGCAGAGATTGTAGGCAAAATTCGCTTCATTTTAGGCGAGGTTCACTACAAGGATTCCCAGAATCTTAGCTATAAAATTGCTGCTTTAAATACTCAGGTGAACTCCCAAGGATACATAAAAACAGGTCCGGGAGCTACTGCTGAAATACAGTGGACTAATGGAAGCGTTTATATTGTAGAGGCGAATAAGCAGGAAAGCATCTCCAAACTTCTGGCTGAAGCCAATTCTAACACAAATTGGAATAATAAGCTGTGGGACAAAGTAAACAACCTGAAACAACAGAACAAACAAGGTGCTCGTAGCGTTGCCGGAATTCGCCGTGAAGAGGCAGAAGTAAAAAAGGAAAGCCAGCTCTTTTGGTATATGGAAGAACCACCTAACATCGATTCTGCTGTGGAGCTTTATGAAAAGCGTGAATTCGCCAAAGCTATTCCGATCTTTGAAAAAGTGATTAATTACGGACCGCTGAAACGGGAAGCTGAGATGTCGCATGCATATTTAATCCTTATCTACGGCGAAATGAAAGATAAAACTAAACAAAAGAAACATGTTGACCTATTAAAGGCGGATTTCCCGGATAGCTCAATGTTAAACAGCCTGCCTCCGGAAATGTAACAATAAGCTGCTATGCAGATTAGGTTCCGCTATTTACTGATTGCTTCTGCAGTCCTGATTGTTTCGCTGCTTTTGCCCAGTGCACCCATTGTGCAAACCCAGCTTAGAAATCTGGATCATCTGATTTACGATACCTTGCTAAGTGTTCATTATGCCTTAACCAAAGATAACTCTCAGGGCGTGTATGACAATATCTGCATTGTGGATATAGATGAACATAGCATCGAAGAATTGGGGCAGTTTTCCACCTGGCCCAGTGTTTTTTTCGCAGATTTGGTTTCGATTCTGGCAGAAGATGAACCTATGGCTATTGCTTTTGATGTGTTATTTACCGAAAGCGACAGCATCAGGGGTTATGCACGTAAGCGGTTACTGGAAGAAATGCAAGATGTCCCTGGTAACCAGCAAGCAATACTGGATCGTCTTAGCACCGATGCCAGCTTTGCCCAGGCCATGGAAGAAGCCGGAAATGTTTACTTGGCTATGTTCAATAGCGATTATAAATCCACTACCAGATTGTTCCCCGATAAGCTGAAAGCCTGGCGCATTAAACCCAAAAAATACTTAAGCTTAGAACACCCCCATCCTCCCATTCAGCAGTTTTCAGACGCTGCCAGAGGTATCGGCTTTGCGCATGTGGAACCGGATGAATCTGGCATTATACACGATTTTCCTTTGTTTTTAAGCTTTGGACATGTGTCTTATGTAAATTTTAGTATGCAGTTGGTATTGGATTTATTAGGCATAAACCGTATGAAATTGGACAGCAATTGCAAGCTGATGGAAAATAACAAAGTGATCCGGCAGTTACCCCTAAGCCCCAAAGGACGATTTCTTCTCAAGTACTATGGCCCCCAGAAATCATTTCGCTACATACCCTTTTCAGACATTATCTTTCGCCGCTTACCTCCCGGGTATCTTAACAACCGCATCATCCTGGTAGGTTCATCTGCTGCCGGACTAAAAGATATAAAGATTACTCCCTTGGATAAAAACTATCCGGGTGTGGAGCTGCATGCCACATTTATCCGGAATGTTTTGGAAAACGACTACATAAAATGGATAAATCCCTGGCTAATTCTCGCTCTGAATATTTTGTTACTTTTTTTCATGGCTATTGCAATTCCAAATACAAGACCATTGTTATCGCTATCGGTCTTTTTAGTGCTGTCTTTTGCCACTATTCCCGCCACCTATCTACTTTTTAGTATGCATAGCACAATTTACGAATTTTCCACTGCTCTTGTTCCCTGGGTTTTCGGCTTTTTAGCGTTATTTATAGGACAGGCACATGAACAGGGAGTGGAAAAGCGAAAAGTCCGCAACGCTTTTGAGCACTATATCTCCAAGGATGTAATCAGTCAGATCATGAAGGGCAGCCAAAGCTTATCTGCTGGCGGGGAGAAAAAAACCATCAGCATCTTGTTTATTGATGTCCGAAGTTTTAGTACTCTTTGCGAAAAACTTAGCCTTGGTGAAGTTACTACTTTTATGAATCATTATTACAACCTGGCTACCGAAGTAATTCTGGATAATCACGGGCTTTTGGATAAATACATCGGCGATGCCATTCTGGCTTTGTTCGGCGCGCCTGTTTCATATCAAGGATTCGAGCTAAACGCCTTAAAAACGGCAATTACGATTCGTAACATCTCTTTTGCTTTACAAAGAGAAAACCAGGAACATCCGGTTCTAAGCAGTTTTCGCATTGGGGCAGGAATTGCTACCGGCGAAGTAATTGTGGGTAACATCGGCTCGGATACTATCTTTAATTATACAGGGTTTGGCGACAGAATGAACTTCAGTTCCCGTTTGGAAGGATTGAACAAAGTGTATCACACCAGCATTATTATTGATGAGGCAACCTATCAAAAGGTTAGCCAGCAATATTTCTGCCGCAGGCTGGACCGTGTGAAGGTGAAAGGAAAAGCCATAGAATCCGATATTTACGAGGTGATAGATAACTTCAGCGAACTTCCCAAAGATTCTAAACTAATTACTACTTATCGCCTTTATGAAACCGCCCTTGCCCTGATAAACTTCAATGAGCGGAACGAGGCAAAAAACCTGTTTGAAGCTGTGCTGAAGGAAATCCCTGATGACGAACCAACCAAATTGATGTTGCATCGCTTGGATACCATGGACTGGAGTACCTGGACCGGTGCCTGGCAATATGATAGTAAAT
Organism: Cloacimonetes bacterium UBA6081; assembly: GCA_002428685.1. Classification (GTDB taxonomy): domain Bacteria; phylum Cloacimonadota; class Cloacimonadia; order Cloacimonadales; family Cloacimonadaceae; genus Cloacimonas. The sequence goes on along the minus strand of DIXL01000049.1, from coordinate 463 downwards.
AGGGAAAGACGGCAAAGTCAAGCCATCTTTCTTGGGACAGAATCACCCCAATCCATTCACTGCTTCCACCAGCTTTGAGCTTGAGGTGAATGATGCCAAATCAGTTTATGAAGTTTCCGTATTTGACCTGAGGGGAAGACACATCTGCACTTTGCACCAGGGTGTGTTGCCCACGGGGAAAAGCAACTTCACCTGGAATGGAAAAGACGCCGCAGAAAATCAGCTTTCCAGCGGCGTGTATTAATACCGGGTATCAAAAGGCAATACCACCCAAGTGAAAAAGATGATTTTTGTAAGGTAATATCTGTAGTGAGAGTTTCTCAGTGAGAACTTCGTAGTGAGAGTTTCTCAGTGAGAGTGCTACGCACAGTGAGTCTCTCTGTGCCAGCTATCACTGCAAAGCTCTCACTTGATATCTCACTGCAACGCTCTCACTTGAAATCTCACTGCAAAGCTCTCACTT
>DIXL01000010.1 GCA_002428685.1 Cloacimonetes bacterium UBA6081 | reverse complement strand
TACGTAAAATGTCCAAACTCCAGGTATAGGGAGAGCTATTGCTCTCCCTATACCCTAAAATAAAGGATTTGAGGATGAAAATATCTATTTTTGCCATACTGTTACTAACCGTGCTGAGCATGTTGCATGCTGCTACCTTAAGCGTTGCTTTGGATGGCAGCCAGGCTTACACCAGCATTCAAGCCGCTATAGACACTGCCAATAATGGCGATACCGTTCTGGTATATCCCGGGAGGTATTATGAGAATATTGATTACATAGGCAAATCCATCACTGTGTGCAGTCTGGAAGCCACCACTAACGATAGCACCTATATCACCTACACCATTATTGATGGCAATCAAAACGGCTCTTGTGTGACCTTTCGCAATGCAGAGCAGAATGCAACCCTAAGAGGTTTTACTATTACTAATGGAATCGGACATCCAGTTTGGGATGGATTACGAAGAGGGGGAGGGATATTTATGCATCTTGTGGGACAAATCAACATTATCAATTGTGAAATTACTGGCAATAGAGCTGCAATGGGTGCTGGCATATTCAGTGACGAAAATTCACTATTCCTTAGTGGTGTAAAAGTTTATCATAACTATGCAATTGCTCAAGGAGGAGGAATTTTCCTTTGTGGTGGCTCAACTCATTATCCTACTATTGTCTTTGATCCTGTTAATCGCTGTTCAATATATTCAAATTATGGCATGAATCCTGTTGATTTCCTTGTGTGGGATTTAAGGATTAATCTGGAGATAAATCTGGATATGTTTACCGTAAGCACTCCCGATAGGTTCTATGTGGCAAGGCACAGTAATATACCCCTGTTCAATCAATACACAGACACGGTCAACATCCAAAGAGCTTACCGGACAGAAGTAAACCACGATCTTTATGTAAGCCCCAATGGTGATGACAGCAATTCGGGACTAAACTCCACTCAGGCTATGAAATCCATCACCAAGGCGATACACAGAATAGCCGCAGATAGCCTTAATGTGAAGACAGTACACGTCCTGCCCGGAACATATAGTGAAGGTGTAAATGATCAGATTCTTCCGATTCCATTAAAATCGAATGTCAATGTTATTGGGGGTGGTTCTGAGAATACTACAATATTTACCAATGTGGATTGCAGCTCAAATTTAGGGATTATTATTGCATCCCATAAGGCAAGAAATATCACTTTTGGAGGGGTCAAACTTCTTGAGGGTACACCAAGCAACCGAGTGCCGCTATACTTGGGTAATTTATCTCACAATATGCATATTAAGGACGTTATTGTTGATGATTTCACAACCTATTACATGGGAGCAATGTATTCATATTTGTTCGAATCATCCAGCTTTGATTCTCTCATAATCAGGAATATCACCACTCCCGAGTCAGCTTTCCAAATATTGATCGCTTATTCTGGTTCCATAACAAATTCAGTTTTCGAAAATATTCATTCCACCTATACTTCGCCTGATACGCCCGGTGATGACAGTTGGAGCATTACTGTGGTAAATATCTGGGTGGAGGATTCACTTAATGTGGAGAACTGCACTTTTCGCAATATCTCAGTGCAAAACAATCAATGCACTTTTCATATCTCCAATACCAATAATGGTATTGAAAATGTGGTGGACGTAAACATTAATAATTGCCTGTTTGAGAATATCAGATCCAATGCTGGTGCGCCTATTATCTTTGGAAACAACAGTTTTGGTGATTACAAGGTATCCAACTGTACTTTTTATAATAATTATGGGCTGGGGGGAGCGGTCGGAACCCAAGGGAAAGTAGTAATGCGCAACAATATTTTCTATAATCCGGATACACCCCATGAACTCTTCTTATATAATGCTCATCCCCAAAGCAACATTATCGGCAATCTGGATTTTGATTATAACAGCATTCAGGGTGGTTCATCCAGTATCTACAATCCTGATTCTCAGAACACATTGAGCTATGGAGTGCACAATCTTTCCTCAGATCCCATGTTTGCCAGCACAACTGTCGGCAGTCCGGAGTATTTGCACTTGGCTGCAAGTTCGCCTTGCATCAATACCGGCACCCCTGATACCGCAGGGTTGGAGCTGTTACCCTATGATCTGGCGCACAACTTTCGTATTTGGGATAGCCGGATAGATGTGGGCTGCTATGAGTTTGGTTCGATTCCTTATGTTGATAACGATGATCCCTTTACACCTTCTTTAGTGGATAGAATAACCGCAACCAACTACCCCAATCCTTTCAATCCCACTACCACCATAGCATTCAGCCTTCCGCTTTCCGGTAGAACCACGCTTGATATCTACAACCTCAAAGGCCAGAGAGTGCGACAGTTGCTGAATGCCAATCTACCTTCCGGTAGCCACAAAGCAACTTGGGATGGCAGCAATGACAATAATCAACCCGTTTCCAGCGGCATCTATTTCTATCGTGTCTGCTGTTCTGACCAAGCCTTCACCGGCAAGATGATTCTGGCGAAATAGGGAACGTGGGATAGGTGCCAGGGGGCAGGTTTTCATTGACAGCTACAAAGGGTCCGCTACTTAGGTGGTTATGAGTAAAGAAAAGTTACAAATTCTAATGGTAGCCATAAACAGCAGTTGGAGTCAATCCAATCTGGCTTTGTATTATTTGCGGGAAATGATTCGTGATTTGCACTATGAAGTGCATTTGCTTACCTGGACATTAAAAGATCAGCCACTGGATATCCTGCACGCACTTTATGCGCAAAATCCAGATGTGATCTGCTTTTCTGCCTATATTTGGAACCGGATATTTCTCCAGCAGTTGGTTCCGGATTTAAAAAAAATGCTGCCCCAGAGCAAGATTGTGGTTGGAGGCCCCGAAGCATCCAACTTTGGCAATGCCTTTGGAGAAACTGATTTTGTTATAAGCGGTGCTGGAGAAGCGGCTTTCAGAGCTTTGGCAGAGAGTGGATTTTCTCGTAAGGAGCTTGAGGCAGATGTTCCAAAGCATCTTCCACTGAAGCAAATCCCCTTTCCCTACAGGGCGGAGGATAAAAGCACTTTACAGGGTAAATTGGTGTATTATGAGTGTTATCGTGGTTGCCCATATCACTGTGCATATTGCCTTTCGGCATCTGATGATCGTAATGAGCTGCGCTTTGATCCGGACAAACCCAATGAGGTGCAAAAGTTATATGCAGAATTGGATGCCATCAAACAGCTTGAACCAAAAACCATTAAGTTTGTAGATCGCAGTTTTAATATTCATTCCAAGTTGGCAAGGCTGATCTGGAGCTACTTTATCGAAACTGACTGCCCCTGCGAAGCGCATTTTGAAATCTATCCAGATTTGCTCACCGAGGCTGATATTGCCCTTCTGGAAAAAGCACCGGAGTGTAGAATCCGTTTTGAAATAGGGGTTCAGACAACTAATTCCGCGGTTAGTGAAATCTGCGGACGGAGCTCAAATTGGGAAAAAGCCAAAGCAGTGCTAAATGAATTGAAAAGCAGAACCAAGGTTCGCATCCACGCAGATTTGATTGCCGGATTACCGTCAGAAGATTTTGCTTCGGTGTTGCGATCAGTAAATGAGCTTTGTGCCACACATCCGGATGCTGTGCAGCTTGGCACCTTGAAGATTTTGCCCGGGACGCCCATGGTGGAAATTGCCCGATTGAGAGCTTATCTTTGGCAGGATTCACCACCCTATCAGTGTTTGGCATCCGATGCAATAAGTTTTGAGCAGATGTGCACTTTGGAACGAATGGCGCGTGTTTTGAATTTATATTGGAACAAAGAGGAATTTGCTACTGAGTGGCAAGTTATGCTGCAAAACCACCTGGCAACGGAGATAATTTTTGCTATTTTGGACGTTCATAGCAGGCTGGGATACGAATTACACAGCCTGGCGAAAAGCAAAAGAGCAGCTGTCATGGCTGAGATCTATGATAGATTTTGTGTCAGGTTATAGTGGGGTTTTACCCAATTACTCATGTCGCAAAACATACTGTCGTTCCCGCGGAGGCGGGAATCCAGTACTGTTAAAATCCCGAAGGGATGAAACATAATATGTTGCTATCCAAACCTTTATATGTCGTTCTTCCAGAACTAATCAAAGGGCTGGATTCCCGCCTCCGCGGGAACGACAGGCCAAGATCTCGTTCAAACACATTAGTGCTGGCATTACAAACAGTAGTTTGTTGTATCTCCTCAACCCATTGTCGGTTTGCCCACAGGGCACATCCCGCCCTTGCCTTCTTTCAGAAAATGGTGATTGGCACGGATTTTGGCCAGATAATTGGAGTTTAATGCTTCCTGCAGGGTCCCAAACTTTAAATCCGTATCGGAAAAAGGAGCAAAGGGACAGGGTTCCACCTTGCCATTAGGATTGATATGCAAAAATCCACGTCCGGCGGCCAGACATCCGTCATATTGATCTTCATCACCCGGAAAGGCGATAAACATCCCCGGAAGGCTACTCATCAAGGCATCTACTTTGGGCTGCACAGAGGCTTAGGAGCAAGCATAAGCTAAGTGCCGGGCAACAAAAAACGGGTAAACCCAATGCGAGCTACCCGTTATATAGCTGAGTATTAAAGAATTACATAGCCAGTTTCAGGGCTCTGTCAATACGGTTCTTGATGTTCTTCACACGGGTTTCGTAAAAATTTCCCGCTCCCTGATTGGTGGTGATGTAATTCTTGCCGGCAAAGTAGTTGTTGTATTCCAAAATGGCCAGCTCATACTCTGTTCCTACTCCCAAATACTGCACAGCGTTGGCTGGGATGGTGTAGGTGCGGGTGGCATTGCTAACCTGATATAGCTCTTCATCGTAATCAAGGGGCTCGGCGTCCCAGTTGGAGGAGGAAACGCTGACAAATTGGGTGTGATTGTTGTTGGCAACAGCCCAATTTAAGGTTACCGGTTCGGTGGGGTCGTAAGCTGTGGGGAAGGTAGCGGTAACTTCGTAACAGGTTTTGATGGTTTTAGTTAAAATCTCATTGCCGTTTTTGAAGAATTTCACTTCATAGTTGGTTCCAGGCTGCATCACAAAATCATACGCACTTACAAACCATTCGTTATCATAATTATATGCCTGCACAGGAACATTCACACCGTCCAGAGTCAGGGCAAAAGTATCTCCCACGGCAATGGCAGAGCCCTCACCATTCCAATAGGCATCGAACATAAATGAGGCACGGTCAAATTCTGGGGGAATCTGGAAAAAGGTTAAAATCCATTCTGCCTGGTTCGGATCGGTGATGTTGTTATCATCATCATCTCCGCAGGCAGCGATAAACAATGCCGATATGCCCAGTATGACGATCAATAGAAACCAAATCTTACGCATGGTAAACTCCTTAGGGCTTTCTTAGTGTGAGTAGGATAAATAGGACATTAAATCCTGTCAATAAAAATGTGCAGGGGATGTAGCAGCGGACATCTTGTCGGTAAAAAGTGCCGCAGCAGCGGACATCTTGTCTGCAATAAGTGCCGTAGCAGCGGACATCTTGTCTGCAATACTGTCGTTCCCGCGGAGGCGGGAATCCAGCACAGAAAAAGCTCTGGAAGAGCGGTAGATAATCCAGTATTTGCCTCAACATAATGTGTCATCCCTACAGGATTATTAAAGGCTGGATTCCCGCCTCCGCGGGAACGACACATTGTGCTTGGCAAGATTCCAATTAAAACGGACTCGTGTCGTCATTTCTCACAAAAGCTAATCTACTGATTATACACTTGCTGCATAATTCTACCGTTTACTGCTTGTCATTCTACAACTTAGGAAATCGCCCAATAATCAAGATTATTTTGCTTGACGTGATTTGCCCTCCTAATAAGATAACAATCAGGTGTATGGCCGTTATTTTATAGAAATATGACTAAAATTTCTCAAGGAGGAACGATGAGAAAGACCCTATTTTTAGTAGTGATCGCACTGCTAGCCATGGGCACTATGTTTGGTGCTTCAGCGGTTGTTGATTTAAGACCCACCCAGATCGACATTTCTACAGCTACCTCAGAAAGTGCTGTGTTGATGACAGTGTCTGGCTATACAAGCGATGATGCTCGTTATCGTTTATATAATGGCAGCAACCAGTATAATTGCTGGAATTCTGCCACCAATGCCTATATAACTTCAACTTCATATGGAAGCGGACCAAGTGTTCCAGGAACCCCAACCAGTTCATCTACCTGGTGGATTTTATTCCAACGCGGAAACAACACTCTAAATGCTGCTTCGTATCGGGATAGGCTTAATCCCTATACATCAAATTATCAAACAGCAGCTTTACCCGCTGCAACTGCTATCGTAACTCCTGTATCTATTACAAATGCAAATGTTAGTTTTTCTACCTGGACTACCTACACACAAAAGTATGTTATTCTTGGCTTTGATGCCACCAGCGCAGGGTCTCTTATCACTGCTACTTCCTCTGCTTTGGACACTGGTGCCTTCGACCTGAAGGTGGAAACTGGTACAACTATTAGACGCATTGAAGTGCGCGATGTAGCCAATAATATTGTAGACTCTGTAACAGGAACCTGGCCTGGTGGAACTCCCACCCCCACAATTTCCGTAAATCCCACCACCTTAACCGGTTTCAGCTATGCCTTGGGAGCAGGTCCTTCGGCTGCCCAAACCTTTAGTATTAGCGGCAGCAACCTCACAGCCAACATCAGCATTGCAGCCTCTACCAATTATGAGATTTCTTTGGCGCAAAGCTCTGGTTACGCCACTCCGATAACTCTAACCCAATCTGGTGGAACTATAGGTGCTACAACCATTTATGTCCGTTTGAAAGCAGGACTTGCTGTTGGTGATTATAATGGCGAACGTGTTACAGCCACTTCCACGGGTGCAAGCAATCAAACCGTTACCTGTAGCGGAGCAGTAACTTCTATCACTCCCACAATTGTAGTAAACCCCACTACTCTTACAGGATTTACATATGAAGTAGGATCAGGACCATCTGCTACCCAAACCTTCAGTATTAGCGGAACCAACCTCACTGCCAATATTAGCATAGCAGCTTCTACTAATTATGAAATTTCATTGGCGCAGGCCTCAGGTTATACCACGCCTCTTACCCTTACGCAAACAGGTGGAGTTGTAGCTGCCACCTCAATTTTCGTCCGCCTGAAAGCCGGACTGGCTGTTGGAAATTACAACAGTGAACTAATTACATCATCTTCAACAGGTGCTACCCCAGTGGATCTGGCTGTCTCAGGTTCAGTTGCTGAAGCGCAACAACCTGGAATTCTTCTGGAAGAAAACTTTGACTATGCCGAAGGCACTCTGCTAACTAATGTTGGCTGGACTGCACATAGCGGAGCAGGCACTAATCCCATTACTGTCAGTAATCCTGGGTTGAGCTACCCTTCTTATTATCCTGCCTTTGGAAATGCAGTGCAGTTAGCAGTATCTGGAGAAGATGTGAACCACGGTTTTGAATCACAGACAAGTGGATCCGTATATGCTTCAGCTTTAATCAATGTAACCTCTTCTCAGGCTACCGGTGATTATCTCTTGCATTTCGGGCAAACCACCCTTGGAACCACCTACCGTGCCAGACTATTCATCAAGAAAGATACTGACACAACCTTCAAGTTTGGGGTTTCTTTTGCAGCCAACACAGGAACCACTGTTGTTTATTCCGATGCGATCTATAACATAAGCACCACCTATCTTGTAGTGTTGAAATATTCATTAGTAAGCGGGGCTAGCAATGATACAGCACATTTATTTGTGAGTCCCGTAATTGGTGCAGCAGAGCCAACTCCCACTATTACGGCAACAGACACCAGTACTGACTTGAGTGATGTTGGTACTGTTGTTATCAGACAAGGTACTAACACCAACTCAGCGGTTTGCAGAATCGACGGTATCCGCGTAACCAATAGCTGGGATCAACTATGGATAATACCACCTACACCTGTTATTCATGCCGACACTACCCCCATTGAAGGCATGGCCGGTTTGGTTGGCAGTCCCTCTGCTGATATTGCAGAATGGGGATCATACACCCTTTACGGTGAAGACATGCTTGGTCAGTTTACTATTACTGCACCGGAAGGATTTGAAGTATCTTCCACCACTACCCCAGCAGATTTTGCCACTACAATACATGTGCCCTCCAGTTTCAACGGCACTATTTATGTCCGTATGAATGCACCCTACAGTGGCGAATATGCTGGAAACATTATAAATGCAAGCACTGGCGCAGAGAGCGTTAATGTTCCTGTATCCGGTGAAGTATTTGATCCTCCAGTTGTCTGGAATATCACACAAAACCTGGTTGCTTTCAGTTCACAAGCTGGAACACCCTCTGCTGCCCAAAGCTACACGCTTAGTGCAACAGGTGCTTCTGCCAATCTTAATCTAAGCGTTGGCAGTCCCTTTGAACTCAGCACCACCGGAACCGGAAACTGGTTAAGCTCCTTATCTTTATCACAAACCTTTAACAGCTCTGTGTATGTCCGCATGAATCCAGTGGGTGCAGGCACCTTTAATGGTCAGATTATCCACACCACCCAAGACGCAACTCCTGACACGATATTTATCAGTGGTACCGCTACTCCAGCCCCCGGTATGGCAGCAGACCTGTTCTTCTCCGAATATATTGAAGGTGGCAGCAATAACAAGGCTTTAGAGATATTTAATGGAACCGGCGGACCTGTTGACCTGAGTGATTATAAAGTTGAGCTATATTCGAATGGATCAGCTACACCAGGGAATACATTGGTGATGTCAGGAACTTTGGCTCATGGTGATGTTTACGTGATTGCAAATTCAGCATCTAATGCTGCTATTCTTGCTGAAAGCGATACAACCTCCACTGTTACATACTACAATGGTGATGATGCTATTGCCCTTAGGAAGCTTAGCACAGACTCATTCGTGGATATTTTTGGCGTTATAGATCAGGATCCTGGAACTTCTTGGACTGCAGACGGTGGCTATTCTACCTTAGATAAAACCCTTGTCCGTAAGCCAAATATTATTCAAGGTGTATCTATTAATCCTCCAAATCCCGGAGACAACATTGTAACAGCTTTTCTAACCCTTAGCACAGAATGGGATGTTTATCCCATGGATACGGTTTCCTATCTTGGCTGGCATCTTATGGGTAACTATGCTGCCATGCCTACTTATAATCCTCCGGCTGGTGCTTATGTAAATCCGATAAACGTTACAATTCAGAGCACCACCCCCAATTCGGTAATTCGTTATACTACAAACGGCACAGATCCTACAGAAAGCTCTCAGCAGTATGTGAACCCCATTCCGGTTAGTGCTGATACAACCATAAAAGCCAAAGCTTATGCTACTGGTTTTGATCCTTCAGCCATAGCTACGGCAGTATATGATTTTCCGCAGGATGTAGCAACTATTGCAGCACTGAGATCCGGAACACCAGGAAACAGCTATCGGCTTACTGGGGTAGCAGTCCTTACTTACCAGCAAACATACCGCAATCAGAAATACTTCCAGGATGCCACAGGTGGAATCTTAATTGATGATTTGAACGGAGTGATAACTACAGCCTATAATCTCTATGATGGGATAATAAACATAGCTGGCACCGTTGCAGAATATGGCGGAATGATGCAGTTTACACCTATTGCCGATCCTGGAGCACCATTCTCAACTGGCAATGTTATAGTTCCTCAAGTAATTACGTTGAGCGAACTGAATACTAATTTCGAGAATTATGAATCCGAACTCGTAAAAGTTACTGGGATTACCTTTGATACTGCAGATGGAATCTTAACCTTTGCAAATGGCACTGTGTATCCTATGAATACTGGAACGATGAACTTCCGCACCACTTTCTACGATATGGATTACATCGGAACCATTATTCCAACCAATGCAAAGGATGTTATTGGCATTCCAAATTCACGAGTAACAGATGGCAACCTATTTACTGCAAGGTTCCTTAGCGACTTTTCAGATGCTGCAGGAACTCTTGAAGCTCCGATCTTGCAGATTACGCAATCGGGTGGTACTGTAACCATCAGTTGGGCTTCCGTTGCCGGTGCAAACACTTACCGTGTAGAATCCAGCGATGATCCCTATACAGGCTTCACTTTAGTAACAAACACTACAAACTTAATTTACAGTGGTGCCGCAACTTCCAAGAAGTTCTACCGGGTGATTGCCACAAACGAATAACTAAAAATGTCCGGCTGTTTGGTGGACAAAATATACAAGAAAGCCGGCCCTTTAGGGGTCGGCTTTCTGTATTGCATGGTTAAAGTTGGTTTTCTACTGAATCAGCAGGCCTTGTGCATCATTGTAATCCAAGCGAATAGTCTGTCCGCTGCTAAACTTCCCTGCCAATATCCGTTTGGCAAGAGCATCCTCCAGCTCCTTTTGGATAAGGCGTTTCAGCGGTCTGGCACCAAAGGCCGGATCAAAACCTGCTTCTGCCAGATGATCCACCAGCGCATCCGCAAAGCTGATCTGCAAATTGCGCTTGGCCATGCGTGCGGTCAAAATCGCAAGCTGCAGCCGGACTATCTGCCTAATGTGATCCTTATCCAAACGGTGGAAGAGGATGATATCATCCANNTGGGTTTCAGCAGCTCCAACTGGCTTTGCGAGGCCTCGTAAATCTCCTGCGAGCCGATATTGCTGGTCATAATAATCACACTGTGCTTAAAATCCACGGTGCGTCCCTTGCCATCGGTTAGCCTGCCCTCATCCAAAATCTGCAGCAAGATGTTAAACACATCCGGGTGTGCCTTTTCAATCTCGTCCAAAAGCAGCACGGAATAAGGTCTGCGGCGTATGGCTTCGGTTAGATATCCGCCTTCTTCATAGCCCACATATCCGGGAGGCGCGCCTATCAATCTGGCCACGCTGTGCTTTTCCATAAATTCGCTCATATCCAGGCGCAGCAAAGCTTTTTCGGTATCAAACAGGTAAGAAGCCAAAGCCTTGGCCAGCTCGGTTTTACCCACCCCCGTAGGCCCCAAAAAGATAAAGGAGCCAATCGGCCGGTTTTCGTCGCTAAGCCCACTGCGACTGCGGCGAATTGCATTGGCTAAAGCGGTGATGCCTTCTTCCTGACCCACCACTCTGGCGGCCAACACATGCTCCAGTTCCAGCAGTTTCTGCATTTCGCTTTCCGCCAGTTTGGATACCGGGATGCCTGTCCATTTGGAGACAATTTCCGCCACCAGTTCTTCATCCACCTGTTCTTTCAACAGGCTGTCCTGATTCTTAATCGTCTGGCTGGCAGAGAGTTCCTGCAGCTCCTTTTCCTTCTGAATAATGCTGCCATAGCGTAACTGCGCGGTTTTTGCATAATCTCCCTCGCGCTCTGCCTTATCGGCCGTGCTTTTCAGGGTGTCGATTTCGGTCTTGAGGCTGCGGATTTTCTCTAAAACCTGTTTTTCCTGCTCCCAGCGCAGCCTCAGAGATTTATCCTGCTCGCTCAGTTGGGCAATTTCGGCTTTAATCTTCTCCAGCCTTTCCACGGACAAGGCATCCTTTTCCTTGGCCAGAGAAAGCCGTTCTATCTCCAACTGGCGCAGTCTGCGTTCGCTTTCATCCAATTCCACAGGCAGCGAATCTATCTCCATGCGCAGCCTGGCGCAGGCTTCATCAATCAGGTCTATGGCTTTATCGGGCAAAAAGCGGTCGGCAATATAGCGTTCCGAAAGCTGTGCAGCGGCCACCAAGGCATTATCGGTAATCTGCACCCCGTGATGCACTTCATATTTATCCCTGATTCCGCGCAGGATGGAAATGGTATCCTCCACGCTGGGTTCGCTGATCAGCACAGGCTGAAACCGCCTGGCCAAAGCTGCATCTTTTTCTATGTATTTGCGGTATTCAGCCAGGGTAGTTGCGCCAATGCAATGCAGATTTCCCCGTGCCAAAGCGGGTTTAAGCATGTTAGAGGCATCCACAGAGCCTTCTGCAGCACCGGCACCCACCACAGTATGCAATTCGTCGATGAACAAAATGATGCGTCCTTCCGATTTCTCCACTTCGGACAGCACCGCTTTCAGGCGTTCTTCAAATTCGCCGCGAAACTTTGCGCCTGCCACCAGGGCAGCCATGTCAAGCTCCAAAAGCTCTTTATCCTTAAGGTTTTCGGGCACATCCCGCGCCACAATACGCCGTGCTAAACCTTCGGCAATGGCGGTTTTACCAACCCCTGGTTCGCCGATTAGGATGGGATTATTCTTGCGGCGGCGAGAAAGTATCTGAATGCTGCGCCGAATTTCTTCATCGCGCCCAATTACCGGATCCAGCTTATCGGTGCGCGCCAGGCGGGTTAAATTGCGGGCATATTTATCCAAGGCTTGATATCTGGCTTCGGGATTCTGATCGCTTACACGTTGGTTGCCCCGCAGTTCTTTTAATGCCAATAACAGTTTGTTAGCCTGTAAACCGGCGTTTTTCAGGATGACAGCGGCTTCACGTCCCTTGGCCAGCATAGCCAAAAGCAAATGCTCCAAACTGATGTAATCGTCCTGCAGCAGGTCGGCTTCTTTTTCTGCCTGATGCAGAATGTCCAAAACTTCTTGAGAAAGATACTGCTGCGACGAGCCGGATACCTTTGGCAGCTTGCCAACTGCCTTATCCAGTTCGCTTTGCACCTTCGGGACGGAAACTTCCAGCTTCTGCATTGCAGGCACAATCAAGCTGTCATCCTGCGCCAGCATGGCAGCCAGCATATGCAGGTCTTTAATCTCCTGATGGCCGTTAGCCGAGGCCAGTTCTTGCATCGCAGCTATCATTTCCTGCGATTTGATGGTAAAACGTTGGGTATTCATAAACACCTCCTACTTGTGAGACATAATAAGCAGGTTGTTGGGATTGTCAAGCAGAAAATTAGCAGTTGTCGTCGTTGACTGCTAATTTTGTACCAACACACTTGCTGCCATTCCCATAGCAATGCCATATCAATCTCAATATTATTGGGAATGATATGGCATTGCTATGGGAATGGTAGCAAGGATATGCGCAGGAGTCATTCAGCCCCACTACTTTTTCACACTTATCTACTATATCCAAGGGCTGAAGGACTAATGCGGGCAGTTGTTTTATATCTGTGTGTAGTCCTTGCAGCCATGAAATTGGGTTATACCTATCGATTTTGGGAAGGCTGCAACGACTCCACCCTTAAATGGAGTGAAAGTGGCAATAACTCCTGCTTAGAATGTGGTCAGAACCTGCGATACTACTTCATTCTGGCCAGCAGGGAAGCCACATGCCTGCCCTGATATCTGGCACCGTCCAGTTCGTTGGCAGAGGGCATTCTGCTGCCGTCGCCGCCGGTAATGGTGGAGGCTCCATAGGGCGAACCACCGGTTATTTCGGCCATAGAAGTCAGCCCTGCAAAGGCAAAGGGCAATCCGGCAATCAGCATACCATGATGCAACAGCACCGTATGAAAGCTGAGGATGGTGGATTCCTGGCCGCCGTGTTGCGTGGAGGAGGAGGTGAAGACGCTGCCTATCTTGCCTACCAGGGCGCTTTTGGCCCACAAGCCACCCGTGGCATCCAAAAAGGCTTTCATCTGAGCAGTCATGCTGCCAAAGCGGGTTGGCGTGCCAAAGATGATGGCATCGGCTTCGGTTAAATCGTTTACAGTGGCAATTGGCACCTCGGCAAAGGCTTTCTTGGCTTCGGTGGCACCCATGGCTGCAATAATTTCGGGGCTGAGGGTTTCGGGAACCTGTTTCAGTGCTACTTCTATGCCGTCTATCTGTTTGGCACCTTCCACCACGGCTTTGGCCATCTGGTAGATGTGCCCGTAGGTTGAGTAGAATAGAACTAATATTTTCATTTTGATCTCCTGATAAGTTTGTTTTTTATTCATAATCTAATCAGGATATCATACTTGGCAAGTGGGTATTTTACAAAAGCGACTTTATGGTGGCAAGCAAATCGGCTATGTGCGCTTCTGTGGTATTAAAACTGCACATCAGGCGCACTTCGTTGCGGGCTTCGTCCCAAGTGTAGAAATGGTATTTCGCTTGCAGGGGCTCAATTAGTTTTTCCGGCAAAATTACAAAGACGGAATTTACCGTTACGGCCTGGGTAACAGTAAGCTGGGGAATTTCAGCAAGACGCTTGGCCAAAAGCGTAGCCATCATATTGGCATGCATGGCGTTAGTTATGTATAAGTCGTCTGCCAAATAGGCTTCAAACTGGGCTGCAATAAAACGCATCTTGCTGAATAACTGCGTGGCCTGCTTGCGGTAAAAGCGCATATCTTTGGTCAGTTCGGGTTTAAAGCTAACTATCGCTTCGCCACACATCAGGCCATTTTTAGTGCCGCCAAAGCTGACTATATCCACCCCCACATCCTTGGTCATGGCTTGCAGGCAGCAGCCCAAAGCTACCGCCGCATTGGCCAAACGCGCTCCATCAATATGCAGCAGCATGTTGTGGGCATGAGCAAAATCGGCCAAGGCTGCCAGTTCGGCCAGGCTGTAAAGCGTGCCATATTCTGTGCTTTGCGAGATAGAGATAAGTCTAAACTGCGAATGGTGCTGATCGCGGTCTCCCAAAAGCCTTGGCGCAATCAAAGCTGGAGTCAGCTTGCCGTCTGGAGTATTAATAGGGTGCAATCTGCCCTGAGTGAATTTTTGCACAGCCCCGCATTCGTCCACATTAATGTGGCTGGTGGCGGCGCACAAAACAGCATTGAAAGAGCTCATAAGCGACTGCAAACAAAGGATATTGGCTCCGGTTCCCGTAATGGTGAACCAGGCTTCGCAGCCTCCCCCGAAAAGTTGTTTTATATCTGCCAAAACCTTTTCCGTTAAAGGATCATCACCATAAGCCGGGCAATAGCCGTCGTTGGCTTTGTGAAGTGCTTGCAGAACCGCGGGATGCATGCCGCTATGGTTGTCGGAACCGAAACTTATTTTATACATTTACTTATCCTTGTTGTTTATCTAAAGACAGGATTACAATGAAAGTGAAATAGTCAAGCTCTATGTGAATTGCCTCACTAATGGGTGTCAGCCGGATTCCGAACCTGTTTCCTTGCGCTTGTCCGCTTCTTCTCAAGCCGCTCTATCCGTTTCTCCACCTCGGCAACCTTTTTTGTATTGACAATCGACCGGCTAAGCAGGAATTGCCTCAGCTTTTGGGCAATTGTAACAGCTTCCTGATAGGCTTTTTTGTGGCTTTCCAGCAGCATACAAAGATGCAGCATACTAACGGGGCAGGCCAAATCTGCACCAATGGTAAAACAATCGATGGCAGAGTCCAAGTCCTTTTCCTGCTTGTAAATAAGCCCCAAATCACGGGCTATGTCTGCGCTAACTATCCCCTGGGACAGCAGGTCTATCAGGATGCGTTTTGCGGTATCTGATCTGCCCTGGCTTTTATACAGCATGGCCAGAGCGTGGTAATCGATGCGGATATCCATGCCCCTCACAGGGGGATAGTCTATGCTGTTACAAATCAGGGTAAACAGTGCCTGGGTGTGCAGAATGTCGTGATGGTTGTGGATAAAGATGCGCTTTATCAGCTCCGGATCTCCATTCATCAGAAACTGGAAATAGGTTTGGGGGATGTCGCCGCCTTCAATATCCAGTTCTTTATCCCTAATGTGGCCAAGCACATAAAATTCAATGGTTTCCAAGGCGCAGGAGGGCAGCTTGTTCTTCCATAACCTGCGGGCTA
This sequence comes from Cloacimonetes bacterium UBA6081, assembly GCA_002428685.1. GTDB lineage: Bacteria > Cloacimonadota > Cloacimonadia > Cloacimonadales > Cloacimonadaceae > Cloacimonas. The sequence continues at coordinate 17,502 of DIXL01000010.1, read as the reverse complement.
TGTGCAGCAAGTCCAAATGCTCCATTTCACGCAGGTTCAGCCAGATTTGATGGTATAAGAGGCGGGATTCCAACACAGGCACATCGAAGGTTTTGCCGTTGAAGGTGATTAGCAGCGATTTGCTTTTTATCAGTTCCATAATCCGGTCAAAGGAATTTACCTCGGCATCGGGATCTGGCAGAAACAGTTGTTCCACAATAAATTGCTCGTTTTCAAAATACCCCAACCCAATCATAAAGGCAATGATGCCGCCCCTACCCAGCCCTGTGGTTTCCAAATCCAGCACCAGAATATCTTCCTTGCGCTTTTCTCTGCCTGTATCCAGCTTTGCCCAGGTGAGCAGTACTTCAGGCAGCGACAAGGGGGACAGAGGCAGTTTTTCTATCTCCGTTTCCATAGCATAGCCTTTTTTGGTAAAGAAGTAGGGATCGGAAGCGTGGATAGAATACTCTCCCTGAATGCTAAGCTGCAAAGCCTCACGCAGTAAATCTCTAAGCTCTCCGGCATAAAGGTCGCGGTCGCTGCGCATGTCTGTCATGAGTATGTATCTATTTTTCCGGTTGGATAAGGACTATGCGCCATTCACGTCCATGCAATTGAACCGTGTCCCACGAGGCAGTTTTAATCACTTTCTGCATGTTTCCGGCCACGGGAAACACATACTGACCCTTCCCTTGTTTCTGTGCGCTGATTTTTTTCCCCAGTTCCAAAAGCGTTTCATAGTCTTTGTAGATGGGGGCACTGAAGAGCATTTTGCCCATTTCAATTTCGTCCTGGTCATAAATAATCATCCCATCCGGCTGCATAATGCACAGCTCCAGGTCTTCCGGGATGTGGCTGTCTTTCAGTAGCTTGGCTATCATTAATTCCGGCCTGATCAACAAGCTGATATAGCCCAGATAGTTGCCCTTGCGGTCAAGCAACGGATAGCCAAGATCATTGGCCAGATATCCTTCCACGGCCATGAATCCTTCGCTGAACGAGGCAGCAGGCTTCATTTTCATGGCGGCCACATGAGCTTGTGTGCTGATATCAACATTCTCAAAGTTCTTGTATTCGGGCGGCTCAAGAAAGCGCATCACGCCTGACTTATCCACAAAAGCGGCATCCACCACCTGGGGTAAATCGCGGACAATCTTTTTCAGAACGGGACGGATGTTCTTTTCTTTGTTCAGTTTGTGTTTTCTACCGGCAAGGGTAGTCCGCATATAGGCATCAGTTTCATCCAGAGCTGCCTGCAAAACAGGGACAAACCGTTGTAAAGATAACTCCAATTTTGGTGAGGTTTTCAGCTCAGATTCCTGCCTTTCGGCCATAATCATCCACCAATCCAAAGTGGGGAGCTTTTGATAGCTGGCTTTGCGTTGTAGCCTGCCAAGCTCATAGGTAATAGAGCCATTATTGTTCTTTACCACAGTTTTTATGGCTTGGGACAGTGATTCGCTTCCTTGCGTAAGCGCATTCATAAAGATGTAGTCCGCTTCTTTGTCCAGCAGGGTAGTTCCTTCGGAATCCACCACAAACCAAGTGTAACTATCTGGAATCGTAAAATCTTTATTCAAACGGCTATGCAGGTCTTCCAGAAAAATGGATGCACCCATTCCTCCCCTGACCTTTTTGTCAACAATCACAGGTGCTGCCAGCACAACCGATTTCTTTCCCGAGGAACGGCTGTAAATGGGAAAGCCCTTTATGTAGTTACCTGAAAACAAAGGTTTAAAATATCCCCGATCGCTTAGATTCAAATTGGTATAGTCCAATGCGATGCTGTAATAATTGCCATTGGGCAGCACGTAAAAATACACTCCGGGAAGTTTTTCATATAGCTCTGCTAACAGAGGTTTTATCTCAGGCCAGTTGCCGCTTTTTGCTTCAGCCGATTTGGCCACGGTTTGCAGGTTTTCCAAAGTTTGCTTACACAGATTATCCAGGTGCCTGGTTGCCTGATCCAATACTTCCTGGTCGGAAGCGTAAACCATGCAAGTAAAAGTAACTAACAGCGCAATTATAAGTAGTTTTTTCACGGCTTTCTCCATTATTTGTTTAAGTATAATAATCCTTTGTTTTCTTCGGAAAACGCATAAACTACAGTTTGCAATATGGTCAAGCAATTTTACAGCTTAGGTCATCCTGTTCCAAAGTTGCGGATTCAAAGGCTATTTTATACAAAACAGGAGAATTGTCTTGACAGAGTAATGGCTCCCTTAGGAATATGGCACAAAATGGGCTTTGTTGTATATTGCAGCAGAGCAGGGAGGATAAACCTTGTCCATAAAAGCATTTGCAGGTGTTGTGGGGAGTAAAATACGGAGTTTTCTGCCAGTCATCATGGTAATTGGCAGCAGCATAGTTGTGCCTTTGAAAGCGGAACTGCTGATTCCGATGGATAACACACAGAGCAACCATCTGAAAGCTTATGGCATAGCTTTTGCCGGACTGAAAGAGCAATTGGTGGGCAAATGGCTGTTAAATTACCGGGGGGGCAGTTTTCTGTTTCCCGATTCCGATGCCCTGGCAGCCCTGTGTAACATTCGCGGTGTCCGGTTTGAACGGATTGGTTCCGGCGAGATAGCTGCCATTTTAACCGAGATTCAGGCTAGCAACATGGAGAGTATCACCCTGGAAAAAGAGCCTAAGATAGGCGTTTACATCCCTCCCAATACGCTTCCCTGGGACGACGCAGTTACCATGGTGCTGGAATATGCCGAAATTGAATACGAAAGGCTTTGGGATGATGAGGTGCTGGAAGGTAAGCTGAATGATTATGACTGGCTGCATCTGCATCACGAAGATTTCACGGGACAGTATGGCAAGTTTTATGGTTCCTACCGCCACATGCCCTGGTATCAAAACGATATAAAAGTGAACGAAGCGATGGCTGCCAAGCATGGCTTTGCCAAAGTGTGGCAGTTAAAGCATGCAGTGGCGGAAAAGATTCGTAACTATGTGATAAATGGTGGCTTTATGTTTGCCATGTGCGCTGCCACGGATACCTATGATATTGCCCTGGCCGCCAAGGATGTGGATATTGTGGACAGCGCAATCGACGGCGATGGCATAGACCCGCAGTATCAGAAGAAGCTGGATTTCAGCCGCACTTTTGCCTTCGAAAATTTTAACATCCATCCAAACCCCTATGAATACGAGTTTTCCGACATAGATGCTTCTGATTATTCGCGGCTGCGTGGGGCAGAGGCAGATTTCTTTCAGTTGTTCGATTTTTCGGCCAAATACGATCCTGTGCCAACCATGCTAACCCAGTGCCAGACTAATGTGATAGATGGTTTTTTGGGGCAGACAACCTCGTTCTTTAAAGATAAGGTAAAAAAGAGCGTGATTGTGTTGGCGGAAGTGCCCGGACAGAATGAAGTTAAATACATTCACGGCAACATGGGTAAGGGGACTTTTACCTATTATGGCGGCCACGACCCCGAAGATTATCAGCACAAGGTTGGTGATCCCGAAACGATTTTGGAGCTGTTTAAAAACTCACCCGGCTACCGGTTAATCCTGAATAATGTCCTTTTCCCTGCCGCGGAAAAGAAACAACTGAAAACATGAGGATTGTGTGAAAAAATTCTACCCCAAACTGCGCAGTATTCAGATAAAAACAGGAATCTGGACTGTGGTAATCCTGGTTATCTTTGTGTTGGGTTTTTTGTGGCTCACAAACCGGCTTAGCATGGGTAGCCAGGACGTAATAAAGGTGGCTTTTAGCGATGTAATGGGGCTGGAAGTTGGTGATAAAGTGATGTCCCGTGGTATGGAAGTGGGACGCGTAAATAGCATCAAAGCCGTGGGAGACAGAGTTTTAGTGGAAGCAAAAATCGCCAGCGAAATTGGCTTAAAACAGGGTAGCCAGTTTATTATTTCCGATAGCAGCCTGATGGGCGGAAAAGCTTTGATGATATTGCCGGGAGAAGGTTTACAGCCATTAGATTTACGCTTGGTTCAAACCGGAAACAATCCCGAGGGGGTAATGAACCTAATTGGCAAAGCTTCTTCGGCCTTGGATCAATTGCAGCAAACCCTGGCGCAACTGCATGAACCCGATGGCCTGCTGACAAAATCCTCCAATCTATTGGATTCGGCAGATAAAGCAGTGCAAAATACGGGAAACCTTGCCCGTGACATCAAGACTGAACTAAGCATTACCATAGCAAAAGTGGAACAGCTTACCACCACTATAAACGACATTGTTCTGGAAAACCGGACTTCCCTGAAAAACACAATTTCCCAAAGTCCTGCCGCTATAGGCCGCATAAACAGCACTTTGGATAGTTTGCAAAGCTTGTCCGTAAAACTTGGAACTACCGCCGAAGCCTTGAACACTCAGGAAGGAACCGCCGGTAAGCTGATTAATAACAAAGAACTATATGAAAAACTTTCCACTATTGTGGACAATTTGGATGCCTTGGTGAAAGACATCAAATCCAACCCCAAGAAATACGTAAAATTCAGCGTTTTTTAAGGATATATATGAACAAGCTTATAACCATAACCATCATCCTGCTCTGCCTTGCAAGCCTGGCGCAGGGTTATAGCTTTGGTCAAAACAAGGTAAATGCCAAACCCCAGGATTTTTCCACCCTGCAAACCATGCACTTCGACATCTATTTTCCCCAAGGCGAGAATGAGTTCGGTAAAACCGTGGCTTTGATGGCAGAAGAGATTTATTATTACATCAAGGCGGAGTTTAAAATTCCTGTAACCAGCCGGATTCCGATTGTGTTTTACCAATCCAAAAGTGAATTTCAAGCAACAAATATCATCTATCCGCTGCTAAGCGAAGGAATTGGCGGCTTCACCGAAAGCTTGCGCAATAGAGTGGTGGTTCCTTTCGAGGGAAGCTATGCAGCCCTGGAAGAGCTTTTGGCGCATGAACTTACGCACGCATACATCAATGGTTTGGACAGCAGGTTTATGAATACTTTTGCTTCCTTGCGTCCCACTTCTTTTCCTTTTTGGTTTTCCGAGGGATTGCCCGAATACCTATCCATTGGTGGCGAGGACGATTATAACAATATGTTCATTATGGACATGGTGATAAATAGCAGCATCGGTTCACTGCAAAACATAGATGGCTACCTTGCTTATCGCTTGGGAGAAAGCTTTTTAACTTACATAGCCGAAAACTGGGGACGCGAAAAAGTGGCGGAATACTTTTTTGCCATTCGCAGCTCTTTCAATCTGGACGAAGCCACCAAGAAAATATTTGGCATGGAATTCAAAGACCTGGAATCACGCTGGAACTACCAACTGAAACGTGATTACTTCGCTCTGATAAATTCCCACGGCATCCCCGGGGAAAACTTTGAACAGCGCACCTTCCACAAAAAGGACGGGTCTTATTTTAACATGGCACCTCGCTTTTCTCCCGATGGCAGCAGCTATGTGTTTTACTCCAATGCAGGTGCCAGATATAGCATTTGGCAGGCAGGAACTCACGGCTTAGCAAAACCCAAACTGATTCTCAGAGGCGAAAAAAGCGGGAAAACAGAAGAATTTTACTACATGCGTTCCTCCCTAAGCTGGTTTCCGGATAACCGCAGAATAGCTTTTGCCGCAAAAACAGCCAGTGGAGATAAAATCCAAGTGCTGGATGTGGAGCGCAAAAAGATTGTGCAAACCTATGCTTTTAAAGATTTTAATGCAATTTATGAAGTCGATGTATCGCCCGATGGGAAAAGCCTTGTGTTGGCTGCTCAGAAAGGGATGCAGGCTGATTTGTTTTTGTTCCACCCGGAAACGGGTGAGATTACTCAGCTTACCAACGACAGCTACAACGATGCACATCCGCGCTTTTCTCCCGATGGCAGCGTGATTGCTTTTGATAGCGAACGCAAATACAAAACCGAGCAACCCCGCTATGGCTTGTTTGCCGATTTAACCATTGATCTATACTTGCTGGATATATCTACTCTATCCTCCCGGCAGCTTACAAATGAATCTTTCAAATGCCAGCGGCCTATTTGGACAAATAGTGGCAGTAAACTTATTTATGTGTCTGACAGGAATGGAGTTAGCGGATTGGAAGCCCTGGATTTCAGCAATATGAAATGGGCAGAGCTACCCAAAACCATGGCTGGAATTCTAAGTGCGGACATCAGCTTTGACGATAAGTATCTTATAATGTCCAATTACTTTAATGGGGCTTGGGACATCTATTTTGACAATAACCCATTGGCAAATTTAACCTTTGTAGCTGGAAATCCTGTTGCGGAAAGTGCCTCCAATCGCGATTTGCTTGGCACCATTGATCTTGGCCGTTTGGATTACTATGGCAAAAGAACCGCCGCACAACGAAAACAGCATAATTCCGCACGTCAACAAGACCTCCGCAGACCGCGTTTCACCGATTTTGAATTTTCCAAACAAGATTCTCTTGATCTATTCAAAACCAATGAATGGGACAGCAAACCCGATAGCATTGGCACTATTCCAACGGTGAAGAAATATAAAACCAAATTCACTTTAGAACATCTGTGGGGAGGGATGGCCTATTCCTCTTCCAGCGGAACGGTGGGTAGCTTGGAGCTTGGCTTAAGCGACATGATGGGTAATCATGGCATCGGGATAAACCTTGGGATTTCGGGAAAACTGGCAGATAGCAATTTGTTGTTATCATACATCTATTTAAGGAATCGGGCTGATTATGGTATAGGGGTTTTTAATTTTTTCGATGAGCAACTTTATCGGCACGTTCTTCCGGGCCAGGATGAATATATGCGTCTACGCGACAGGCAGACAGGGCTTTACATAATCTATCGTTACCCCTTCAGCAGGTTTTTGCGGGTGGAATTTGACAGTCAGTTATATCATGTGGAACAGGCGTGGGATTATCTCCCACCCGAAAATGTGGAGGAAGAGACCTGGGTCGAGAATATTTCCAAGCTTCAAGATACTGTTTACGCCCCGGGAATCAGCTTTGTGCACGATAATTCTCTCTCCGGCTCTACAGGCCCCCTGGTTGGATGGAGGGGATTTTACCAAATCCGTAAAAGCTTTGCCAAAAAGGATTTGGATTACCTTACCAACTATCTGGATTTGCGCTTTTACAGTCTATTTAACAAGCGCTACAGTTTTGCCACACGTTTGAATGCCGGAATCAGCACAGGGAGAAGCCCAGACCGCTTTGACCTGCATGGTTATTATGGAGTGCGGGCTTTGGATGAAGAGCTTACGGGCGAAAAGAAGCTTTTAACCAGTGTAGAATTGCGTGTTCCTTTCCTGGATTATTTTGCCTTGGCTTTTCCTGTGCCCCTGGCTTTGGGCAATGTGCGCGGCAGCGTATTTGCAGATGCCGGCAGCGTTTGGGACGACAACAAAGATTTCCGGGGTGTCCATCAGGGTAAGCTGCAAGATATTAAGCTGGGTTATGGCTTTGGGCCAAGGTTCAATGTGGGCTATTTTGTTCTGAAGCTGGATATCAATTGGCTCACCGATTTATCCAAAATTTCCAAACCATTGTATTACTTAAGTTTAACTGAAGATTTTTAAGACGTAAAATAGAAATAAAGGAGTCAATGATGAAGATTGACGTAATCCGCAAGTTACCTGAACACATGGATACCATCATTCTCATGCAGCAGGAAAGCAGTTCTGTAGCAAAAATTGAATATCTGCCCAGTCCTTTACTAAAAATTGTAGAAGTATTTATGAAATCCGAAGAATTCACCTTCAGTTTTGCTGCGGTGAAAGGCTTTAGCTATGTGATTGGCAACAACAAACAGAATATCATATTGTTGGGAGCCGGCAATAAAGAAGCCCTTACCCCCGATAAACTTAGAACCTTGTTTGCGGCTGCTCTGCGAACCGCGCAAAAGCTGAAAGCCAAGCAGATTTTCCTGTTCCCCGGCTTCGTTGGGCCGGTTAATGATGTTGCCTTTGGGCACGTTTTGGCTGAAACATCGCTGTTGGTTTCATACAGCTTTGGTAAATATCTCAGCAAGAATAAGGACAAGCACGATATTGACTCGCTGCATTACATTTTAAATACAAAAAACACCCGTCATCTGAACCGTGGAATTTTGGAAGGCCGCATTTATGCCGAAGCTACCAATCTGGCACGCGACATGGTGAACGAACCTGCCAACGTGCTTACCCCCGATGCTTTGGCTGAAACAGCAAAAAAGGCTGCCATTCAATATGGCTTTGCCATCGAAGTATATTCGCTGGACAAGCTGAAACGCATGAAAATGGACGCTTTTTTGGCAGTGGGGCGTGGTTCTGTCCGCGAGCCAAGATTAATAATTATGCGCTACAACGGCAGCGGCGATCGTCATCAGGAAACAATAGCCTTGGTGGGTAAGGGTTTAACCTATGATAGCGGTGGATACTGCATAAAAACGCCTCCTGGCATGGTAAATATGAAGAACGACATGGGTGGTGCCGCAGCAGTAATTGGGGCAATGTGCGCCATTTCCACCATGAAGCTGAAGGTGAATGTGGTGGCAATTGTGGCAGCTTGTGAAAACATGATTTCCGGAGATGCCTATCGTGCCGGCGACATCATTACCAGCATGTGCGGAAAGACTATTGAAGTAATCAACACCGATGCCGAAGGACGTCTAACTCTTTGCGATGCAATCCATTTTGCCCTGGAAAAAGAACATGCAGACCGGGTGGTGGATATTGCCACACTTACGGGAGCAGCCGTTGCAGCCTTGGGCAATCAATTCTCAGCTGTTTTAACCAATAACGAAGCCTGGCTGGATCAGCTAAAAACCTCAGCAGCTTTTACAGGGGATAACATTTGGCAGCTTCCCGCTCACGACGAATATAAGGAATTGCTAAAGTCCGATATTGCCGATCTGAAAAATGTGGGGGGCCCTCTGGCCGGCGCAATTACCGCGGGACTTTTCCTGCGTGAATTTGTGCAGGATAAACCCTGGCTGCATATAGACATCGCCGGAACCGCCCTGAAAGACAAAGAAAGCGGAGTGCATCCCTATGGTGCAACGGGCGTGGGAGTCCGCTTACTAACTTCGCTTCTGCGGAATATGGAATAGCTAATAAACTATATATGCCTTATCTCAGTTACACGGGATTTGTCGGGCTAACTCTCTGGTAACAGATGCAGTTACCCCATTCCAGGCAAGTCCTGTGTGCTGAGTTCTTCCCTGTTAGCATTGGCATATCATTCCCATATCATTCTCAATAATATCGGGAATGATATGGGAATGATATGGGAATGCTAATAGGGATGAAGGTAAAAATTCGATAGATGAGGAAGAATTATGCTGCATTATGCCAAAAAGACAGATTTTAAACGGAAAGAACCTCTTTCATGTCAAGCCTGCTATAACGTGTCGTTCCCGCGGAGGCGGGAATCCAGCCCAGAAACAGCTCTGGAAGAGCGGCTGATAGGACAGCATTTGCCAAAACATTTTGTGTCATCCCTACGGGATTTATCAGGGCTGGATTCCCGCCTCAGCGGGAACAACAGTGCTGTAACGACATAAAAACTTGACAAGATAGGAGTAAACATGAAGCAAATTAGATTATCTTTAGATTACTTTGCCCACTACTTAGTTTTTCTTACCCTCGGACTGCTTGTCCTTGGATTAATTTCCTGCACAAAGAAAACTGCGCCAAGCAAACCGCTTTTGTTGGCCTCAATACATCCTTATGAACTTATACTCCAGCAACTTGCGGGTAGTGAGTTTGAGGTAAATAGCATCATTCCAGCGGGAGCTTCGCCTCATACCTGGTCTCCCGGTCCCTCAGACCTGAAGGCCTTTGGGAATGCTCAGCTTATAGTTTCCAATGGCTTGGGGCTGGAAACCAACCTGGAAAAGAACTTCGCCTCCCGGTCTCAAGTTCATGTGGAAGTGGCAACTCTGCTGAAAGATGTGCTTCTTCTTTCTGAAACCGAAGCGGAAGAGCAGCATGAACCAGAAACTGAAGCAGAGCATCACCATCATGGCACCGATCCGCATTTATGGACATCCCCACGTTTGATGCTACGCTTGGTTCTGCTCCTGGAAAAAGAACTTGCAACCCGTTTTCCCAATTCTGCGCTGGTGTTCAAAGCAAATGCACAAACAATGCGGAATGAATTGGAAACATTGATAGTTACAATAGATAGCGAACGCCGGGGTTACAAAAGTCCTGGCGTTATTACCTACCACAATAGCTTCCAGCATTTCTGTGAGGATTTTGAGATTGCTAATCTGGGATGGGTGCAGTCCTCCCCCGGTAAAGAACCAACTCCCAAGGAGTTAAGTGCCCTTGGTAACACGATTACCACCAATTCTGTAAAGGCTATTTTTTTGGAACCGCAGATGGATAAAAAGGCCGGAGAAGTTTTGGCACGCGAATTTGGGCTGAAACTGCTGATGCTGGATCCTCTTGGCAGCACAATTAAAGCTAAGTCTATCAGTGAATTAATTGGCAATAACTGGCAAAGCATGAAACAAGGATTTGCTGCTCCATGATAGAAATCAAAGGTTTGCAATACCGCTTACAGGGTAAAAGCATCCTGGAAAACATAAATTTAACCTTGGCTGATAACGAGTTTGTGGCCATTATTGGACCCAACGGAGCCGGCAAATCCACTCTGATTAAACTTGTTTTGGGCATGTTGGACATGCAGGAAGGCAGCATTGAAATAGATGGAATTGCCCAAGCCCAATGGCTGAAAGACAACAGCTTTGGGTATCTGCCTCAGCATGAGGAATTTGACCGCGCTTTTCCTGCTACGGCGTTGGATATAGCATTGATGGGCTTGGCGGGGAATATGCGCTTGGGAGCCAGATTTAATGCAACTCACAAAGCCCAGGCTATGCAGGCTTTGGAGCAAACCGGAGTGGGCAAATTGGCTAAAAGCCTGATCGGAAGGCTATCCGGAGGTGAATATCAGCGGGTTTTACTGGCCAGAGCCTTGGTGGCAAAAAGTCCATACCTGATTTTGGATGAGCCGGAAGCAAGCCTGGATAGACCCGCAGTGGAGAGTTTTTTCAAGCTGTTGAAAACCCTGCACGAAAGCGGACGAACCATCATAACCATCTCGCACGACCTGAATATCCTTTCTAAATATTGCAGCTTTTTAGTATGCCTGAACCGCCATTTGCACTGCCATAACCATACAGAACTGGTGGATGCCAAAATGATCCATAAAACCTTTGGGGAAAGCATGCATATCATAGAAAAAGGGTATTAACGCTTATGTTTAGCTTCACTTTTATGATTCATGCGCTAATCGGCGCCGTTTTGTCGGGACTAAGTCTGGCAATTTTTGCACCTTTTGTTACCCTGCGCCGAATCTCATATATGGGGGAAGCACTTTCACACATTGCCTTTGCGGGAATTGCTATTTCTATAATAACTGGGATAAACCTTACCTTGGGCACTTTAGTGTTTGTGATGCTGATAGCCCTGGCGATATCCTGGCTGGCACGCAAACATAAGTTGCAAGAAGCCAATACTATAAGCATCTTTTTGTCGCTTAGCATGGCCATTGGAATCATCATTATCTCCATCTCAAAGAACTACAGTTTTGATTTGGCAAGCTACCTGTTTGGAAATGTTTTGCTGGTTACGCGAAGTGAAATTGTCTGGCTGGGAATTTTGGCTGTCCTGAATATCCTGTTTGTTACTTTTTTCTACAATGAATTGTTTTACCTGACCTACAATGCTGAAATGGCAAGGGTTTTCAGGATACGCACCAGCCTTGTGAACCGGATATTTATGCTGTTGTTGGCAGCAAACATTGTGATAAATCTAAAAAGTGCGGGGATTATTCTGGTAACCGCACAGCTTATCCTGCCTGCTGTGGCAGCTTTTAACCTGGTGCACAAGCTGTCATATGCCATAGTGTTAGCTGCCATAATTGCCATAGTTAGTGCCCTACTGGGGTTTTTCGTGAGCTTCCAAATGAATCTGCCAACTGGGGCTACAATTGTTGTGGTGGAAGCACTGGTGTTTTTTATTAGTTTTCTGGGAGCAAAGAAAAGAGGTTTTTAAATGAAGAGAGCCAAATACATTGCCTTTAGCCTGTTAATCAGTTTTTGTTTTGTAACCATCATTTTGCAGATGGCGGAGTCTAAACTGTCAAACTTCTGGGGTAAAACCTGCTACAAGCTTAGCGGACATAGTTTTATGGAAGTGGATACTAAAGACAAATCTGGCATGCCTATGAGGTATTATCCAAAGCTTGGGAAAGTTTATGATCCGCATTTAATCGGCTCGGAAGCCTCCCGATTTTATGATACCCGCATAGAACCTGAGAGACAAAAAGCCTTTTTGGAGATGAGTAGTTGGCTTATAATGCAGATTGATAGCACAGGTTTTATTCCGCAGAATTATAGCTATAAAGCAGTGAATCTGTCCAAGCCATGGTATAGTGCTTCCACGCAAAGCATTTGCCTGCTGGCAATTGCCAAACGAGCCGGACATTTAAGGGATCCGGAAGCATTTCAAAAGTCCAGACGAATATTAAATCAGCTTGATGAGCTGGGTTCCACAATCCCAGAAGGCGGCATTTGGTTTTGGGAATTTGGAGAAGGTGTTTACTCGCTAAAAGGCATGTTGCGCACCCTGATAGGCTTGAGTAGCTACCAAAAGCTGGTGGGTGATTCGCTTTCAGCACAGCTTTTTAAACAGGGAACAGTGGCTTTGGCAGCAAAACTGCCGCAGCTTTCTAAAACCGGATACCTTGACGATAAATATCATTATAAAAACCCTCGCAGCGAGCATCAGGAATTGGTGAACTTATTGGCTTTGGTAAATGAGGCTACGCCGGATTCCATTTTTAAACCGGTAATAATAAAACTAAAAAGAGCGGATAACAGATTTGTGCTGCTGCAAATGCTAAGCCGTCCCCGCTTTGGCAGAATTATGGGATTTTTAATTCCCTGGGGCTTAGTAACCTGGTTTGTGTTTTTTCTGCTAAAGCCCAAAAAATCCGGAACAACGGAACATGGAAATTAGCAATAGTTTTTTTACTACAGAGATACAGAGGGTAAAAGAGAAAAGCAGAGATTTTTGAGAATATACTTTCAGCATATTTGTTAGAAGACTTACAGGTTGGTGAGATGTCATTACTTGTTTTCTATCATTAGCTTATGCAGGTCTTGATTAGATAGTGCTCCATAGTTCAATCTGATTCGTTGGATACCTTCTTTAAGAAGTGGAACGTTAAAATTTATGAGTAACCCCAGAGGAAGATTTGAGATACTTAGATATGACATCACCTGAGCAGCGAAAACAGGAAGCATTTCTTTAACAGACTTGAGCTCTACGATTATCTGGTCTGCAACAATCAAGTCCGCCCTATAAGTGGATCTGCATTCGGACCCTTTATAAATGATTGGTAAGAGCACTTCGCTTTTGAAAGGTATGCCCTGGAAAACCATCTCTTTCTGGAGACATTCCATGTAAACTGATTCCAGAAGTCCAGGGCCCAGAATCCTGTGAACTTCAATACAAGCTCCAATTATTCTTCCACTCAGTTTGTTTAAACTCTGTTCATCCATCTTAGCTTCTTCTCTGCTTTTCTCTTTTACCCTCTGTACCTCAGTGGTAAAGAAAACTTAGAACATAGCCCCAAGGATTTCTTCCAGCTCCACCTCACCGAAAAAGCTTTTAAAATCAAGCTTTTGCAGCGTATCGGCAATCACTTTCCGCTTGTGGACCAAGCCTGCAAGACCCTGTTCCAATTCCGATATATCACGTGAAGAAAAGAAATCACCAAAAATTCTGGCTTCCAGAATAATGCCTTTGTTCACCTGTAAAAAGAATTCGATGATTCCAGCTTTGCTGCGCAGTTCATAGTGCAGATTATAACGGGGTGATTTACCATAATTCCATTCCCAGGTCTCATATTTATCTGTAACCAGTTCACGGATGGCAGCTTGATCGGCAGGACTGAGAAAATAATCCTTTATTTCCGGATACAGATAATGTACCTTTGCTCTCACAAGTGCCACAAAGTCCTGCAAGGTAAGCGGTTGAGGCAGGTGCTCGGATACATTGGTAACTCTGGCACGGACGGATTTTACGGCTTTATCGGCAAATTTGAAGGGTTTTACCTTCAGAGCCGAGCTCAGGTCGCCAATCTTGCTGCTAAACAGAATAGTTCCATGTTGAAGGGTTTTACCAAAGGCGACAGTTTTTGCATTCCCCGAGAATTTCAAGCCATTGATGGTAAGGTCGTTGCGCCCTTCCAACACGGCAGAAATCCCCAAATCGTGCAAAACGCTTAAAACAGGGCGTGTGTAGCGTTCAAAGCTACGGCTCACATCTTCGCCTTCCTTCATCATAAACGAGAAATTTAAGTTGCCGGGGTCGTGAAACACAGAACCGCCACCGGTTAAACGCCTAACCACCGGTATTTTATTAGCCAAAACCCAATCCTGATTAATCTCTGCCAGAGTGTTTTGATGTTTGCCTACAATTATGCTGGGATTATTTATGTAAAGCAGGAATACATCCTCGCTGAAGTTTTTGAGGATGTATTCCTCGGTTGCAATGTTAAAGGGTGCATGGTTACTGGGGCTGAATATCGAGAGCATTATTCCTTGTCCAGGGTTTCCAACTCTCTGGAAACAAAATCTACCAGCTCTCTGATGCGGGATTCTGAAAAGTCAAAATCTATTCCCGCAGCCTCATAAATTTCTTTTACAGGCACGCTGTAGCCAAGGTTTAGAAAGTTTTGATACTGTTTCAGGGCTTTGGCTTTGTCTTTGCGGTAGTTCATGTAAATGGACAAGGCTCCCAATTGTGCTATGCCATACTCGATATAATAGAACGGGACTTCAAAGATGTGTAACTGCTGCATCCACCTGATTCTACGATATTTTTCCAATCCGCTCCAGTCCACTCCCCCCGAAAAGCGTTTACAGGTATGAACATAGGCATCAGATCGTTCTTCGGCACTGTGTTTGGGATGCAAATATACCCATTGTTGGAAGGCATCCACGGTCATGCACCAGGGCAGAAAGCTAAGTGTGCCTTCCAGTTGGTCGCGTTTGGCTTTTTTTAGATCACTGGGCAGGGGATAATACTCATCCCAATAGTCCATCGTAAGCAGTTCCATAGCCATGGAAGCTAATTCTGCAACCTCTGAAGGAGGCTCCAGATATTGAGCTATTTTTATATTGGCAGTTGCAGCACTATGCATGGCATGGCCGGATTCATGCAGTAAAGTTGTTACATCTCCATGCTGTTTCACATGGTTCATAAAGATAAACGAGCTGGCCAGGTTGTTGATGGTGCTATTATAGCCACCGGGAGCTTTGCCTTTGCGGTTTTCCAAATCCAAAAGCCCTGTATTGCACATCAATTCGAGCTGTATAGCATAATTGGGATGCACTTTTGCCAGCACTTTCAAGCTTTTAGTAATGAATTCTTCTGTGGTTTCAAATGGTTTCAGTTTCCTTCCATCCAAATCCACTGCAGTATCCCAGGGGCGAAGAGAATCTAATTTCAGAGTTTCTTGGCGATGTTTGTTCAGCTCTGCATGAAAAGGCACCACCACTTTTTCCACAGCCTCGTGAAAGCGGAAAATATCATCGGGAGTGTAAGAAAATCTTCCCATTTCCCTGTGCTTAAAATCTCGGTAGTTGTCAAAACCGGCATTTTTAGCTATCTTAGTGCGCAGCTCGAGTAAATCATCAAAAAGCTTGTTTAATTCGTCCTTCTTGTCCAGAAACAAGTCGAAGCGTAATCTCCAGGCTTCTTCACGTTTACTACGGTCATTTTCCTTCAGGTAAACTGCCAGTTGTGAAGGAGTCCTGTCTTCACCGTCGTAAAAAACGCTCATTTTGCTAACAAAACCACCGTATTTATTAGCCAATTCAGATTCCTGAATCAGAAGTGGGATGTTTTCCTCTCTAAAAAGCTGGATATCATTGCTAAATATTTGGTTTAAAAGACTATAAGCTTTGATGTCCAACTCACTACGGGCCGGGCTATTATAAAAAATCTGCTTGATCTTAAACTGATAGGCTTCAGATGGAGCATAAACATTGGCATAATAATCGTTATAGACTTCTTCTTTTTTAGGATCATCTGCATTTATTGTCATGTGAATATAGCGCCAGGATAGCTCATCGGACATTGCCTTGATCAGGTCTGAGTACTTTAGCAGCAATTCTTCCAGGGCTTCTGTAGTGTCGGTTTGCATCGCGCATAATTGTTCCAAAAATGCCTGAACCGATATCCAGGAACAAACATCAAAATCCTGAGGTAGGTAAGAATAGGGGATCGGTTGTATCTTCTTGTCTGTAAAAAACATAGATCTATTTTCCTTTCTTCTTGGTTTTTTTGAAGCGAATCAGAAACACACTGATTACAGCCATTATCGCCAGCAGTTCTTTGATGCTAATTATGGGATGAAACTTTACTACCTCACCATTGATGGTATAAATGCCTATGGGTACTGTTTTTACTCCACCACCTCCACCTCCCCCTAAACTTCCGTCATCTTCTTTTTCGGGGTTTTCAGAATTGACTTCAGGGGGGACAGGAGTGTTTTTTTCTGCTTTATTAACTTTAACAGAGGCTTTTCCGCCACCACCCCCAAATCCAAAAGAAACTTTGGCTACGGGTATGATATAGACTTCACCAATTTTAGTGGGCTGGCCAAAGGACATTTCTACGCCGGCTGCGTTGGAAAGTAGGTTTCGAAACTGCGAAAAGAGTTCCTTGATATTCATAGTTAACTCCTTGTATTGTGCTTTGAGCCATTTTTTATGAGGCAAAAATCCTGTCAAGAAAAGTTGGGAGATTTTTTGGTATTTACCAGACCTCTCAAATTGAACTATAAAGTCTCACCGAAAATTGCAAATTGTCTCACCGAAAATTGCAAGCGGCCGAAATGGGGCATTTCTTAGCTGAGTAGATCAGTCAGTTTGTATCTCTGAAAATTGCAATTGTATCACCGAAAATTGCAAGCGTATCACTGAAAATTGCAAGGAAGTATCACCGAAAATTACAAGAAAGTATCATTGAAAATTGCAAGCAAACCATTACATCTTTCTACAAAGCCAAACAAATAACGTGGGGAGCACCGGGCGGTGTCCCCACGACTCGGAGGGCATTCTATGTAGGGTCTGTAGGCTGTATTCGATGTAAGATGGGGCAGGATTTCTGTCAATAAAGATTCTTGCAGATTCTTTATCATATTGAGTGGAAAGGACTTGACCACCTGTGCGAAGGGTGCATAGTAGCACTCATTAATCAACAGTCGGGTAACCGAGAAGGAGATCAAGATGACCAAGCAAAACAAGAATCGCAACGGCCAGGCAACGCTGGAGGAGATGGTAAAATCAGGCAGCCAGATAGTTCAGATGCATGATGATGGCTCGGAGCAGCCAATTGAAGAGATTATCGATGCTAATCAAGCTTCCCAGGATGATCCATACGCTAACGAGTTCCACTATAAGAGTTGGTGGAACCAGTTTCGAGGCCCCTGGCTGCAGTCGGAGAATATGACTGAGGATGAGATCAAGACCAGAGCCGATGATGCTTGGCTCAAGTTTGACAGTTGTAAGTGAA
>DIXL01000016.1 GCA_002428685.1 Cloacimonetes bacterium UBA6081 | reverse complement strand
AAATCATTCATTGTTTCATGTAAATGCCATAGCCAATCTTACCATGCGGATGTTAAAGCGATTGGGATACGAAGTTCTGCCGGCACGCATACCCTCGGAAGTGCTTAAAATTGCCAACAATCGCTCCAGCCAAATCCAGCTTTTGATTACCGATGTAATTATGCCGGAAATGAATGGGATGACCCTGGCTAAAGCATTGAAGAAGATTTACCCGGAGATTAAATGCTTGTTCATGTCTGGTTACACAGCCAATATCTTGGGAGACCACAGCTTTGGAAATGGGCAAAGGAACTTTTTGCCCAAACCATTTTCCATAAAAGAGCTTTCTGCCAAGGTGAAAGAAGTGGAGGATGATTAAGCTTGTTCTTTCCTCTGCTTCATAAGAGCAGGCAGATTTATAAAATACTCTTTAAGAAATTCTTCCAGTTCACGCCAGAGAACGGTTTCTTGGTTACAAAACAATGCGAACTTGCCATATATATCGGGTTGATTTGCAGGTGCAGTTTTGGTTTGGTAATCGGCAAGGAGTTTTATTACAATAGGGCTGTTTGGCTTAAAGCAATCCAACCTTTGGTTGTTAACAATAGTATCAATTATACATGCATCACGTAAAAAACTATCGCTTCCCAACTGCTTGCGGATAACCAATGGGGATAGGTTACCCCAGCGGAAGTCTTTGGGAAAATACCTGCGTAACGCATTTAAATAAGCATATTTATAAAGCTCTTTTGCCTGAACCGGTAGAAAAACACCCTCTTGGTATTTATCTGAGAGATTACCAATTGATTTTAATGAGTTCAAATCGCGGAAATTGTGCATGTACAGCCCTATGTCCGAGCTTTTTACCTGATGCCTGGTTGGGGCATACTTGCTTATGTAGCCATCGGTAGTCTCGTAAGTGGACAAAACGAAGACTTCGTCTGAATTCAATATTTTAAACTTGAATTGCTTGATAAACTCATAGTCCATTCCCATGAAATCTTTTATATAAAGAGCCGCAACAATTGGGAAAGGCGTTCCCTGAGTATCTGAGAACTCGTTACTGGAGAAAATGACTCCTTCTTGAAGCCTGTAGTCCTTGGTAAAGTTCTTCAGCCTGTTGTGATAATTAGATTCTTTTATTAAATAAGACAAGGGGTGTAACACACAGATTATATCTGCACCAAGCTTTCCAAAAGCCCTCAAGAAACTTGTGCCCAGATCGTTTGAGCGGATGTCGCTATCAAGTTCAAAATTAATGTCCCTCTTTGCATTTATTCCCAAGCGCTTGTTTAGCGATGTTATATCATTGTAGGGGGGATTTCCAATGCACACAAGATGATCGTGGTTGTGAAGTCCATATTTGTTTCTGGAAACATTTAATAGAGAGTTATCCAGCATTGCATAAGGGTATCCAACTGCCTTAAGGAAATTTATGGCTTCAATATCTATGTCTCTGATAATTGAGGCATTATCTGGGAAAGCATCCAGAAAAGCTCCACAACCTGCTGCCAAATCCAATACTACTGAATCTGGACGCACATAGGGCAAAACAAGTTCTCTTACCAGATTAACCAACAAGGGTGGTGTGTAATACTTACCAAGGTTAGATTTTAAGTAATCTGGCAATTCATTAGTAGAAAAGTGCTTTTTGTATAAAAGAAGCTGTTCATCAAGCTTTGAGTTGGGACGTTCGTCTTTTTTATGGATTGCTTGAGAACTCATTGATTACTACCCCATTATCATTTGTTTCAGAGTTACAAATGGGGGAATTTCTGTCAATACAAATCACTCAATTGAGGCAATCATTTCACGTACTGCTTCTGCACCAGTTTCGTCTCCAAGATATTCTCTTAGCTCCAGAATCCTTTGATAGCAGTCTTTTGCGGATTCTGTGTCGCCAAGTTCCAGTTTCAGGTTGCCGATATTACCCAGCACCTTTATCAGTTCCATTTTATCATTCATGTCTTCGGCCAGTTTTAATTTCTGTTGCAGCAAGGGTAAAGCTGCCTGAAAATCCTTTGCCAGCATCTTTGTCCAGCCAAGGTTTCCCAGGGCGATGGATTGCTCCTTTATCAGTCTGTGTTGCAAGGCAATCTTCAGGCTATGCCCAAAATAGTCTTCAGCCAGGCTCAGGTTGTTTTCCTCCAGGCAAATCATGCCCAAATTACTAAGGGTTTTTGCTTGCCGCTGCACGTCATCAGTTTGTGTGGCCAGTTCCAGGCTTTGCCGATGCATGGCTTTGGCCTGGTCAAATTGCTTCTTCTGAAAAAACCAGTTACCCATATTACCTGTGGCAACAGCCATCAGAGCAGGATTATCCAGCCCTTTTGCAATGTTTAAGGCTGCTGATAACTCGGTATAACTATCATCCAGCTTGCCCATGTAAAAAGCTGCTATCCCCAAAAAGCGGTGCGCTTCAAAGCAAAGAGCAGGGGCATTTAATGCTTCAGCTTCTTTTAGGGCGTTTTCCACTTCCGGCACAGCCGTTTTCCATTCTCCGGTCAACCACATGATATCGGCAATTTTAAGCTTGGTTTCCAGCTTCTTCAGATCGGGTAGAATGCTTATTTCCAGCAATTTACCATACAATTGCAGGGCTTGCTTATTGTTATAAATACGGGCTGCTCCGGCAGCACTTTTCTCCAGGTAGAAGCTTGCTTTTTCCTCATTATCCGCCTTGCTATAGTGCTCTGCCAGAACAAAGTAATATTCCTCCAACCTGTCTTTATTCAGTTCTTCAATAGCTTGCCCACAAAGTTGGTGCAGTAGTTTGCGGTTTTCCACCAAAAGCGTTTGATAAGCCACTTCACGGGTGGTGATATGTTTAAAGAAATAGCTGGAGTATTCAAATCCAAGCATTTGCAGGATAAGCGATTGGTCAACCAAATTGCGCAGCGTGGCATCCACATCAATAGGGTCATGCAATTGCTTTTCCATATAGCGCAGGATATCTACAAAAAATTCCTGTCCAATCACCGAAGCTTTGTGCAGCAGCATTCTAAGCGCAGGAGGCAGCTTGTCCAGGCGCGATAAAATCAGGGTTTGCAGATTTGGCGGAACCGGAAAATCCTTCAGTTCTTCCTGCGGCAAGTCCTCTATATAATTGCACCATTCTTCCAGGAAAAAGGGGTTCCCCTGCGACAGCCTGGTAACGTTTTCTATTGTATTCTCGTTCAAATACTTCCCTTGGGTGTGATTTGTAATCAGCTTTCTGATGTCATCAGCATTCAAAGCCTTCAATTCCAATTCTATCACCTGTGCCAGTGCGCTAAAATAAGCCGGGATGCAATACTCCAGTCTGAACATCAATACTATCAGGACGGGTGGCAGGATTGGGGTTTTGGCAAGCTTGTTCAGCAGGTTTTCCAGCACTCTGGCAGAGGCTTCGTCCAGCCAATGCAAATCATCCAGTACCATCACCAGGGGTTTATTTTCGCGCACAGCCAGATTTATCTGGGCTTGAATCAACACCTCTATTGCCAGCGACAGATGCCCCAAAAGGTCTGCGCCATTTTGCTTCAGGCGTGCATCGGTGCTTTTAATCTCCAGAAGAAAGGCAATCAAGGCTTTGTTGTCTGTCAAAATCTGCCTTTCGCCTTCGGATGCAGCGTTTATGATCGCATCAAATCCCTGCTCCAGCTTTTGCTTTTTGGACTCCGGATTTTCGTTAAGCTGAGTGTGAAACAGCGTTTCCAAAATTGAGGTAAATAAGTTAAGCGGAGCAGGACTAATGGCACTGCAAGCTCCATGTAAAAAGTTTGCCCTGGCTTGGTTGGCCAGCTCAAACTCGTAAACCAAACGAGTTTTACCCAAGCCTGCCTCACCCCTTATTCCAAAAATTGGGAGCCGGGTGTTTGTTCCCAAGGCATCAAATGCTTTTTGCATCTGGTTTAGCTCGGTTTCTCTACCAATGTATCGGGTGCTGTGATTGCGCCGGTGCAAAGAACTATTTTGTTTCGAACCTATCACTACATAGCAGGCGATCGGTTCATCAAATCCTTTCACGTTTTTTAGCCCGATGGCTTCAAACTCAAAATTCCTAATCACCTGCTGCATAGTTTTTTGGGGCACCATAATTCGATTTACAGGTGCGTTGGATTCCATGCGGGAGGCCAGATTTACCTCGGGACCATAAACAGTGAAATCCCCTTCACGATCCTCTCCGACCTTACCCACAGAGACAATGCCGGCATTAATGCCAACCCGAACCCCCAATTCCACAGCCTCAAAACCCGGCTGCTTATTCAGCAGCGCATTATATAACCTCAATTGCTGCTGCATCTTAAGGGCAGCCAGAATAGCGCGTTCTGTATCCTGCTCGGTGGTAACCTTTGCTCCGAACAAAGCCATGATGCCATCACCCATATATTTATCCACAAATCCACCATAAAAGCTGATGCAGCGGGAAAAGAGCTTCATGATCTCATCCATCTTTTTATGGATGGTTTCGGCATCAAACAGATTGGAAATGCTGCTAAAGCCTTTGATATCGGCAAACAGCACTGCCACCTCGCGCAATTCCCCTTCCCGCAGTTGCAGTTTGTCGGTAGTGGGCTTCAGCTCTTCTTCCAGATCGAAGAAGTCGCCGCCAAAGATAATATCGTTGTTATCCATTTTTGATCTCTTTCATTTTAGTATGTTGCCTTGTGCGCTTTCGCCGAAATCTTGTCAATCAGATAATTACCTCGCTAAGTAAAGGAGTCATTCTGTTTGAGCAAAGGAGTCATTCTGTTTGAGCAAAGGAGTCACCCTGTTTGAGCAAAGGAGTCACCCTGTTTGAGCAAAGGAGTCATTCTCGCCATTCCCCAGTTCCAAAGTTTTCTGCCAATTATGAAGGCGAGAAGGACTCGTTTAGCGTGCATTAACTCAATAATCTGCAACTGCCGTGGCATGTGTCCCATGTTCCCATTCTCATATCATTCCCATATTATTTCCAATAATATTGAGATTGATATGGGAATGATATGGGAATGGTAGCAAGAGCACTGCTTGCCAACCAATAATGATAAATGTTTTGGGGCTGTGGAGGGGATCGGCAAAAAGCAAACATGATAGTTGCATGTCATCATAATTGTTAGAACAGCTCAAAGACAAGTCAAAAAAATCTTGACATAAAACCTAAAATAGAAAGACTGGGATTCGTGCTCAGGAAGCAAGTAAATTGAATATTTATATCTTTGCTTCTAAATAAGATAGAGTAGTATAGGACTTTAATGCTGTGATACAAAATGCAAAACTCAACTGGGTCAATATCCGGACTACTTACGAAATAAGTCCAAGAAATTATGACTTATTAGGTAAAATATGCTCCGGTGCAGAATCTGGCTTTGGGTTTATGTTTGGATGTCCGGCAATGAAGAAATTATTCACAATCAATTTCCACAGGCTCATCGCACAAGACCATTTTACCAGCCATCAATGTGGAGTGAACTTTCGATATTATGGCAGGGGAACCTCGGTTTACCCCACAGCTCAAACTTCTTACCAAATCAGGGAGACAGACACATGAAGAAAATCCTTTTTCTACTGCTGGCAGTCAGCCTGCTTAGCAGCCTGCTTTTCGCCGGAGACTTCAAGATCGGCACCGGGACATCTACGCAAAACTATGTTCCGCTATATGGTTATAACAACTATGGCTGGAGCAAAACAATCTATACCTCCAGTGAGCTTGCAGCAGCAGGCATGAGTGGAACGGTTACCATCAATAAGATTGCTTTTCAGCTTGGAAATGTCATTCAGAACTATGTTACAGATAATCAAATTGTTTACATGGGTATAAACTACAACGATACCTATGCCTCCACAGCAGCAGGATACCAAAATCCTACCAGCTACACCAAAGTTTTCGAAGGCCCAATCACTTGGAATGGTCCCGGTTGGGTGGAGATTACTCTGGACACTCCATACAATTGTAATTCAGCTTACAATTTGGAATTATTATGGGAAAACCGCGATGGCTCTAAAACAGCCGGTCCACCCAAATTCCGTTATACCAGTAAAAGTTACAGTTGCGTTTACAAGTACTCTGATGCTTCCTTCCCCGCTGTTTCTGGAACAAGATACGGCAACCGTCCTAACATTTGGTTTATGAGCGCACCAACGGCCATTCCACCCATAGCAGAAGCTGTTTCTCCCGTAAATGCAGCTACGGATGTAGCCATAAATGAGCATTTGAAGTGGTTTCATACCGGCGGTTCTCCAGAATATTATACAGTGAATTTTGGCTCAGATTACCCGCCTACAGACCTACTAAGCGGCTATCAGACTACCTCTACCTTGTTCGATTATCCGGGCTATCTGGATTATGGCACCACCTATTACTGGCAGGTGATTCCCCATAACAGCTTTGGTGATGCCACAGACTGCCCGATATGGAGTTTTGACACTGTGGCCGATCCCTCCATTGTTAGCTTTCCCCATAATGAAGGTTTCGATGCAGCGATTCCTCCTGCTGGGGATTGGCAGCGTTATGGCGGGGTTTTAGCCGATCCCATTGTGCTGGGTGGCAGCAGTATGTGGCAGTCTGACGATTGGCTGAACATAAGCAGCGCAGACAAAGCTGCCAAGATAAACATCTTCGCAAACGTTAATGGCTGGTTAGTTACTCCGCTGTTTAACATCCCCAATGATAACTATTATTTGGCCTTTGATTTGGCAGTTCTTAAGTATGGCCAAACTCCAACAGGAGATCTGCCCGTAGCAGCCCCTGACGATAAAATTGCCGTTCTGATTGGAGATGGTTTCACCTGGAGCACGGCAAACATTGTGCGTGAATGGAATAACACCGGCTCTCCCTTTGTGTTTGGAGAAATCAGAGTTGACGGTGAAAGAGTGGTGATTCCCCTTTCCGGACACAGTGGGCACATCCGCATCGCTTTTTATGCAGGTTCCTTGATTTCCAATGCTGATAACGATGTGATGATCAACAATTTGGAAGTAGGCGAATTCAGTGCTGCTCCTTTGGCTGCGATCAATCCTATTCCTGCCGATCTGGCAGTGGATGTGCCGCTTAACCAATCCTTCGGTTGGGTTTCTGGCGGTGGGGTTCCCGCTGCTTACAAGCTGTATCTGGGAACCAGTCTTCCAGATAGTCCCGAACAAGTTTTATCGCCTCATTTCCATCCCGCCGAGCTTGGATACGGAAACACCTATTTCTGGAAAGTTATCCCCACCAATCCCATTGGTGATGCAGTTGATTGCCCCGTATGGAGTTTTACCACAACAGATACCGGCACTTATGATGCCGGAACGGTTATGATTAATGAACTACCGGTGAATCCCACAGTGCAGATTGAAGGCTTGGAAGGCAGTGTTTCCATCACTGTTTCTGCCAGTTACGAACCTGTTGGCATGGGTTTGCCAAATGTAGGCTTGGTATTGCAGCTTGCCTGTAATGGAACCAGCTTGGCCGGCACACAAATAACCGTCCATCACGGTTTGGGCTTTATTCCCAGTCAGCTTGGCTATCGCATTCTACCCTCAGAAAGCTGGACGCTTATCTCTAATCCCGGCACCTGGACAGATGCCACGGCCAGCTTTATGATTGATGCCAAAGCCGCTGGAGATGTGGATATCGCTTTCCCCAATGCTGTGGACGCCACATTGCCAGTTGAACTGTCTTACTTTAATGCTAGTTTCACCTCTGATCTGTTTGTTAAAATTGCCTGGATCAGCCAGTCTGAAACCAACCATAGCGGTTACAATATTATGCGCAGCGTTGCGATGAATCTGGAAAGTGCCATCAGGATCAATCCAGAGCTTATCTGCCAGGGAACCCAAAACGGTGGCCAGGTTAGCTACACTTTCACCGATAAAGAATTGGTATACAACAGTACTCTATATTATTGGCTGGAAAGCGTTTCCCTTAGTGGAGAATCGCAATTCTATGGCCCCATTAGGGTGCAGACTGGAGATGGGGGGCAAGAGCCTGAAACTCCTGGAACCGTTGTGCAGACACGTTTGCATAATGCCTATCCCAATCCCTTCAACCCTGCCACAAATATATCATATTCCATTTCTGAGCCAACCCTGGTGCAAATAGATATCTTCAATTCCCGCGGCCAGCTGATTCGCAGCTTAAGCAGCTATCACAGTGCCCAGGGAACTTATGCTCTCAATTGGGATGGGAAAGATAGTGCCGGAAACCTTGTGGGAAGCGGCGTTTATCTTTATAACATGCGGACAGATAATTATGCCAAGAGCAAGAAAATGATTCTGATGAAATAGCCTCAGACCAATCTACAAACCTGTTGTATAGCCCCGGATATCAAAGTCTGGGGCTGTACTTTAATAGAACACAGATAACGCAAAATTTTATACAGAGGCTAAAAGAGAAATAGATTAGGGATGAATAGGATGAACAGGATTTTGGGGATGATATTGATAGAAGCCTGATAACATGATCTACCTGATCAACATGATTGGATAAAACACTGATAACGCAGAATGTTATGATTTACCGGATGCTCTCTTTTACTCTTTTACTCTTTTACTTTTTGTTAATATTCTTTTCAATAGAANNNTTTGATAGAACGCAAATAACGCAGAATGTTATGATTTACTTGATTCTCTCTTTTCCTCTTTTCCTCTTTTACTCTTTTCCTCTTTTACTCTTTGTTAATATTCTTTTCAATAGAACTCTGATGACATGATCTACCTGATCAACATGATTGGATAAAACACTGATAACGCAGAATGTTATGATTTACTTGATTCTCTCTTTTCCTCTTTTCCTCTTTGTTAAATAATTCAATCTCTGCTTTTCTCTGCTTTTCTCTGTGTTTAATAAAAACCTCATTTACTCTTTTACTCTTTGTTAAAAAATCTATTCTCTGCTTTTCTCTATGTTAAATCTCAAAAATTCCAAACAGCGGGCTTGACAAATATCCGCTGTTGATCTGTTTAGTTTCATTACTCTTTATCGTAAACAAACTTCAGGAGAGATATAAACCATGTCGCAGATTAGCTATCATATTGTAAAAGAAGCGGATAATGCCATAATCCTATCGCTTTATCGCCAAGCCGGATGGTGGCAAATGGACGAAAACCCCCAATATTTGGAAACCGTGCGTCAGATTATTACAAATTCCTTTTGTTTCGCTATCGCCATACAGGGTAATGAGATAATAGGCATGGGACGTGCGATCAGCGATGGCGTTAGCGATGCCTATATTCAGGACGTAACTGTGCGCCAGGATTTGCGGGGAAATGGCATTGGCAAAGGCATCATAAACACTTTGCTGGCCTATTTGAAAAAGCATGAACTGCAATGGATAGGTCTAATCAGCGAACCCGGCTATGAAAGGTTCTATCAGGGTTTTGGCTTTAAGGTGATGGAAAATTACACGCCTTTTCTCCTGGGTGAATAAATATGCAAAATCTGGAGCTGATTACAACTGAACACATTCCCTTGATAACGGATTACCTGAATCGTTTTCCAAGACAGAATTGTGATTATACCGTTACCAATATTCTGGCCTGGGGCGTAATCTACCGCAATCACTATATGTCATGGCAAGATAACTTGGTAATTTTTAATCCCAAGTATCAATATATTTGCTTTCCCATAGGGACAAACTTCACTGTAGCTGATCTTGCTGAGCTGGTAAAGCTGTTTAAGTCGGATTATTCCGATGCAGAACTGATCCTTATTCCTGAAGAATATTATGCCCAGCATCCGGAGATGGATGAATTGTTTGAAGTAAGCGATGATCGGGCTTGGGCCGATTATGTATATGAAACGGATAAACTGGTATCACTTTCGGGGAAACGGCTGGCTAAAAAAAAGAACCTGATTTCGCAGTTTGTGCGTGCTTACCCGGATTATGTAGTATTACCCATCACCAGTGATAAGTTCGATGTCCTTTTGCGTTTTACGCATAAATGGCGCAGGGATAGAGCTGCTGATGGGATTTATCTGATGACGGAAATAAAAGCCATTGAGCATACTTTGGCGATGTGGAACGAACTGCCGGTTGAGGGCATTATTATCTGCCTGCACAATAAAATAGCTGCCTTCTCCATTTTTTCGCATCAAACCCCGGAGATGGTGGCAGAACACTTTGAAAAGTTCGATCCGGATAAAAAAGGTGCGGCTCAGCTTATCAATTGGGAAACCGCACGCTTTGTGCAAGGACGTTACAAATACATTAACCGCGAACAGGACTTGGGGCTGGAAGGCCTGCGCCAGGCAAAAATGTCCTATGACCCGCTTTTTTTGGTTAAATTCCTAACCAGCAAGCTCAAACCTTTAAATATTTGATGCTACCAGGATAAACTTCCCCCCCCCTCAATTTCCATGGTGTCCATGCGTTTCCACATGGATTTTATCTCGCTGGTAAGAAAGAAAAAGTCGGTTTTTAGCGGTCCAGAAAACCAGGGTTTTTGCAGGGAATTGGTGCTTTTATCCATCTCACCTATCATGCTTGGAATAAACTGATTTACACCGGCTTCAGTCCCGTTTATTTTGCTGATCAGGGCACTGGTGAACAGGCTGTAGCTTAGTGAGCTGTTTTGAACTGCTTTTCCTGGTTCGGCGCTAAAGATAATCATCTGATTGGCAGATGCGGCTTTCATCGTGGTAAAGCTTTTGGGAACGCCACTTTTACTGCCGATTGGAGCCCACAATTTATTGGCTTCCGCAATTATAATGGATGTTTTGGCAGCTTTTACTTTGGTGGCCAGAGTTCCCAGATTGTAGCAGGTTTTAGTATAAGTCTGCGCATTGCTCAAATCCACATTGGCTGGAGCTAAGTAGTTGATGGAATTCAAATTGGCTCCATGTCCGCTGTAGTAAACCACCACTTCGTCCACAGATTTCACTTTTATGGCAAAACTATCAATCGCAGCACCAAGAGATGCAAGATTTAAATTATTGAACCGCTTTACGTTAAACCCAAAATCTACCAGGGCTTTCTGCATGGAATCGGCATCGGCAGAGGGGCTTTTCAGGATAGTATTGGCATAATTCCAATTAGCAATCACCAAAGCTTTCCGTTCTGCAAAAGCGCAGGTGATTAGCAACATTAACATGCTTATTATCAATAACTTCTTCATTTGTTCCTCCAGGCTGTGATCATTTTTTTTCATACTTCAAATTTGCTCTTTGCATGTCAACTATTTTTTCTTCCTTGCTCCAAGGAAGAAGCGAAGAAAAAATGAGGAGGTGCGATTTTTTTCTGCTTTTTTGCTTGACAAACGCCCCAAAGCGTGAACGAGTGGTAGATATGGCTATAAATGTAAAGAAATTTGGCGGAACCTCGGTGGGAAGCATCGAGTTAATCCGCAATATTGCACGTAAACTGGCAAGTGATTATCATGCCGGAGACCGGCTTGTGCTGGTGGTTTCGGCTATGGCAAAGACTACAGATGAGCTGTTTAATCTGGCTCACGGAATTTCGCAACATCCTTCTCACCGCGAGATGGATATGCTATTAACCGCGGGAGAGCGCATAAGCATGAGTCTGCTATCCCTGGCGTTGATGGAAGAGGGGATACGGTCCATCTCTTTCACCGGCTCGCAAAGCGGGATTATTACCGATAGCAAGCATGGCAATGCCCGCATCCTGAAAGTGAAAGCCTTTCGCATCCACGAGGAACTGGAAAAGGGAAAAGTGGTGATTGTGGCAGGATTTCAGGGTGTGAGCCAGGATAAGGAGATTACCACCCTGGGGCGTGGCGGTTCGGATACTTCTGCTGTGGCTTTGGCCTGCTATTTGAGAGCTGAAAAATGTGAAATTTATACCGATGTGGATGGCGTGTTTACAGCCGATCCACGCATTGTAGAAAAGCCATTCTTGCTGCCCAGAATCAGCTCTGATCTCATGCTGACTTTGAGTTACAACGGCTCCAGGGTGCTACATCCCCGGGCTGTGGAATTTGCTAAAAAATACGGTGTGGATGTGGAGATAAAATCGTCCTTTACCTTTGCACCCGGCTCGCTGATGAGCACCGAAAAACCAGTCCCAATAAAGGATAACTACATGGAAGAACGGAAAATTGTGGCTATTGCGCACAAAGAAAACCTGCTGTGCTACATGATTGAGATAAACGCCAAATTGCTGGAAACCCTGGAAAACTGGCATCATGAGATCTTTAAAAGCTTTGTAGATAACGGAATCATGGAGCTTTTCATAGAAAACAAATACGTCAGCGAGATAGACTATCTGCTGCAACAGCAAAGCATTGAAGTAAAAGACAAGGACGCAAGCCTGGCCTTTGTGGTTTTGGCCGGCATGGGCTTGGGACATGATCCTGCCTTAATCAGCAAGGTTTTGCAGCTCTGCGCTCCATACCAGGTGCTTCGCAGCACCAATAATGAACAAAGCCTGGAACTGCTTCTACCCCAAAAATATATGAAAGAAGCGGTGCAGACTTTGCACAAAGCATTAATTGAGGTTGCTGTATGAAATACATAGTAACCAGTGCTCTGCCCTATGCCAATGGCAAGCTGCATGTTGGGCACGTGGCCGGAGCATATTTGCCCGCAGACATTTTTGTGCGTTTTTTAAGAATGACAGGAAAAGACGTAATTTACATCTGCGGAACCGATGAGCATGGGACACCAATTTCAATCTCTGCCGACAAGGAAGGCATTACTCCTCAGGAAGTTGTGCAGAGGTATCATGCCAGCATAAAGGAAGCATTTGACGGAGTGGGGATAGAATTTGATAACTTTTCCGGCACTGCCAGACCGCAGCATCATGCTATTTCGCAGGAATTCTTTCTGCAGCTTTATGAGAAAGGGCACGTTCAGCCCAAAAGCACCATGCAGTTTTATTGCAGCCACGATCAACGCTATTTGCCGGATCGCTATGTGGAAGGGCATTGTCCCCGCTGTGGGGCAACCGGAGCCCGGGGGGATCAATGCGATAAATGTGGCCAGATTTATGATACAACGACTTTGATAGAACCAAAATGTAAGATTTGTGGAAAAATGCCGGAGATTAGGGAAACCAAACATTGGTTTGTGCAATTGGACGATTTTCGGGATAAATTGCGGGATTGGATAGCCACCAAAGAATATTGGAAGGAAAACGTCCGCAACTTTATGCTGGGATTGTTGGATCAGGGCTTAATTGAGCGCTCCATAACCAGAGATTTAAGCTGGGGGGTGCCTGTTCCTTTGCCAGAAGCAGCTGGAAAGGTTCTATACGTGTGGTTTGAAGCTCCCATTGGGTATATTTCTTCCACAATTGAATGGGCTGCCCGGATTGGTGAGCCGGAAAAATGGAAAGACTACTGGCTGGATAGGAATACTAAACTGATCCACTTTATCGGTAAGGATAACATTATCTTTCATGCTCTCATCTGGCCTGCCGTGCTGATGGGACAAGACAAATCCTACTGTTTGCCGCATGACATCCCTGCCAACGAATTTATGAATCTGGAAGGAGAAAAAATCTCCACCAGCAGAAATTGGGCAATTTGGGTGGATGAATTTGTGAAAGACTTCGAGGGTGAATATTTGCGCTATTACCTGGCTGTAAATGCTCCCGAGCGTCAGGATGCAGACTTTAGTTTCAAGGATTTTCAGGGCAAGATAAATGGTGATTTGAATAACACCCTGGGCAATTTGGCCAATCGTGTCTTTGCCTTTGCGGTAAAAAACTTTGCGGGTAAAATTAGCCATTGTGTGCTGGGTGAGGCCGCACTAACTCTTTTGGCAGAAACAGATATTTTGCTGCAAGAAATTGAAGCCGGATACAAAGATTATCAGGTGAAGAAGAATACCCGTTTAATTATGGAAATTGCGCGTTTGGGCAATAGATGGTTTGACGAACGCAAACCCTGGAGCGTGATAAAAGCGGACACGGTTGCTGTGAATGAGACTCTTTACGTATGTGCGAACCTGCTGGCCAAGATTTCTGTTGCCATGCTGCCTATCTTGCCCAAGCACATGCTTCAACTGCGGCAAATGCTGGGGCTGGATGCCAAGCCTTGCTTTGCAGAGGCATATAAGCTGTTGGGAGATGTTACTCTGGGCGAAACAAAACCTCTGTTTCACAAGCTGGAGGATGCACAAATTGAGGCGCAGATTGCCAAGCTTCATGCTATGGCAACAGTAGCCGCGGAAGTCCCGTCTGCGATAGGAAATGCAACCGTAGTTGCGGACGTCCCGTCTGCGATAGGAAATACAACAGTAGTCGCGGAAGTCCCGTCTGCGATAGGAATAACAGCAGACAAGATGTCCGCTGCTACGGTGAAAGATAGCATTTCTTACGACGATTTTGCCAAGCTGGATATCCGCCTTGCGCTGGTTTTGGAAGCTGAGGCAGTGCCCAAAACAGATAAACTGCTGAAACTCAGGGTGGATCTGGGCTTTGAACAGCGTGTGCTGGTTGCCGGAATTGCCCAAAGCTATGCTCCCCAGGATTTGATTGGCAAAACAGTTACCATGCTGGTAAACTTGGAACCCCGTAAAATTAAGGGAATTGAATCCAACGGCATGATTCTGGCGGCACACTCTAATGATAAGATAATGGCATTGTGTCCCGATGGAGACGGAAGCCCCGGCTCTGTAGTGCAATAGTATGCGCTTAAAACATTTCTGCCTGTTTATTGCCCTGCTTAGCGGGGCTTTATTTGGGGCGGATTTTAAGGAGGGACAGCTTTGGTTGGAGATAAATCTGGCCACAGAATCGCAGCTTTCCATCAGACCTGGCGGTAACCAAATTGTGGTAAGTGAAAACGATGGCTTGATTTCAAGAACTTTTAGCGGTGAAATCAGTGTATCGATCGTAAACCCTGAGGCAACAATGTATTATGGCATCCTGGAGAGAAGGGATACTGCTAATGAAGCAGAGTTTGATACTCTGGCAGTGCCAATGGAGTCATTTGTTTGGGAGCAAAACCAGCTGAAAATTAAGCGGGAATTACTACACTTTTTGCCGCAGAGTTTCAGTGAAAAACAAGCTGCCGATGAATATGCCGCTTGCCAGAATATCCCACTTTCCAAAGTGATGGAAGTGCATGTGATTAATTCTACGGTGAAGCTTGTGGATAAAGCCGGGGAAGTTTGTTATCTGGAAACACCTCTGCGAATTAGCTCGGCAGGAGATTTGTTTATCAACGGGAACAGCCTTGGTTTCACGGGTGATTTTATCATTAAAACCGTAAAGCGAAAACTATTGATAAACCACTATTTACCCTTGGAAAGCTATCTGGCAGGAGTAGTCCAAAATGAAATTGGCAATTCTTCTCCAGTGGAAGCTCTGAAGGCACAAACTGTGGCAGCCAGAACGCACGCGCTGTCTTTGCTGATAAATAATCGCCACAAAGCAGATGGTTACGATTTGTGCAACGGAACCCACTGCCAGGTTTATAAAGGCAAGTATTTGCAAAATAAGATGGTTATCAGTGCCGTTGAAGACTGCGCAGCAGAAGTTCTTCTGGCAAATGGGGTGATTGCCGATGCCACCTATCATAGCAGTTGTGGGGGTAAAACCGATGCATCCAGTGCCATCTGGAAAGGTAAGCCCGTAAAGCATTTGAATGGGGTTACTTGCATTGCCGAAGCAGACTCGCTGGATTTGAGCAGCGAGGTTGATGCCCGAAAATGGATAGATACCAAGATTGAGGTTGCGGGATCAAGTTCCTGGGAACGAGGAGCCATGGCTTGGGAAGCATTCATTTCTGCCAAAGAGCTTGCAAAAAACGCAGGTATTGCCTATATAAACCGGATTGAGATAGGACAAAGAGGACGCTCGGGGCGAATTCTGAGCCTGAAACTGATTGGAGATAAAACCGTTAACCTGGAAAGCGAATATAAAATCAGACAAGCCTTTGGAAATTTATATTCTTCATTTTTCTATATTTCCGGCAGCTACAGATTGGACGAGGGTGTTGTGCAAATTACGCCCAAAAGCTCCTTACAAATAAAAGGAAAAGGTTCTGGGCATGGAGTAGGTATGTGCCAGGTAGGAGCTTTGCAAATGGCCAGATACGGACTATCATATCAAGAGATATTGGCTCATTACTATCCCGATACCATCATTTCCAAAGGCTGGATGAATGAATAGAGATTACATATTTCGTGGGACAGCACATAATGACAACTTCAGAATTTTTGGAGTCAGCAGCACCGACACAGCTCAAAAAGCCAGAGACCTTCATGATCTTTCACCCGTTGCTACATTGCTGATGGGGCGGATGATTTCAGCGGCTGCCATGCTCTCCTGGGACCTGAAGAATCCTGCTGCAGAGCTTACTTTGCGGGTGGATGGAAGCGGTAAACTTGGTGGAGCAGTGGTAATCTGCTGTGCTGATGGTGCAGTTCGGGGCTATGTGAAAGAACCTCAATTGTGGTTTGAAGATAAAGACGCAAACCTTTTACCCGGCAAGGCTTTGGGGAAAGGGACTCTTTCCATCATCAGGTCTGAGCCGGAAACAGCACCATACATGGGAACCTGCGAACTTGTTAGCGGTGAGATAGCAGAGGATTTGGCCTATTTTTATCTGCAATCGGAACAGATCCCCACAGTAGTGAATTTGGGGATTTTGGTAGATCAAACGGCAAAAGTGCGCGCTTCGGGAGGTTTTATTATTCAACAGCTCCCCTTTGCAGATGCTGCTACAGCCGCTGAAATAAGTGCCAATCTACTGGCTACCCCCAATGTAAGCGATTTAATGGATATGGGTTTATCGATTGAAGAAATCCTTGCCCGCTTTGTGTTTAAAGGTATTACATGGCAGAAGAATGAAGAGCACAGCCTTACATATCGTTGCAATTGCAGTTTTGAACGGTTTTCTAATGCCTTGTTGTTACTGGGAAAAGCAGAGCTTTCCACAATGACAAAGGGGATAAAACCTATCTGCCATTATTGTAATACAGAGTATAAGTTTGGCTCAGATGAGATTAAGAGCTTAATTGAGCAGTTAACCAATACGGATAAAGGGAAAGTCAATAACAAATGAGGCAAGTGTCTTGTCAATGTACTTATGTTGCAAAGTGTTACAGTCGTTCCAAATTATTACTGTCGTCCCGAATTATTACAGTCGTTCCAAATTATTACTGTCGTCCCGAATTAT
>DIXL01000042.1:58363-60562 GCA_002428685.1 Cloacimonetes bacterium UBA6081 | reverse complement strand
AATTCTCAATTCTCAATTGTCAATTAATAAAAGAGGGCTGACCTCTCCATTTAACCTTCCGGCACCGGGCAGGTGTCAGTCTATATACCGTGGCTTTCGCCTTCGCATAGACCTGTGTTTTTGATAAACAGTCGCTTGGGCCTCTTCACTGCGGCCCCCTCTCGCTTACAGCGCAAGCTGCTCACGATAACGGGGCACCCCTTCTCCCGAAGTTACGGGGTTATTTTGCCTAGTTCCTTAACCAGAGTTCACTCGAACACCTTAGGATACTCTCCTCGCCCACCTGAGTCGGTTTGCGGTACGGTCTGTATATTGATAAGTTTAGAAGCTATTTCTTGGCAACGTTTATAGGCAGACTTTGCGGCATACACCTCGTCCTACACCTCGGAATATATGTGATACGGATTTGCCTGTATCACTTCCTACATGCATTCAACAGCTATTCCAGCAGCTGTCTCTGCGGCACCGTCGCGTCACTCCATCACTCAATACACAGGTTCAGGAATATTAACCTGATTCCCATCAGCTTCGCACATTCGCTATACCTTAGGGGCCGACTAACCCTGAGAAGATTAACTTTACTCAGGAATCCTTGGGCTTATGGTGTGCGGGTTTCTCACCCGCATTATCGTTACTCATGCCAACATGGTCTCTTGTGAACGCTCCAGCATACTTTACAATACACCTTCGACGCTGTTCACAATGCTCTCCTACCACTCACGCAATAAAGCGCAAGTCCGCAGCTTCGGCAAGATACTTAAGTCCCGATCATCTTCGGTGCTCTACCACTCGACCAGTGAGCTGTTACGCACTCTTTAAATCGTGGCTGCTTCTAAGCCAAGATCCTGGCTGTCTGGGCAATTGAACATCCTTACGCACTAAGTATCTATTTGGGGGCCTTAGCTGACAGTCTGGGTTGTTCCCCTCTCGCACGCGAACCTTATCGCTCGCGCCCTGTCTCCCAATGAGCAATTAACGGCATTCGGAGTTTGGTTGGGTTCAGTAAGCGTGTAAGCCCCCTAGCCCATCCAGTGCTCTACCTCCGTTAATCTCCATTGAGGCCATACCTAAATATGTTTCGGAGAGAACCAGCTATCTCCAGGTTTGTTTGGCCTTTCACCCCTACCCACAGTTCATCCACCGCTTTTTCAACAACGGTTGGTGCGGTCCTCCAGTTGGTTTTACCCAACCTTCAACCTGACCATGGGTAGATCACCTGGTTTCGGGTCTAATACCATAAACTTATCCGCCCTATTAAGACTCGCTTTCGCTACGGCTTCGTACCTGTAATACTTAACCTTGCTTATGACATTAACTCGTTGGCTCATTATGCAAAAGGCACGCCATCACCAGCGTCAACGATAAGCAAGCTCTTAGGTGACTGCTGCAAAGCTGAACACAAACAAGATATCTCTCCTCATTTGTTTCACCTTTACACTCTTCCACCTTTACACTTACTTATGGTTGACGCCAGCTCTGACCGCTTGTAGGCACACGGTTTCAGGTTCTATTTCACTCCCCTCCCGGGGTGCTTTTCACCTTTCCCTCACGGTACTGCTACGCTATCAGTCACCAAATGTATTTAGCCTTACGAGATGGTCCTCGCAGATTCACCCAAGATTTCTCGTGTCCCGGGCTACTCGGGATTCAGCTACCAAACAAAACCTATTTCAACTACGGGACTTTCACCCCCTGCGGTCGAACTTTCCAGATCGGTTCGTCTATAAGTTCTGTCCAGACTTCGCTGTCCCACTACCCCGGCCATATGGCCGGTTTAGGCTCTTCCCCGTTCGTTCGCCACTACTGAGGGAATCATTGTTATTTTCTCTTCCTGGCGCTACTAAGATGTTTCAGTTCACGCCGTTCGCCTTCGGTGCCAATTTAATACCCGCTCGCTCACAAGCTTTAGATAAGGGTAATGCTGCCGCATACCCTCGGCTCGCTAATCGCAGATACTAAATTGGCACCGAATGACAGGTCTTCTACCTGCCGGGTTGCCCCATTCGGAAATCCCCGGGTCTAAGCTCGCTTACAGCTCACCGAGGCTTATCGCAGTTCGCCACGTCCTTCATCGCCATTTGGTGCGTAGGCATCCACCATGTGCCCTTTGTGCTTTCACCATATTTCTATCTTATCCTATGTGTTTATACTCTCTCTCTCACACTTGCGGAAACACTCTATATACGCTTTAAAAGATCT
>DIXL01000042.1:0-58347 GCA_002428685.1 Cloacimonetes bacterium UBA6081 | reverse complement strand
GGAATGGAGAATGAATTCTTATCGATTTATTTATACACCTTTAAAAGGAGGTGATCCAGCCGCACCTTCCGGTACGGCTACCTTGTTACGACTTAGTCCTCCTCACGAAGCACACCTTCGAAAGCTGCTCCCCTTGCGGGTTAGCTCACCTCCTTCGGGTGCACTCCACTCGGCTGACTTGACGGGCGGTGTGTACAAGGCCCGGGAACGTATTCACCGCGCCATGATGTTGCGCGATTACTAGCGATTCCAGCTTCATGGGGTCGAGTTGCAGACCCCAATCCGAACTTGGGTAGCTTTTCTGAGATTTGCTCCATGTTGCCATCTCGCTTCCCTCTGTAACTACCATTGTAGCACGTGTGTAGCCCCGGTCATAAGGACCATGATGACTTGACGTCGTCCCCATCTTCCTCTGCGTTGTTACCGCAGCGGTCCTTCCAGAGTCCCCAACTTAATGATGGTAACTGGAAGCAGGGGTTGCGCTCGTTGCGGGACTTAACCCAACATCTCACGACACGAGCTGACGACAGCCATGCAGCACCTGTCTCAAAGTTCCGGCAAGCCGGCACTCCCTCATCTCTGAAGAATCCTTTGGATGTCAAGACCGGGTAAGGTTCTTCGCGTTGCTTCGAATTAAACCACATGCTCCACCGCTTGTGCGGGCCCCCGTCAATTCCTTTGAGTTTCAACCTTGCGATCGTACTCCCCAGGCGAATCACTTATCGCGTTAGCTACGGCACCGAATCCTCTTCGAACCCGACACCTAGTGATTATCGTTTACTGTGTGGACTACCAGGGTATCTAATCCTGTTTGATACCCACACCTTCGCAGTTTAGCGTCAATTACGGCTTAGAAGACTGCCTTCGCCTTCGGTATTCCTCCTGATCTCTGCGCATTCCACCGCTACACCAGGAATTCTGTCTTCCCCAACCGCATTCCAGATAAACAGTATCTAATGCCTTACGACGGGTAAGCCGTCGCCTTTAACATCAAACTTATCTATCCGCCTACCTGCCCTTTACGCCTAGTAATTCCGGACAACGCTTGCAACCCCCGTGTTACCGCGGCTGCTGGCACGGAGTTAGCCGTTGCTTATTCATATGCTAATATCTCTCCCAATATACTATTCATATACCAGGCATTGCTCACATATAAAAGAACTTTACACCCCGAAGGGATTCTTCGTTCACGCGGCGTCGCACTATCAGACTTTCGTCCATTGTAGACTATTCTCGACTGCTGCCTCCCGTAGGAGTCTGGGCCGTATCTCAATCCCAGTGTGGGCGACCACCCGTTAAGGCCGCCTATCTATCATCGCCTTGGTGAGCCGTTACCTCACCAACTAACTAATAGAGCGCAGGCTCATCCTCAAACAACAGCTTACGCCATCTTTTATGCTATCCGAAAATAGCACTCATCCGGTATTAGCCCAAGTTTCCCTGGGTTGTCCCCGATTTGAGGGTAGATCACCTACGTGTTACTCACCCGTTCGCCACTCTCAAGTGCCCGAAAGCACTCTACCGTTCGACTTGCATGCCTAATCCACGCCGCCAGCGTTCGTCCTGAGCCAGGATCAAACTCTCCATCATAATTGAATATGACTGAAGTGACAAGAGCTTCATTCTCACATTCCCACTCTATAAACTTGGTAAAAGAACTATTTTTGCCTTGCTCTCTGCGAGCAGGTTGCGTCATACTCTTTAGGGCGGTTTATTTGTCAATCGCTTTTTTTAAGAAATCTTCATACTGCTTGAAAGATCGGCTATAACATATTGTAATCCATGTTGTTAAGAAAGTAAAATAAATGTTTCGTCACCTGCATAATGTTCGCTATGCCGGCATGTTAAAGGCCTTCACAAGCACAAAAACCCATTTTGCCGGATTTGATTTTTGGCATTTTTGGCTACGAGCTACTGTGAAGAGAATTTGGAAACTATTGCTGCCTTCCTTGCTTGAATTTTTCTATCATAGCCCAGTCATTGTCAACAATCAAGACAAGAGCAGGGCTACTTCAGGACGATTCAAGCAAGGCAGGTAATTGTGCAGCAAACGCAGGGAAATTAGTTAACAACATGCAAAACAAATAGTTGCGTCAGCAGTAAAGTGAATTATATTGACAAAAGGGGTGCTTGTAAGACAAAGGCATCAAAAACAAGTTATTGGAGACCCAAAATGCTTAGGCAAGTGCTATTATCAAAGCTGCACCGGGCAACCGTTACAGAATGCGACCTAAACTATAATGGCAGCATCAAGATAGATTCAGAACTGCTGCAAGCCAGCGGTATGCATGAGTTTGAGAAGGTGGAGATTTTTAATATCACCAATGGCAACCGCTTTTCCACCTATATAATTTTAGGCGAGCCGGGTAGCGGAGATATTAGTATCAATGGTGCTGCAGCCCGTTTGGTTCAAGTGGGCGACAAGGTTATCATCATCAACTATGGCATGATGAACGATGGAGAAATGCAACAGCATAAACCACGGATTGTGGTATTAAACGAGCAAAATAAGATAGATAAAATACTTTAATGCAGATAGTTACCTCTATTGAGCAAATGCAGGCCATTGCTTTGGATTATGCAAAAGAAAAGAGCGTTGGTTTTGTTCCTACCATGGGATTTCTCCACAAGGGGCATCTTTCCTTGGTGGAGCAATCCAACAAGCTATGCGACCACACGGTTGTATCTATTTACGTAAATCCCTCACAGTTTGGCGCAAATGAAGATCTGGGTAGTTATCCACGGAACATGACGCGTGATTTGGAATTATTGGGGCAATACAAAGTGGATTATGTTTTTTGTCCCACCACCGAAGATATGTATCCTGCAGATTACAGGACTTGGATAAATGTGGAAGAGCTTGGCTCGGTTCTTTGTGGAGCCAGCCGTCCGGGGCATTTTAAGGGTGTGGCGACCATCGTCTTGAAGCTAATAAACATCGTCCATCCGAATTTTATGTTTATGGGCGAAAAGGACTTTCAGCAAATTGCTGTTTTGCGAACCATGTTGAAGGACTTGAATCTGCTAACCCAAATTGTCCCCTGCCCAATTGTGCGCGAACCAGACGGCTTGGCAATGAGCAGCCGGAACAGCTATCTGAATCCTGCCGAGAGGAAACAAGCTTTGTGTTTGTCTTTGGCGATCCAATTAGCTCGCAAGCTTTTTGCACAAGGGGAACTGAACCCATCAGAGCATCGAAATCAGACAAGCAAACTGATAAACGAGATGAGTGGAAAAGTGGATTACATCAGCTTTGTAAATCCTGAAACTCTGAAGGAAGTAAAAACTATCAGCTCTGAAACCCGCATCATTTTAGCGGTTTATATTGGCAAAACAAGGCTGATAGACAACTCTTCCATGTCCGAATAAACTCAGATCCAAAGACTTCTTGACACAAAATCACCCCTTTTCAGCTTTGTTACATTAAAATTAAGGACTGTTG
Organism: Cloacimonetes bacterium UBA6081; assembly: GCA_002428685.1. Taxonomy (GTDB): domain Bacteria; phylum Cloacimonadota; class Cloacimonadia; order Cloacimonadales; family Cloacimonadaceae; genus Cloacimonas. The sequence goes on along the minus strand of DIXL01000042.1, from coordinate 54,905 downwards.
TAAGATGAAACGGGCAATCGTATTATTAAGCGGTGGAATGGACTCTCTGGTTTGTGCTGCAAGCGCAGTGGCTGAATGTGAGGAAGTATATTTTCTGCATTTTAACTATGGACAGCGCACCCAGGAAAAAGAATTATCTTGTTTTAAGGCTTTGGTTCAGCATTATAAACCCTCTCAGGCTAAAGTGGTGGATTACCATTGGCTAAAGGAAATTGGCGGCTCAGCTCTAACGGATCACAGTATCCCGGTTATTGCTAAAGCAGGCACCGAAAAGAAAGTTGATATTCCCCAAACCTATGTTCCGTTTCGTAATGCCATGTTGCTATGTGCAGCAGTGGCTTGGGCAGAAGTGATTGAAGTAGATAGAATCTATATAGGTGCTGTGGAAGAAGATAGCTCCGGTTATCCGGATTGTCGGGAACTTTTTTTCACGGCCTTTGAACAAGTGATTTACACTGGAAGCAAAGCAGGAGACAAAATAAAGATTGTTACTCCGGTGCTGCATAAAAGTAAGGCAGAAATTGTTCGCCTCGGGGCGCAATTAAAAGCCCCTTTCCAGCTATCATGGAGCTGCTACATAGATAATAACGAAGCCTGCGGGGTATGTGACAGTTGCGTTTTGCGTTTAAATGCATTTCGAGCAGCAGGAATTGAAGACCCCATTATTTATAAAGGCATAGAGGTTGACTCTTGAAAAAGAATATCCTGATAATACTAACCGGTGGAACGATAGCAATGAAAGCCAGCGGAAATGCCGGTGTGATTCCAAGCCCCGAATTCGCACAGTTTTTGGGTCAGTTTCCTCAACTGAATGGAGTAGCCAATGTGGAAGTGATGGACTATCTGAACGTTCCCAGCCCCTACATGACTCCGCAGATGATGCTGGATTTGGCCAAACTTATTGATATCAAGATCATGGATTATGATGGAGTAGTAATTACCCATGGCACAGACACTTTGGAAGAAAGTGCTTTTTTGTGTGATCTCGTTCTGACCACGCGTAAACCTGTGATTTTTACTGCTGCCATGCGTTCTGGAAGTGATGTTGGTCTGGATGGCCCGCGCAACATAATTGGCAGTGTGCGTGTAGCCTGCCATCACGATTCCATGGACAAAGGTGTTTTGGTGGTAATGAATGACGAAATTCACACTGCCCGCGATGTGGTAAAATCCGATACAGGCAAAGTGGATTCCTTTGTTTCGATGGGTTATGGACCCCTGGGAAATGTTGATCCCGATGCAGTTGTTTATCACCACTCAACTCTTTATAGAGAAAGCGTTTGGACAGACCACCTGGATACAAGGGTGGATTTGATAAAAGCTGTTGCAGGCATGGATGGAAAATACATTCAATGTAGCGTGGATAGCGGAGCCAAAGCTATTGTGATTGAAGCTTTCGGCCGCGGTAATCTGCCAAAAGATATCTTACCAGACCTAAAGGCAGCCATAGATAGGAATGTTTTGGTAGTTATCACCTCCAGAACTCACACCGGAAGAGTTTTGCCGGAATATGGCTATGATGGAGGCGGAAAACACCTGGATGAGCTGGGTGCAATTCTGGCAGGGGATATGAAAGGCATAAAAGTGCGTTTAAAACTGATGGCACTTTTTGGCAAGTATCACGATGCCGATCTGGTGCGGCGTTTTTTTAAGCAGAGTTGAGCATGAAGATTGCAATTATGGGTCCTGCTCCACCCTACCGGGGAGGAATTTCGCTTTTTGCTTTAATGCTGGCCAGGGCTTTTAAAGAACTGGGGCATGAAGCTTTGTTTATCAATTTTGAAGTGCAGTATCCAGCTTTGTTGTTTCCCGGTAAGGGGCAGCTGGACAAGAGCTTAAACGCCTCAGAATTTGCCAATCATCGCATCATAATTCCTTGGTTGCCATCTTCCTGGAACCAGACAATTCATCTTCTGTTAAGAGAAAAACCTGATGTGATAATTGTTTCCTGGTTCCTACCTTTTTTTGCTCCTGCTTATGGCTACATTCTACGTAAACTACCCAAAATGCCAAAAGTGATTTTGGCACACAACATAAGTGCCCATGAAAAGTGGGCTTTGGCAGATAAACTGATGCAATATGCGTTTGAACCTGCTTCCAAGATTGTTGTCCTAAGCAAATCCACCTTGGCAGAATTGCACAAAAAGGTGCCTTTGTTCATTTCGCGGCGCGGCGTTTTGGGTTTCCATCCCTGTTACGATTGTTACGTCCAGAATGTAGGAAACCCCAAAAAGGGGAATGTGTTGCTCTTTTTTGGATTAATTAAGCCATACAAAGGCCTTGATGTTCTGCTGGAGGCCATGCCGCTGATTTTAAAAAGCGTTCCCGATACCAAATTAGTCGTAGCCGGAGAAGTGTATGGCAACGTCAGTGTTTATTTGCAACAAATACAAGAGCTTGGAATAGCCAATGCCGTAGAGACTCATTTTCGCTACATTAGTGATCCCGAAATAGCTCATTTCTTTAACCAAGCCAGCCTGTGTGTTTTACCCTATAAAACCGCCTCACAAAGCGGTGTAATTGCCACTTCCTACAGCTTTGGAGTACCGGTTTTGGCCACAAGGGTTGGGGGCTTGGGAGAATACGTCCTGGACGGTGAAACGGGATATTTGGTTCCACCTTTAAATAAACAAAAAATGGCAGAGACTATTATAAACCATCTGCAAACGAAGCCGGATTTTTCACAAGCGATAGACACTTATACCAGGCTTTATTCCTGGAAAGCTCTGGCAGAGCTGATGATTGCCCCATGAAGCTGCTATTGATCACCTACTATTTTCCTCCTTGCGGGGGAGCAGCCGTGCAAAGATGGTTACGCTTCATCAAAGCCTTGCATCAAAAAAACGTGCAAGTTACCATCATTACTACAGAAGATGGAGATTATCCCCATACCGACCCAAGCCTGTTGGACAGCATCCCGGAAGGAACCAAAGTTCTACGCAGTAAGCCCTTTGGTTTTAGCCGGTTATGGAAAGCCTTGGGGCAAAAGGAACTTCCCTATGGTAGCCTGCAAAATCAGGCAGAAGACACACGACTAAAGAAACTCCTCTACTGGCTTAGGTTAAATCTGGTGGTCCCGGATATGCGAATTGGTTGGAACAGAAGTGCCTATCAGCTTGCCAAACATGAACTTATGTCTGACATATACGACTATGTCCTCACCACAGGTCCTCCTCACTCCACGCATCTAATCGGCTTGAAACTGAAACAGCATTACCCCATTCAATGGCGTGCCGATTTCCGCGATCCCTGGTCTGAAATATACTATCTGAAGCTAAATCCTCCTTCACGACTAACCATGCTTTGTCATAAATACCTGGAAAGCAGAGTGCTGGCTGAGGCAGATATGTGCTATGTGGTTAGCAAAAGCATTGCAGATGCGCTGCCCAAGGGCAATAAAACGGTGCTATACAATGGTTTTGACCCGGATGATTTTTCTGATCTAACATATCAGAGAAGCTCTGCATTCCGCATCAAATATGTGGGACAGCTTACTGCCGGGCAGGACATTTCCCCTTTGCTTAGAGCAATTAGCAGTTTACCCGAGCTGGAAAACCTGGAGTTTTCGCTAATTGGAACTGCGGCTATCCCAAAGGTAGATTTTGACATCCGGCAGAAGCCTTTTTTACCCCATCACCAAGCCCTTGAAGAGCTGGTGAATGCAGAACTCCTTGTCCTGATTATAAATAACTATGAGGGCAACAAGGGCATGCTAACCACCAAGCTGTTCGAATACATCGCTTCCCGAACTCCCATTTTGTGTATTGCCCCCCCCGGCGGAGAAGCTGAGGAAGTTATCGTTAAAACCCAGAGCGGAGTGGTGCTGCAAACCGGTGAGCAAATCGCCCATTACCTGAGCAATCTCTACATTCAGTGGCAAGGAAGAATGGATATTCGCAGCAGCGGTGCCATAGATTTGTATAATGTGCATAAGCAAGTGGAAAAGCTTGTATAACATAGAAAATGCAAATTGAGTTCACAAATACAGAATACTCTGGAGTTCGTTCATCCTAACTCCAATTTCGGTATCAATACGGAATCATTATGGACTTCATCCGTAATGATTCCGTATTGATACCATTGTTAGAGCCGGAAAGCAAATGCTCAGGATTTGATATCTATTAACTCATAAATCTTCACAGCGTTGTTTTTCCCTTTCACTTTAACTTCGTCCAAATAACGAACTTCCACCAAGTCCTGAACTTTTTCAAGCGTAAATTCGCTGATAATGATGTGTTTTTCGGTTTGGTATTCCTTGTTTATTCCTTCCAGGCGAGCACCGAGATTGATGGTATCACCTATGGCCGTGTAGTCAAAGATCTGTTCACTGCCAAGATTTCCCACCACAGCCATGCCGGTATTAATCCCCAAGCCAATTTCAAAGGGTTCGCGCCCTTCCGCCTTCCATTTTTCCTGCAAGATGCCAAGCCTTTCTCTCATTTGCAAAGCGGTTTTGCAGGCATTCAGAGCATGATTTGGCAGCGGCACGGGAGTTCCAAACAGAGCCATAACCTCATCACCCACAAATTTGTCCAATATCCCCTGATTATCAATAATCACTTTCACCATCTCGGTTAAATACTCGTGCAAGATATTCACCGTTTCCTGCGGGCTGTGAGATTCGGAATAGGTGGTAAAAGAGCGGATATCGGTAAACAACACAGAAATTTCCTGCAAAGAACCGCCATATTTTAAGCTTTGGGGATCCTGCAATAATTTGGTAACCAGTTCCGGAGCCAAATATTGCGCAAAGGCATGACGGATAAAGCGTTTCTCCTTCATGGTTTCAAAATAGTGGCTGAGAACGCTGGCTACATAGATGGCAATTAGCAAAATGATTGTTTGCACAATTGGGATTAGCATCGCCAGCTTTATAAACAGCACAACCGCCAAACCGAACTGAAGGATTAACAACAGCAGCAGAGCCACCGCAGAGAACTGGGGCTTTAGCAATTTGAACAGAAACCATAAGCCAAAGAGAACAATTACCTCAAACAGCAGATACAGCCAGGGATTGATGGTTTGGACATATTTACCCGAGAGAGCCATCTCGATAAAATTGGCATGGATTTCCACTCCCGGCATCCATTCTCCCCCAAAGGGTGTGGGGAATTTGTCATGTAGCTCGTCTATGGTTGCCCCGACTAATACGATTTTATCCTTTAATACACCAGAGGTTATGATGTCTTCAAATTCATCCAGTTCGGCACCTTGAAATCCTGGCATCACAAAAGTGGAATCATCTAAGACACTGGAATAGGAGTATTGAGCAAAGGTTCCCGCGGGACCATGGTAGTTGATGATGGCATTATTGTGTTTGTGGATGGGGATGCTTTCACCCATAACATGCAAAGCATTGTGGGTCAATTTGATATGGTTTTCCCAATCTGGCTGATACACGCGCAGATTGGCTAATGAGGCAACTCCAATGCTGTAAACGGGAGCTTTATCAAATTCCTCAAACAAGATGTATTTTCGAATAAAGCCATCGCTATCAGCAGACATATTCACCACACCCCAAGGCAAATCAAAATTGGTAATGGCGGTAATGGGGGTCAGCTTTTGGCTTGGCTCGGTGGAAGATTTACCATGCAAAACCTTTCCGGCAAAAACAACATTGTCAGCCATTGCCGCGGTTGTGGCAAGGCTGTCGTCACTAACCTCGTTGCTGTTTTCGGTAAATTCCACGTCAAAGACAATCTGCTTAGCCCCAGCTCTGGCAAGATTCTCAATCAGCTTGGCATGAAATTCCCGCGGAAAAGGCCAGGTTGTATTCAGCCCATTAAAGGTGGCATCGTCAATGGCCACAATGGCAATTTTGTCCGAAAGCAGCAGCTTTCCGCGAAAGCGGAATAAACTATCCTGAGCTTTGAATTCCAAAGAAGTAAAGAATGGAAACAAAAACAGTAGCTTTACTATCAGCAGAACACCCAGGATAAAGAACAGAATCTTGTTAAGTTTCATAGGACTAAATAGCCTTGTCGTTGCCGTTGCCGTTGCCGTTGCCGTTGTCGTTGCCGTTGCCGCGGAGGCGGGAAACCCGTGTCTTTGTAAGCCTACTTTGAAGTTGTCGTTCCCGCGGAGGCGGGAATCCAGCCCTGATGAGTTCTGGAAGAACGACATATATTTGTATAGATAGCAACATATTATGTGTCATCCCTTCGGGATTCTAACTGTGCTGGATTCCCGCCTCCGCGGGAACGACAGGTTACTAATGTGCCATTCAAACATAATACTTTGCGACCAAACTGCTCGGTGCCCTTGTTCACGTTGTAATGGTTACTAATGTGCCATTCAAACATAACACTTTGCGACCAAACTGCTCGGTGCCCTTATTCACGTTGTAATGGTTACTAATGTGCCATTCAAACATAACACTATGCGACCAACTTTGCAGCATGATTAACCCGAAATAATACTAAAATCTTTGGGTTAGCAGCAAGCTCCAGGTAAGGCTGCTATAATCGCTTGTACTACTTTGTTTATTATTGTAGCTTTGAGTTCCCAAACTGGTGTTAACCTGTAAATCCCGAAGCGGAGTAGCTTCCAAGCCCAAGGTAAAATAGTTATAACTTTGTTTGGCCTGATCTCCACCGAGGCTAACAGAGCGGAAGTTTACATAAGGTTTCAGCTTTTGATCCCAAAAACCGTAACCTGCACCTATTAGCAAATTGCTATTTGTATCCTTTGTGCTTAGCAAGAGATTCTTGTTGCCACTGAAAGACATAGCCAACTGGGTAGTAAGCGGTAAGGTTGCCCAGCGATTGGACATGGAGATATTCAATCCGTTGTTCTCATTCTCGCTAAGGCGTGTTTCAACGCTTTGCAGGTCGGTTTTATCGCTTTCCTCTTCCCCAAACCGATAGCTGACGTCAAGCTGGGTAGGCGCATAGGGAATTTGAACCAGGTTGTAGCCAATGCCAAAACTCAGGCTGTTCGAGCGACGGGATAACTTTTCGAAAGGTGCAGTTACGGCAACGCGGTGATTGTCTTTATTCCTACTAAGGTTGTTATAAAATGCAGCCTTAAAATAGGGCAAGCGAGGCAGACGCAAAACGGATTGGGCAAACCAGGATGAAGTGCTGTTAGTCTCGCTTTTGTGCTCCATCAAGTTATCTACTGTATAGTTCATTCCTCCGGAAAGCAGAAAATAGCGGGAGATATTAAGCTGATCTGATACGCTGATAACTCTACTGTCGTTCATTTGATAGGAAGCTCCAAAGGCATTGAAAGCCGGGCCTGTTTCAGCATACTGAATATTGAACAAGTTGTTCCAAAAATACGTGCGGAAATAGCCTAACCATGCCAAATTGGAACGCCCTGGAATAAACGGCTCCATATTCTTATTGATTATAAACAAATTGCTGAAATCACTGGGATCAAGGGGGAAACTGCTTCCGATGTAGTTGTCAAATTCTGCTTCCGAAATTGGACCGGGTAAAGTATTATTGTTCAATAGCGACAAAGCAATCTCTCCGCCTACAATAGTCCTTTGTTCCGGAAGATTTATCCGAAGATCGTAGCTAAGCACAGCATTGTCCTTGGCCATGGTGGAGTAAACCGTTTCCACATTACTAAGAGTGTCTGTTCTGGTGTACATATAGTATTCGCTATCCAAAGAGCTTTTCACATCACGGTGCCGGGTCAAATTGAATCCCATCATAAACATATTTTCATTGCCAAATTGAATTCTGGAGCCAATTGCTTCCTGTTTAAAAGTTCCAGATTTCTGGACTCCTGCATCGGAACTAACATCCAGATCATTTTCAGTCTTACGAACACTTTGACCATGAGTGAAATACACTGATAGGGATCGATTATAAAATTTTGCGTAGATACCTCGGAGGTTTTTTCCGTATAAAGTCAATTGGCTTAGCGAAGGAGCATAATCTCCCAAAAATAAAACAGCATGCGGAATCTTGAAGCCCAAAGTATAGCGGTTAACCGGCTGTTGGTTGGTTTTTTCCAGAGAGGATAGATAAAGATTGGCTTGGACATCCAGGATGCCATAGTTTGCATACATATCTGCCCATGAAGCAGCATTATTATCACTTACTCCATAAGCATTTGAGGCATGTGTGTAATTGTAATAATTACTGGCAAAGTTGGCAGATCCTCTAAAGTCGAAGGGCTTCACCGTCTTTTTTGTCCCCGGTAGAACTTCTGTAACCCAAGTGGAGGAATAGATTATTTTTGTGCCAAGTTTTCCCCGCACCATGGCTTTTTTTATCCCCGGCTGAGGATTGCCCTCTTTATACAGAATCGTATAAGCGTCAATCTTGGACAAATTACTAACGTTTTTACCTCCCACCCATATCTCTATACTTGCAGGATCAACATCTCCGGAAAGTGAATAATATGACACAGCAAGAACGTATCCATCATCGGCAGATATGGTAGGCTCATCGCTTAAAAGCACAAATCCTGGAGAAACATCACCATACATGGTTTCTGGTTTTATTGTATAATTGGGGGTTAAACCATCCTGGGAAGGAAAGTTTTCTGTGGTTCCATGCTTAAGTAGCACCGAGAAATAATACTCGATGGGATCTATATTTAGCACCTCAGCCGGCAGGTGGACATGAAAATAAACCGAACCGGGTGTTTCCTGCTTTGCAAGCTCAGTAAACCACACATTCTCATCTTTTTTGTGGTAGTTCAGTTTTATCTCTGCTATATCACCAAGGTCTTGCTGAATTTCAATGGTTAGTTTGCACTCTTCCGCAAAGCTAAAGGTTTGAGGTGGAACATGCTGAAGAGCTACAGCCAAAGCAAAGCTGATACGTATGCTAAGAATTGATAATAATAACATCTTTTTCATGCGGCACCCCCTTTAATACTTAATTTCAATGTATCTTGTGCGTCCGGATGGATCAACCATCGGAATACGCAATGTTTTGTTGTCTCTGGCACGGCTGGATTCAATCTCCGCCAATTCAATTTCGGACAAGTCCTCTGGAGTGCTTTGCCGAACCTCATATCTGCCATCTGCCTCCACTATGGCGGTTTTGCCGGCATTAACCGAGACAGTTTGCGATTCGTTTAAAATCTTTAAGGTTACCTCGCCTTCGGTAACTACAAACATAGATTGTTTATCCTTGGTAATTTTGGTAAGAAACCCTGTTCCTTTCACAGAAGCTACCGTGGTAGGCGTTTGCATCGAATAAGTTCCGGTATTGGGTTTTATGCTGCTAAACACACTGCCTTTGGATATCGTTGCTTTCTTAACCAGGGTTTTACCGCTGGAGGTAGCCGAAACCTTAACCACAGAATTTGAAAATACTTTAATATTAGTGGAGCCATCCACATATTTATAGGCAGCAAATGATTCTCCCCCAGTGCGGATTTCATCGTTATTTTGCAGATAATCACCCAGTTTAACTTTCGCTACTTTAGAGGAACGAGTCAGATCCACTTTTCCTTTGACAGCACTAAGTAATGCCACATTGGCTGCAAAAGCTGCTAAATAGATCGACAGGATAAGAGCAGTTATAATTAGTTTTTTCATTACAATCACCTCTAATCCTTCAGCTCAACCAGGATATCTTGTCCCACCAGGCTTTCAATTAGGTTCAAAGCATCCTGTCCGCTATATGTTTTGCCTTCGAACTCAATCACTCCAACCGGCTTATAACCTTGCATATAAAAGTTTAGCAGATCAGAGTTATTCAGCATGTTCAAGCGAGCCTGAAATTCGCTAATTGATACCGTGTCATCAGTTTCAATTATGTATTTAAACACATTCCAATCGCTGTTAAGAGAAGCGTTATTGCCGGTAGTGCCATGATTATACTCATTTGATAGAGCTGTTTGAATCTTCCAAGCGTAATAATTGCCATTTACAAAAGGTAGATAACTGGAAAAGCCACTCTGTTCCGAAAGCCCCAGGGGAGTTTCGTAGAAAACGTTTCCCGTGTTGGCAACCGTGTTCAGATTGGGAATGTAATTTGGTGCGTATTCCCTGATAATCAATCTGTAATCATTGATTCCTGTAGCCAGAGAATTCCAAATAAACATAATAGGAGCGTTGTTTATTTGCGGTGGAGTTTGCCCAACTGCCACTCCTGGAGAAATCAAATTTATGTTTCCGGCACTACGAATCCGGATGGCAAATTCCTGATATCCTGTGCTGTAGGGGTCTATGACCCAAGCTTCCGGAGCATAAGAACGCACCCAAATGCGAATCTGCAAATCGCCATCGGGAAAATAACCGGCATAGACAGCAGATTTTAAAAGCGAATTAGATTTCACTATGGCATCTATTGATAGTGTGGCTTCTCCCTTGGTTTGGAAATATGTGCTGCTTTGATTGGTTATCAAATCCCGGTTTGTCAAGTATAGCGAGCCATCCAAATTATTAAAGGATTCAAAGGTGGATTCCACCAGAAAATGTCCGTTCCAAAGCACTCCCACTTTCAAATCAATTCTTTCGGGACTACCATTATTGGTAATTTTCAGCGTTGTTAAAAGAGGCTGAGAATCCGGAACAAATGGATCAAAACTGGAGGTGCTCATGCTGTTTACTTCAACGCTGTTGGGGAAGAAATTTAGGCTAAAACTGCCTTGCGCATACCCCAACACCGGTAGCAAGAAAACGCTTAACGTAATTATAATTAGGCTTTTCATTGGTTACCTCCCTGCATTTCGCAGGCTGATTTTTACAATTGTTTCCAGCAACTGGGCAAAGGTTATCCCCGCTGCTTTTGCGGCCATGGGAGTAAGGCTGAGAGGTGTCATCCCTGGCAGCGTATTTATCTCCAAAAAATACGGTTTCACTTCATCAAATCTAAAATCAATTCTGGCATATCCGGATAACTGCGCTGCTTTCCACATTCTGAGGGCATAAAGCTGAACCAGTTTTGCGGCAGATTCTTCCAGATTGGCCGGAGCTTCGTAGATTGTCTTGCCTTTATTGTATTTATTGGTATAGTCATACCAGCCATTCAGCGGCTTGATTTCAACCACCGGTAAAGCTTCACCATCCAAAATGGTTACAGTTAATTCGCGGCCGGGTATGTATTCCTCCAAAAGCACAGTTTTGGAATACTGCAAAGCATGCAAAACCGCAGGTTTCAGTCCATCTAAAGTATCTACCCTGCTAATTCCCACAGAAGAGCCTCCATCATTTGGCTTTACGATAATTGGCAAACCCAGCTTATCGGCAAATCCGGCATAATCCTCTGGATCATTATAATCTTCAAGCAGGTCATAGCGCATCAGAATGCACTGTGGAACCGGAATTCCCTCTGTTTTTGCCAGCAGCTTGGAGATATATTTATCCATGGTAAGACAGCAGGCTTTATAATCCGACCCCGTTACCACAAATCCTGCCAAATTCAGAGCAGCAATCAGTTCGCCATTTTCTCCTGTTCCACCGTGTAAGCCGTTAAAAATCAGCATAGGCTTTTCTGCTGCAAGCTTGGTAAGCAATTCTCCCAAAGTAGGATATTCTTGTGGGTCGATTTCCAAAACATCATATTCCATGGTTCGTAGTTCAGACGCAATTTCCGCTCCACTGACCAAAGACACATCCCGTTCAGATGATTCTCCACCTTTTAAAACAATTATCTTATTCATTGTCCCTCAATAATGTTGCTCTATTCCTTGAATCCATTACATCCCTTATGTATATCATAATGCAAATGAACTCTGCACCAAACTATGATTTGATTTGAAAGAAAACCTTAAGTGTCAAGCCCATGGCTGCTTTAAAACGTGCAACATCAGGAACATTTCCTCCGCAGAAATCCAGTTCGGTGATTCCTTCTGCTTTCATGCTCTCAACGAGTTTGACTGTATGCAAACTGCTTGCTCCAGCTTTCAATGCTTCCAATGAAGTTGCCCTGAACATTGTATATGCTTTATTCATATCCTGAACCACTAAATTGCTGCTTACAATCTTATCTCCCTGTTTCAGATTGAATTGACGCATCAAACCCTGTTTTTGAAGGAGCATGATAAACTTTGTAAGGGCGATATATCCATATCCCAGATGCCTGCTTTTGCGTTCGTTCATGCTTTCGGATAGCCTAATGAATTCCTCTACTGCCAGTTCTTCTGTAAACACAAAACCTTGTTTGATTGCTCTTGCAATTTGGTTGCGTTCATCAGTCATTGGGACAAGTTCACTTTCAGGGTTGCAGGAAAATGTGTATAACGGACAAACTTTTAACTTATGCCAGGTAAAACCCCTAACATCGTTAGTTTCGGGGCTAAGGTTTATCTGAATTTTATTGAATTTCGCCTTAATGAATTCCGCCATACCTTGCATGATCTGCACCCTGTCCAAAAGCTTGCGCGGAGCAGAGCTGCTTTGATCCAACCACAGATTTAATCCCTGATAATAGGAACCGGCGGGATTTATCAACTTGCGGTAACCAAGTCTGTTTTTTTCATAAACCGGAAGCAATGCTACTAATTCATCACCTTTAAAACACTTCAGATGATATGGCTCCAAGCTTTGCAGAGCTGCAACAGCGGTCATGAAAACAGGATTACTCCAAATATTCAGTCGGTTCGAAATGGTTTCTGGAGTAGCCAGAACAATGCGGTAACCCATTTGTTAGATATATTTACCTAAGATGTTGAGCAGTTCCATCAATTGAAAAGGTTTAATTATGTAGTCCGATGCACCCTCTATCATGGATTTGTAGGCAGAATCCACGGTGGGATATCCAGTCATGATCAAACAAAATATATCGGGGTCTTTCTCCATAATGATGTTCATCAGTTCCAGTCCATTCATTTCCGGCATCACATAGTCTATTAGTGCCAATTGATATTTACCTGGTTCAAATTTTGCCAATGCATGCTTTGCATCAGCAGCTAAATCAACTTCATATCCTTGAACAGACAAAAAATCGCCAATCACTTCCCGTAATAATCTGTCGTCATCAACCAGAAGGATTCTCTGTGCCATTTTCCGTCTCTCCTAAAACTTTTTTCTTTGAGACTCCATTTGTATGGACACCCCAAAATAAGTCAATATAAAAATTGCTCAGATTTAAGCGTTGTGTCTCATTATGTGCGCTATGCATTGCAATATAGACAGTTACTTTGTCTGATCCTGTTTGATATGCTTATTTTCAAACTACTACTGAAGCTGGATCGGGATTTCTGTTATAGCGGTAATGATACTCTTTTACCTGTTTTAGCCGAGCGATATATTGCCTGAATAATCTCTACTGACTTTCGCCCATCGCGTCCATCGGTTGCGGGAACGCCTTTTTCCAACAGAACATCCACCACATTCCGGTAATAGGGATTGTGACCAAAGCCATAAACGTTTGGCGGTTGGTAATTTGCATCCAGTGCCATGCGGTCGTCATCGTCATATTCTTCAAATTCCCATTTCTCGATTTTGTTAACAGCAACTCCACCAACTTTTACTGTCCCTTTTTCGCCGATGATTGTGATGGAACCCTCGAAGTTCTTGGGATAAGTGAGCATGGTTACATTCAAGGTGGCTACAATGCCGTTGCGAAAATGCAAAATCGCACAACCTGTGTCCTCAGCTTCTATCCGGCGTGCCATCGTAGCAGTGTAAGCCATAACGCTATCCACATTGCCAAGCAGCCAGTAGATGGCGTCAACGTAGTGGCTGGCCTGGTTCATAAAGGCTCCGCCATCAAACTCCCAGGTGCCGCGCCATTTTTCGGCTTCGTAGTATGCTTGCGGTCTTTGCCAAAACACATTGGATTGCGCTAAGAAAATTCGCCCGAAGCGGTTTTTATCCACTGCCCGTTTCAAAAGTTGCATGGTGGAATTCAGGCGGTTTTGCTTTACTACAAAGAGTTTAACACCATTGGCATCACAAGCCTGAATCAGCTTATCTGCGCTTTCGATGTTGGTGGCCATGGGTTTTTCGGTGAGTACGTTTATTTTGTGGTTTGCCACATCAATGCCCATATTGGGATGCATTCCGCTGGGGGAACAAATGGAAACCAGATCAAGAGGCTCTTTTTCAAGCATCTCTATGTAATTAGTGTATAGACTTTTAACTCCATATTGTTCAGAAACATGTTGAAGTTTTTCAGGGATAATATCAGCAGCAGCTACAAAATCCGCTTCGGGAATTTGGGACACAGCATCAAAATGGTTTTTCGAAATACGGCCACAACCAATGAGGCCAATACGAACTTTTTTCATGGTAATCTCCAGTAATATTTAGTTATTTAATAGTAAATCTATACGTTGGTTAATCAGAGACGTTATTGCTTCAGAACTGAACCGTTGTTTTACAAATTCGTAACCGTTTTTTCCAATCTGACTTCTCAAAGAACCATCTCTTAGTAAAACCAAGGTTTTTTGGGCAAAGTCTGTCGCACTAACTGCGCATAGTAATTCTTTGCCATCGGTGCAATCCAGGCTTTCAGCTACATTGGCAGTAGATAAAACGGGGATGCTGCATGCCATAGCCTCCAGAATCTTGTTCTGAATTCCTGCGCTGAAATGCAGGGGGGCAATAAAAACATCACTTTTTTGAAGCTCTTTATACAAATCTGGCACAAAGCCCAGGACAACAGTGTTGTTCATGTTGTTCAAGGCTTGAACTTGCGGAACAGGAGCAGCCCCAACAATGTAAAACTTGAGCCGAGGATATTCTGTAAGCAGCAGAGGCATTATTTCTTTGGATACAATTGTGGCTGCTGAAATATTATGTGCAACGCTCATGTTTCCGGTAAAAATAATACGCTCCTGGAATTCCAAAACGGGTTGTGAATCTGGTATTTGCACCATATTGGGTAACACTATGCTGTTTGGGTTATGCTCCATTTTCAACGCTTTCAAATCGACTGGAGAGATCATCCAGTTCTCATCAAATACGTCTTTCATGGCTAATTCATAGCGTTCGGTTCGCTGTGCTTCGATTGAAAAAAAGAGTTTGCCAATTCCCTGCCGGTGTTTTATACTGCGTTTGTATTCTAATGAGACACAATCACAATAATCAATGATAACTTTCGCTTCATAGTGCTTTTGAACGTAGGGAATCATGCGAATCATGTGGGTGTAAACAAGATCAAATTGTTTGGTAGCAAACAAAGTATCCAAAACACGCTGCATGCGTTTATTACGGTAATATGCCACTTGAAAGGGAGTTTTGCTAAGTATGTTTAAAATCAAATTCATCACACCCTGCACCGAGGAATGAGGGATGCAATGAACATCAGGGAAGTTGCTTTTAATATATGATATTGCAGCTTGATCAGATTTTGGCTCCACAAAACAAACCAAAGTGAGTTCCCCTCTGGCAGCCAGAGTTTTAAGGATAAACAGGGAACGAACCTTATCACCTCTATCCGGAGGATATGGTATTCTGGGACTAAGAAATAATAACTTCAACTATTGGAACTCCATAAATCAAGAAAAATTAAACAGCTGTTGCATGCTTATAAATCCGGCTGTCTTGTCAATCTTTTTTGATAAGTGGATAAATCAATTCGTTAAACGCTCGTACAACTTTATCAGGGTAGATTCCTGAGCCTCCCAATTATAGGTTTTACTGATCAGTTCTCTACCCCTGTTCCCCATTTGGCTGCACTCATCAGGATTGGCCAGCAAAGCATGAATGGCATTGGAAATATCTTCAATTTTTAGGGGGTTAACAGATACACCGCAAGATTGCTCTGTAATCAATAATCGGTAAACTGGAAAGTCTGAGACAACAACGCAAGTTGCCCCTGCCATGTATTCAAACACCTTTGTGGAAAGACTATTGATATGATTTGGCTCCGGTAAAAATAGCATCACTCCAATTTGCGCTTGGGATATTAAGCTAACTGCTTTTTCTCTTGATACGTAGCCATATTCTTTTACTTTGCTCCAGGCTGCTAAGGTTTTCAGCTCATCCCTATACTCAGCAGGTTCATAAGCTCCAGCCAAATGAAGGGTTACATCAAGATTCTCGATAGCTGTAAGTAACTGGCTAATCCCTCTTTTTTTCGTAATACTTCCCACATAGCAAAGACTATTAGGCAGCTTTTCAACCTTTGCCTCAATCAGGCTTTTCCACTCTTCTAAAAGGGGATAATTGCATACGACAACTGTGTTGGGATTGTATTGTAAAAAGCGCTTGGCATGATAGTCCGTAACCGTAACCACTGCATCCAACCACTTAGCCACAAAACCCTCCAGAATGCCTATAGCCCTGGAGGCAATAATGCGAATCGGTTTGGACAAATAATCCTTGTGCAACACGTCATCCGGATAGCTTTCGTGAGCATCATAAACAACTTTAGCCTTGGTAAACAGTTTTAAAAACAAACCCACGAGCAGCAATTCCGGATCGTGAAAATGAAACACCTCAGCTCTGGTTTTCTTTCCAGCCCATAAGACCTTTAGTGGAGAGAAAAACATCCGCATAAAGCGATTGGGAAAAAAACCCACATCATGGACAGCAACCCCATCAATCAGATTGTTGCCCTGTCCATCTGCTAACACCAAATGAATTTTGTATCCCCTTTTTACCAGACTAAGGCATTCCTTGTAAAAAACACGGACGTCGCTGCGTTTATGGACGCTGCTTAGATGACATACTACTGTAGGCAAAGCACTTCCTTATATTCCTTAATAGTTTGCTGTGCAACCAGGGAGAGCGAAAACCGTTTTTCTGCATAAGCTCTCAATTCTTCTGGCCGGTAATTTTCCCAATTGTTAAACAACTTCATTATTCCTTCTGCCAATGCCTGGGCATCATTTACCGCAACCAGGATTCCTGTTTGAGGCGTTATAATCTCCTCTGCCCCACCATTGAAGGTGCTAACTACAGGAATGCCACAAGCCAAAGCCTCCACCATCACAATGCCAAAACTTTCGATAAAACTGGGATGCACCATGGCATCATGCTCTGCTAAAAGCTTTGCCACTTGTAGTGCATCCTTTTCACCCAGAAAGCTAACCTGTTGGTTCAGACCAAGTTCACTACATAGGTTTTTCAATTCAGCCAGATAATTTCCACTACCCACAATGCTTAAAACCGGCGTAACACCGGATTCTTTCAGCAATGCCAGGGCTTTCAACAACACCTGCACACCTTTGTGAGGAACAAGATAGCCAATATAGATAAGCCGCTGAGGTTTGGCTTGCTTCGTGCGCAGCTGAAAGCGAGAAAAATCCACTCCATTGGGAATCACCCCCAGGTTTTGCAGTTGGGGATTTGCTTTAAGAATGGTTTGTTTTGTCCGCTCCGAAACGCAGATAACTTTGGAGGCATATTTATAGGCATGCAGCATTTGTTTCTTAAGATACGGAAAGGTTAATAAGTGCTGCAAATCGGCCTGATGCTCTGTTACAATCAGCGGAACTTTCATCTTTTTAGCTATTAGTGCAGCCGCAATGCCATCCGGAGAGGCAAAATTGGCATGAATAAGATCAAACTTCCAGTGTAGATAAATACGTTTGACAGTCTTGTAGATCAACAGGTATTCAAAATATGGGATAAAAACTCGTAATATATTGCGGGGTAACAGCATAAAGCGCGGCCTGAAAACCTCCACCTGTTTTTCTCCACATCTTATCATTTCCTGGTTTGGTATTGTGGTTGAGCTTTTGCCTCTTCTAAAGCCTAAAAAGAATGGCACCGGCGCAATAACTTTTACCTCAATATCGATTGGATAGGCTGCAATGTTCTTCACTATGAAATTGCCTTTAGTTGGCTCGCAGGGATTGGGAAAGATACTATTGATAAACAGGATACGCATTGTTCAGACCCGGCCAAGTGCCTTTGCTTTGAGAGCAACAAGCATATCTTTAATCTGGGTAACATCCTCTTTACAGATTAGTAGCTGGTTTATTTTCTGTTGTTTATGAGCCACAAAATACCAGCTTACCAACAGGATAAACCACAATAAATAGGCTATTGAAGAGCTGATTGCTGCTCCAAACATACCATAAATGGGAATTAGAAAGTAACTGAGAATAGCCTTCACCAGAGTGGCAACGGCTGGAGCAATGATTGTGAAGATGGGAAAGCCCTTGCTCCACAAAAAGGTGTTGAATAATCCCCCCAAAGTAAGGCCAATAATGGCAGGAATCAGATAAAGAAATGTCCACCATGCATCAATGTATTCTGCGCCATACAAAATGCGGATAACCGGCAGCCCGATTGCCACCATACCCGTGATGCAAATCAGATCAAAAGCCAGCATCACCACAAATATCTTGCGCAGGATGGCCAGGGAAGCAGCATCATCATTCAAGGCTGAGAACTTGTTCAGCAAAACTATGCCAATCATATTGGCCATAATGTTTATCATATCCAGAAAATTTATGGCCAGAGTATAAATGCCAAGCTGAGCAAAACTCCCCAGTCGTTTAAGAATAAGGATATCCATGCGGGTCATCAGAATCATCATGTATTCACTTAGAAAAGCCTTAAAACCCAGCCCATAAGAACGCAGGATTAAAGCCCAATCCCAGAGGAACCTGAAATTTAGCTTTTTTACCAGGCGAAAATGATAGATAAGGACAATCAGCAAGATTGTGCAAACATTTAGTAAGTAACTGGCCTCCATGCGATAAGCCAATGGAAACACCCAAAAAAGCGGGAGTAGCACCAGCATAAAACCAAGGCTTGGCAACATGTTTAACGCAGCGTAGTCCTTAATGTGGTTCAGGCCGATAAAGATAAACTTCTGCCGCGTAAACATCTGAAATGTCACAATATAAACCCCCAATGCTAAAACAACCTGAGGGGCATAACTATAGCCCTGTTGCCCCAACACGCGGGAACCGAAAAAATGGAAAAAACCCACTGAAACCAAAAGGCTAAGGCCAAAAAACCCCAGAGCATAACTGTAGAGTTTTTTGGGATCGGCGTTATCGTGCTGCAAACTGAACATCATGGATTTGGAAACACCCAAATCAAGCAGCATCCACACTACATAATTTACGGTAAACAGATATACATACTGCCCGCGTTGCTCGGGACCAAGATAGCGAGCCAGAAACCAATTCACCACAAACGATGCACCCATGGTGATTATCTGGCTACTGGTGCTAAAGGCAATATTCCGTTTTAAGTTTATCTGAGTCATAGGTTTATTTCTGCCCACTGCCCAATGCCCTGCTTGCACCCATTCCCATAGCATTCCCATAGCATTCTCAATAATATTGGGAATGATATGGGAATGCTATGGGAATGAGAGCATGCAAGAAAAAGGTTGACTTGCATCAGGTTTTACCGCTCTTTGCATGGTGCAAACGGTTTATACCATTGCGAATAAGCCTTTGGTTCAAGCTTATAACTATGAAGATTATACCCAGGATCTGGCCGGAGGTGAGAGTTTCTTTCAGGACTAAATAAGCCAAAATAGTGGCAAGCGCAGGTTTTAGAAAAAAATATCCCGAAGCCCGGGAAGCAGTAATCACCTTCATACCTTCAAAATACAATAAGTATGCCAGACCGGTAATGATCAGCCCCAGGTAGGCCATGAACAGCAGGTTACGGGGAGTAAACTCAAAGATAAGCGGCTTCCCGATAATTAGGTTAACCAGTAGTAGCGAAAAACCCCCCACAAGGAAGGAAACACTATTGGTTAGCAGATTGCCATATTTACTAACTGCAGATTTTGTAAGCACGGTATATAGCCCAAAGGTGATGGAAGCAAGAACGGCAAACAATATCCCCAGGGGCAGGTTACGATAGCTGATGCTGCCCATTTCGTTTTCGGAAAGCACAATAACCATCAATCCTATCATGCCCAAAGCAAGGCTGAGGGATTGGGATAGGGTCAGCTTTTCGCTAATCAACAGCATGGCAAAGATGCTTACAAACAGGGGGTTCATGCTCACGATAACCGCGGTGAGTGATGCCTTTCCCAAAAATATGGATAATTGTAAAAGCAGCATACTAACGCACACGTTCAGGATTCCCAAACTACCTATGCGTAGTATGCTGCTTTGTTTTATCCTAATACTATTTTGTTTTGCCTGCCGGATGGCAAAGGGTAACAGCGCAAGGCCGCCAATCACAAACCGCCATGCGGTTAAGGTGAAAGGGTCTATCCTTGTCCCAACCAGCTTTCCGGTAATTTCCAAGCTTGACCATATTATGATCGCTATCAGGCAAAACAGGTGGCTCAATTATCTTTTGGGCTTACTTCATTAGAACCATTTTCTTAGTGCTGCTGTAGCTTCCGGATTTTAAACGGAAGTAATACACGCCACTGCTTACGGACGAACCATTGTTGTCTGTGCCATTCCATACAACGCTGCTAAGGCCTTTGGCGGCTGCAGGTAAATCGATATTCTTAACTGCTTGACCACGGACGTTATAAATGGTGATTTGGGCAGGAGCAGACCTATCCATGCTAAAACTGATCGTGGTTTCCGGATTGAAGGGATTGGGGTAATTGCCCATCAGGCTAATTCCTGCGGGAGTAAGCACTTCATCTTCATTGGAAACCGGATTGAAATCAGACAACATACGAGGAGTTACCTGAGTGGTGTTATTATACTGGGTTACAATCATATAAGCATTAAAATTGCCTGTGTGCATGGGAGTTCCAATATAATCCGCCTCGGAGAATTGGGTGCGCATCACAGTTGTGCCACTTGAATCCAGCAGATTGTAACTTGTCTGAGCTGCATAATCGCCTGTGGCAGCATCGTAGTGGATGTTATCAAAGCGCACTAAACGGGATTGATACATTTCGATGTTGTTGTTGATATCGGCAATAGTAACCAATTGCGGAATAATGACATGGCCTGTGGATGTGGCAGGGCCGGGATTAACCGTAGGCCAGAACTGTAACATTTGAGTTGTATAGCGGGAAAGGGTTCCGGTGATACCGGTGATTCCATCGCCAATATTATAGTTGGTTACGATAATTGCAGGATAGTCGTCTATCAAAATGGCACCCGTGGCATCTTGAATGAACTTCTGATGACGCCAGGCTTGTTGGAAAGTAAGGATTACTTCGTTGGACAAGCTGTAGATGGTGGTTCCATCAGCATTAGCTGCCCTAAGAGCTGCAATATTTGGGACCATCACAGGGAAGGTATATACCGCTGTGGCAATATAAGATGGATCCATTCCAGCAATATAGGCACGGGCTTTCAGGGTTGTATTGGCAGAAATTGCTATGGGAGTGGTATAGAGGGTGGAGGTTTCAGTAGGATCGCTGCCATTGGTGGTATAGCGAATGGAAGCTCCGGCAGTATCCGTGCTGATTGTTACGTTGATTGGGGCTCCAAATATGCCAGCAGGGGGGTTGAAGGTTGGTGTGGCAGCTTGTTGTCCGCCACCGGGTTCAAAGGTATGCATCCCAAGATTGGTTATATAATCCTGAGGTTGCACAATCCATTCTGAATTGTCCTGATTTGTGCCGGCTCCGGCGATAAAATCCAGATTACCGGAGACAACCGGAGGTTTGCGAATCAGGGTGTGATTCAAGGTTGCGCCAACAGTGCCGGCCACGTCCCAGGCAGTTCCCGGATCGCTTTGATAAACACCAATGATGTCTATCATCGTGGTTCCATGGAACAAGCCGATTGCATCGTTACCATTGAAGTAGGTAACTGTGGAGGTTACTGCTGCAATAGCAAGAATTGCAGCACTGGCAGCGGAATTGGCAATTACATAGGTATCGCCATCATCCAAGATGCCAGACATGGTCAAAATGTTGGTAGTACTCCAAGTACCACCGTTTGAGCCAAGCTTTACGGTGTAATTTGATAAATCTACCGGATCACCGGTTCCATTAAAGATTTCCAGGGCTTTGTTATTGCTTGCGCCTTCCACATATTCAGAAAAGAATAGGTCGGCCGCCTGAGCAAACATGGCCACCATTGCAGCCAACAGGACGAGTGTTGTTAGAGTTTTCTTAATCATGATTACCTCACTTTAATTATAATTTCCAGGGCACAGTATAAAAACGAACCTGCAAGCAGGATACTGTCAGAACGATCCAATATACCCCCGTGCCCAGGGATAAGATTGGAACTGTCCTTTACTTCACAAAACCTTTTTAGCATTGATTCCGCCAAATCACCAAGCTGACCGAATACACCGGCAGCCACAGCTATTAGAGCTAGATACGTAAAAGGCAAAAAACCAACTTTGAATAGAGATAATATAATCACAATCACCCACGGAGCAACTATCCCAGCAATGAATCCTTCCAGGGATTTTCGTGGACTGATAGCAGTTACATTCCTCTTTCTTCCAAACTTCATGCCGATAAAATAGGCAACTGTATCCACAATCCAAATCATCAGAATTAAGGCAAGTAAAATCTTCTCATTGGCATATAGAAATCCTATCCGCACAATCAAGGCTGGGAATAACGCTGTGTAAACAAGCCCAAATAGCGTGGCAAAAAGCCTGGTAACCGAGCTGACCACATTCCAGCTAAACAGCACTTCAATGAACATCACAAGCATCATCAGCCACAGAATTGGCAGGTCATAACCCGGTAAATACACTAAAGCCAAATATGACAAACTACATAAATACACCCACAAATAGCTTATATTTATGCCCGCTTTACGCATCATCAGAATATATTCCAAGCTGCCTATGGACGCCACTGCATACAGAGCCAGCACCAGCGGTAAGCCACCATAATAGAGAGCAAACAATGCCAGCGGGATTAAAACCATGGAAACCAGAACTCTGGTGTGGATTTCACTCATTAACTGCCTCCAAAGCGCCGGATACGATTGGAGTAATCTAATATTGCTTGAATTAGCTCCACTTTATTAAAATCAGGCCACAGCGTTTCTGTTACGTATATCTCGCTATAAGCAGACTGCCACAGCAAAAAGTTTGAAAGACGCATTTCTCCGCTGGTGCGGATAATGAGATCCGGATCAGGCTGACCAGCAGTGTAAAGATATTCATTGAAGTTATCGGGATTAAGGTTTGTGGTTTTTTCCGCATTCCCTTCTGCAACAAGCTTTTTGATGCCTTCAATAATCTCTAGACGCCCCCCATAGTTAAACGCAAAATTTATTACCATTCCCGTATTGTGATGCGTTTGAGCCACCGTTGCGCTAACTTCCTTCCAATAGTTTTCATCCAATCCTACTGTAGTGCCAATAAACTGGGCATAGATATTTTGCTCCATCATTTGCGGAATCTGTTTTTTTAGCCGGTCTTTCAGCAAGCGCAACAGGCCATTCACTTCATCATGGGGTCTATTCCAGTTTTCAGTGGAAAAAGCATAAAAGGTCAGGTATGCAATTTTTAGTTCCACGCCCAATTCCACCACTTCGCGCAAGACTCTGACTCCGGCACGATGTCCATAAAGACGGGGACGGTTACGCCGTTTTGCCCAACGTCCGTTTCCGTCCATAATTATTCCAATATGGCGGGGTAGCTTGGAGGGATCGAGCTCTGCAAGCAGCTTCTTATAGTCCTGCTTAGCCATTAATCCTCTTTCCGGCAGCGTATTTTAACCAGGCATAGATAAACCCGTCCAAATCACCATCCATCACCCTGTCCACCTGTCCGCTTTCAAAGTTTGTGCGATGGTCTTTCACCATTTGGTAGGGCTGAAACACATAACTGCGAATCTGGTTACCCCAGCCAATATCGGTTTTACTGCTTTCGGTGATTTTCTTCTCTTTTTCACGTTGTTCTTCGTAGTATTGATAAAGCCTTCCCTTTAAAATAGCCATGGCTTTTTCACGGTTTTGAATTTGCGAACGTTCATTTTGGCAACTTACCACAATATTGGTAGGCAGATGAGTTAAACGCACCGCAGAATCGGTGGTATTTACATGCTGGCCACCTGCACTACTGGAACGGTATGTATCCACTCTCAAATCCTTGGGGTCAATAGACACATCTATATCATCGTCAAACTCGGGATATACAAACACCGAAGCAAATGAGGTTTGACGCTTCCCCTGCGAATTAAAAGGGCTCATGCGCACCAGACGGTGAATGCCAATTTCACATTTCAATAGTCCATAGGCAAAGTTTCCGCCCACTTCCACACTAACGCTTTTCAAGCCTGCTTCTTCTCCGGCTAGATAGTCTATCACCGTCCAAGTGAATTTATTATTCTCAGCCCAGCGGGAAAACATCCTCAGCAGCATTTCTGCCCAATCCTGAGCCTCGGTTCCGCCTGCACCGGCATGAATGGTAAACAAGGCATCATTATGATCGTATTTGCCATTCAGGTAGCATTCGATTTCTGCCTTTTCGGTAAAAGCTTTACAGCGGGTCAGTTCTTCCATGGCATCGGCAAACAAAGCCTCGTTAAAATCACCATCCAACAGACTGATATAGGTTTCCAGCTCTTCTTTCACTTCGTCCAGCTTGTTTATGTGAGATATTTCCTCACGAATTTGTGAGAGCTGTTTACTGATATGTTTGGCGGTTTGTTGATCGTTCCAGAAAGTCGGATCGTTCATCAGATTTTCTAATTCTGTTGCTTTTATCAGCTTTGGTTCGGGATCAAAGTAACCTCCGAATTTCGGAGATTTGATCTATTAGTTCTCCAGCGGCTTTTTTGTAATCTGCGTATTCCATTTATTTCCTTCAATTTTATTGCATAGTATCCAATTCTGCAAAACTCCCTGCCTGTCAAGGGGAAAGTGATTTGCGGATTTCTTATTTTATATGACAATAGTAATTAGCTATCCTTCATGGGGCGTGTCAAGCCACTTGTCGTTCCCGCGGAGGCGGGAATCCAGCCCATAAAAAGCTCTGGAAGAGCGGCAGATAGGACAGTATTTGCTTTAACATTTTGTGTCATCCCTACAGGATTATCAAGGGCTGGATTCCCGCCTCCGCGGGAACGACAGTAGTATTTTTGGGCACAAGTTTCGAGGAATTTGAAAGGCGAGATCAACTCCCGCCCATACAATTAAAACGCTACTACACAATATTAGAAGGTAAACTCTACTCCAAAAGTAAGCATTTTCAAGATTTCATCTTTCCCTTTCATTATGCCATCGCTGTTCAAGTCATTGTAATACTCACTATACTTTCCCACCAGATTCGTGTTGTCTGACAAGGCATAAACCAAGCGCCCCATCACATGGGCATTTTGATTGCGGGGATAGCGAAAATTGATATAGTTTACATTTGCCTGAGAATAGTATAGAGTTGCTTCTTTCAGCTTTGGAACCATAGTAGGATTTACGGTTACACTACTCCACAGTGATTTTCCGGCCGCATTGGCTTCGCCATACATATCCTGGTAGGCCAATTTTATAAACAAGATGTCATACAGATTGGCGCGCATATAGCCAAACCAACCCAAGGAAGATTGGACGTCCGCAAGGATGGATTCTTTGGTTTGCAGCGACCAGTTTCGGCGTCCCAGATCATCACTTTCAATAAACTTCACCTGGCTGCGTTGCTGGTCATAAAGTCTGTCAAAGTAGCCTGGCAGGAATTGATCACCAAAATTCCGGAATTCCAGCTTGGCGTCAAAGATCCAAAATTTACTGCTGAAACCGGGAAAAATAAACCCGCTGCCATAACCATCTATGGTGGCAATTTCCGCGTAAGTAGATAAAGAAAATGGATCGGTTTCAATCAAAGGCAATTGAGCATCAAGGCTATAAACTTTTATGTCATCCTTATCTAAATAAGCCTGGACAGTATCTGGAATTACATTGGTATCAAAAGTATATTGAGGATTCTGTTCAACAATATTGGGGAAATAGGTGTGCATATACTCGTTATAGTCGGGATCATCTATAATGCCATTGCCGTTCAGATCAAAATCATCGTTGTCTGCAAGGCCGTCATCATCTGTATCCAACCATAAACTGGCACTATCGGGAAATTTGTCATAAACATCGGGAATTTTATCGCCGTCCTTATCCTCATATTTGCCATACTGGTTTCGGTCGGTGCCAATATTAACTCCCAACTTCAATTTTTTCAGCAGCGGTATTTCTGTAACGGCCAAAGGGTTTGCATAGGTACGCAAGGCTAAAATCTCGTTCTTATGAATATTATGGGTATAAACCTCAAAGCCAAGCCCGGAAAACGGAGTGTTGATACCCACGTAACCGCCAACGTTCTTTTCGCTGGGATAGCGCAACATATTGGAGTAATGATCAAAGATCAAGCCATTGCCCAAAGTGTAATCCGGAATGCTGCCAATTTTAAAAAAGAAGGGGTCTTTTCTTCTGGCGTAGCTAATATAATAGATTTTATTCACAAAGTCCTGCCATTCGTCCCAGTCTTCTCTGCGAATGTTTCCATTGGCGTCAATCAGCAAGTCAATATCCAAACCGACCCCAAATTTTCCAAGCTTTAGCTGTGGTTGCATCCGCACTTGCGAATATGTTTCATTTCCTACCGTAATGGCACCAACTACACCCCCCATACCCCATTGCGCAGTATCGGAGTAATCTTCATCTTCTTCAAAAAAAGGATCACCGGGAACGTTTTCTTCGTCCGTATAGGCTTGCGCAAGAAGCAATAACGGCAATATCACCAGTAATAAGCATAAAAATTTCTTCATCTGTGTCTCCTTTCTGTTTAAGGATATTGGCAAGATGCAGCAATTGGGATTTTATGTCAAGAACTTTGTGTGCTGGCCTACTTTCATCTTATGTTCTTGGGATTTATAGCTGCTTACAACGTTAATATTAACATGGATTTAACGGATTAGGCGGATTAACCCAGATAAATAACTATAATCGGATAATAAGTATTAGCATGGTATGAAATTGGGTGCATAATCTTATGTAAAACCTTTAACGCTACTCCAAAACATGAAAACAATGATTGTCAATCCGTGTTAATCCGCTTAATCCGTTAAATCCGTGTTCCCGTTCAATCTTTATGAGTTTACCGGCTAATTCATCAGCAGTTCCCAAAGATTTAGTGGAATACTGCCTTTATATTCATAAGGCCGGATTATTTCCATACCCATGGCATCAATCATCACCTTGCCTTTCACGGTGTATGCTACTTCGCCGGAAAAAACTCCTTTCACTGCGCCAAATATGGACTTCAAGTTGCTTAGTTTGAAAATCATCAGGCCATCTTTGGAATAAACATCCTGGTCAAAACCAAGCTGATTTTGCAGATTACCTCTTCCAACCATTTTGCCATTAATGAATATCTCGGAAGGGAAACCCTTGAAATTGAAGGTGAAACCATAGGGATTTAGGACAATGAAGCTTACATGCAATTCTGTTTCGCCGATTCCAACTTTTTCCACAGAGGTTCTCTGGATTTTAAACAGATTTTGTTCCCCGGCACTGAATTTTGTCATCAGGTTTTGCAAATGCTCTTTCAAGTCCAGCTCGTAGGGTTCGTCAAAGCCAAAGCTGCTTCCCATCCCAAGTGCTTTGCCATGCCCTTTGCCGGTGATGAAGAATTGCACGTTTTGATCCAAGCCACTAACCATTTTTACTACCGGACGCGTGTCAAGCTGAACATTGAAATCAAGGTTTATTGATGCTTTCTTGGGTATTACAACAGATTTGGATAAAAATGCCACACCCACTTTGCCCCTGTCTTTATTTAGCAATTCAAGATCCAGCTTATCCAGCTTTATTTTGTAACAATTGGGGTTATTTACTATGATGGAGATGTTTACCACGCTTTTGTCGGGCGAGATTGAAACCACCTTGATATCCTGAATTTTATCTACCGTGGGTTTCTTGATAAATTTGCACGAACTAAGCACAAAGATTAAACCCAGTAAAGTCAAGCCGTAAATAAGCTTTTTCATTTTACTCCTTCAAATTGCCTGAACCACAGCTCAAGCGCAAAAACGTTGTAGAGCATTTCTGCCGGGTGCTTATCCCCGGCTATGTAATGCTGCCATTGTTGGTTTATTTTGCCCAGGTGCCAAATTCCGCGTTGCCGGAAAGCGGAACTATTGATTATATCAGATAGATAGGCCTTCATTTCTCCTTTCATCCAAAGCTCGTAAAAGGGTGAAGAGAATATGCCCTTATCCTTGCGTCGATATATTTGCCCGGGTATCAAATCCTTCATTGCCTGACGGTGAATAAGCTTTGTATGTGGAGGTTTTAGCTTATATTGAGAGGGCAGCGAAAACACAAAATCCACCAGCCTGTGATCCAAAAAAGGCACTCTGCTCTCCACAGAATGCGCCATGGAAAGGCGGTCTTCAAAATGCAATAGGGTTTGAATTGAGGTGTTGTGCATCATGTTGAACAGGAAATTGGACATGCGTGAAGCCTTAAGATCGGTAATCTGAGACAAAATATTTTCTCCGGCCTGCCGTTTTGCTTGGCTAATAAAACCTTGATTGAAAGGCTCAAAGCGGTAAAACTTGAATTCCAGCTTGTAAAGCGCAGATTCCGGCAAGAGGGCAGATAAGGCGATTTTACCCAGGGAAGCTATAGCAGAGCTGTTCTTGCTCAAATACACAGGTAGATCGCGTTTCAATTTGCCAAGCTGCATTTCGCGGATCAAATCTGCAAAATAGCGGTAGGCTGCATGCTTGTAGCCTGCTGTCAGTTCGTCCGAGCCTTGTCCGCTAAGCAACACTTTTGTCCCATTCTGGTTTGCAGCTTGCATTACTGCATATTGCGACACAAAACCTGCGGCTATGGGCAGATCGTTTATATAGGTTGCTTTTTCCCACCAGTCCATAGCATCATTAGCCGTAGGGCTGATCAGATGCGACCTGCTATTGGTATGTTTTACTACATGATCCACCCATTTCCGTTCATCCAAAGCCGGGTTATCTGCATAGTAAGCAGAAAATGTATCAATCGGCTCAGCCAGCTTCCTAACTGCTGAACACACAATAGCAGAAGAATCCATTCCACCGGATAGTGAAGCTCCCACGGGAACATCGCTACGCAGTTGTAACGCTATGGAATCTAAGAATATACTGCGGTATTCATCAACCGCTTTATTATATGACAGGGTGGATTTACCTATATTGCAAACATCAAGCTCGTAGTATTTGCTAATTTCCACAGTCCCCTTGCTTACTACCAGATTATGCCCCGGTTTCAAGCTCTGAATGCTTTTCCAATAGGTTTCATCATCATAAATCAACAGGGAATTTATCTTCATACTACGCCAGATCATGGCTTGATTGTAGCTTTTGTCGATTGGCGTGAGCAGCAGTTGTTTAATCTCGCTGCCCCAATACAAAAAACCGTCTGCAATAGAATAGTAGAAAGGCTTGATGCCATATCGGTCGCGACTGCAAAACAACTTCTGCTGTTTTGCATCCCACAAAGCGAAAGCCCACATGCCGATGAATCTGTTGACACAGTCAGTTCCCCAGGCATGATAAGCCTTGATGATAACTTCGCTGTCCGAATGGCTGATGAAAGTGTAGCCAAGTGCCTGCAATTGCTCTTTTAGCTCCAGATAATTGTATATTTCTCCATTGAAAGTAAGAGCTATGTGCAGGTCAGCATCCAACATGGGTTGATGCCCAACAGTTTTTAATTCCAAAATACTCAAACGCCGGAATCCCAGGCCCAGATTTACATTTTGGTTTGTTGACAGCGATTCGGAAAGTAGCGGTACAGATTTTTTTACCTGAGGGGTAGAATCAGCACCGGAATATGCACTAAACTGGTCTTTTCCGCTGTTATAAAGCAAATACCCTTCATCATCCGGACCGCGATGACGCACGATATCTGTCATATCCAGCAGCAAAGGCATATCAATAGGCTGTTTTCCTATACTTATGATTCCAGCAATTCCGCACATTAGGTCTCCTTACTGAAGTTCATTCTTTTGGGAACCGAAAGAAAAGTCAAGCGAATTATGAGGGAGTAACTTAGATGTTACTTCACAGAATTGGCTTTTACAAATTAGCTTGTATTGTGTTAACGGCTTTTTGCACCAATTTTATATGTTATAGGTAGATTCTTACTATCAATACATATAAACAGGGCATATTGCACAACCCGTACTTGCGATTACGTGTAACTTATTTCCCTTTGGGGTTCTTTCTGACTTTGCTTTCCGTGTTTATTATTAAAGATTCTACTGATTCGTTACATTGGAAAGCATTTGGCAGTATTGAATGATAACAATCAGTTGTTATTTTTTTAACCCAAAACAATGATACTTGCTTTTCATAAACTGGGGGAAAGAAAGTTCGGCACTGATTAGAGAGTATTCTCTTCAAATATATAGTCGATAGTTTCTCTTAATTCAGGACTAGCGTTGATTATTTTAATTCTCCTATAAGCTTCCAGCCCCAGTTTCTTTATAGGAGTTGCTATTAAGGCACTTAAAAAACTGTGTGGGGCAGTTAAAATGTCGCTAAAATCCATTCTTATAGTTTTCCCCTCTTCCAAAGCAGGGATCAGCTTCTCATTCCTATACCAAATGGCAGACTCTTTATTCACAGGGTTTGAACCAAAGTAGTTTCTCATGTTTAAATAGTGGATTTGCTCATCTAAGCCATTTCCGTTTTGGAGCTCATGCATCGCTTTAGCTCTGAATTCTGACATTAGTTTTTCCAGATTAACATCATCTTCATTGCTTAGCTGAATTGTAACATAAACAAAGGTCCCATGCCAAGCTGAAGATAGCTCTTTTGAGGTAAAGTCTACTGGAGAGATGTGCACAAGCCCTTTACCTGAAATGATATACATATTAGCTTTAAGATTCCTGATTATGTTTGAGGTGAGATATAGACCCATGCCTGCATTATTTTTTTCTGTATAGGGATTCAATACACTTTTAGTCCCTGTGATTTGGGGGCGCAGCGCATAGAGGATTGCCTGTGAGTCGTTTTCGAAACCAGGATAGCTTTGCTCGAGATGTCTTTTTATCCCAATACCTAAATCTGCAATAATAAAAGCCAGTTTGTTTTGCCTTTTATACCAATTGAATTGTACCAATGAAGGTATCCTTTGACCATGCAGGGTGGCACTTCCATGCTCTAAAGTATTATATAAAAGCTCAGATATGAGGTAACGCATAGTTTGGATATACTCTAAACGAAAACTGGCAGTATATTTCATAATACGTTCCAGGATCAAATCAAAATCACTGCTGTTTCTCAAAGCAAATAGTGGCTTCGTATATGTGCCATCAAAGTTTATTTCTTGATTTCTTAGAACTTTATACCAGCCTTGTGCACCCATGTTTTTCCACATTCTCTCTGCCCCGGATAAGTTCAGAGCATCTTTACCGGAAACCGAGATGCTAATTTTCGAACCATTACAAGACAATCTCCAAATATATAGGAGTATTAATGACAGTGTCTGATAATTTGCAGTCTGGCATTCTGTCAAATCAATGGTAAGATTGTCACCTTCCAGTGTCCAATCAAACCAGCTTAAGGCATTGGAGAAATCAGACAATTCAGCACCTTTAAAAAAGCCAAATTGTAGAGGCAGTTTAATTATACTATTTTCAGAGGCATCCATAAGCAATCCTATCTCCCAATTGATGTAGTCTATTGGGCACTTTCAAAGAATAATGTCATAGATATACTGCTCCTTTGAAAGTCAAGTGTTTTATCATAAAAAAAGCATGATTATGGATGGATAGTCTCTATAGTGATTTGTTCATTGGATGATTTTCATGTATAAGAACTTACATACATTCAGTTATAGAGTACTTCTGCAACTTTTCTTGTGCCAATTATCATATTTTTATCATAGCCCATTAAGCTAATTATCTGCAAACCAAACGGTAAACCTTGTTCATCAAAACCGCTGGGGATGGTTATGGAGGGTAGTCCGGCGTTAGTCCAGGGCAAACTCATCAGGGGAGAACCTGTGGAATCCAGGCCAAGAGGAGCGGTGCTTGTGGTAGAAGGCGTTAACCACAGGTCTATCTCATTCTCTTTCATAATCTTGCCAATTCTTTCCCGCAATTCAATGCTTGCCAGTCGCAATTCTTCAAGCTCAATTCTGTTTACCTTTAATCCCTGTGAATAAAGCTCTTGAGAAAACCTTGAATACAATCCAGCATATTTGGAATATAAGGTCTTGTGGTTCAGAGCAAATTCAGCTGCAATCAATTTACGGTGACTGCTGTTGATTTGTTCAATATCCCCAAAAGGATCAAGAGTAACCAGCCTGAAACCATTGCTGCCAAGCTTCTCCAGGCATCTATCATACTCGGCTCTTACACACTCACTTGCCTGCATCAGGAAAGTCCCCCGAACCGCACCCAAACCTGGCACAGGTTGTGTTCGGGAGATGGATGGAATAATTCCCAGAGAGTGAGCAAGCAAGAGAAGTGTGTCTAAAGTGTTGGTGATAAAGCCCACATGATCGGCGGCTTGGGAAAAAGGAAACACGCCAGCGGTGGAGACTATGCCCCAGCTTGGTTTGTAACCATATACACCGCAATAAGAAGCGGGACGGATGATTGAGGCAATGGTTTGGGTTCCCAGGGCAACGGGACAATATCCTGCAGCTACAGCAGCAGCAGATCCGCTGGAAGAACCTCCGGGTGTATGCAATGGATTGATGGGATTGCAGGTTTCGCCGGGGCTGAAATAGGCGAATTCGGTGGACACGGTTTTACCTAAGACTATGGCACCCAGGTTTTTAAGCCTGGTTACTATTTCCGCTTCCTTGCCTGTAAAAGCTGTGGCGGGGAGTTTCGAGCCGGCGCGGGTAGGCAATCCGTCCACATTGAAGAGGTCTTTCACTCCGATTAAAACACCAAATAAAGGCGGTCTGGAAGCAGGATCAGGATATTTGGCCAAAAGCACTTTCGCAGCTTGCCAGTAACGCTGTTTGCGGTTTGGCTCCGGCAATAGGGCATGGATGATCGGTTCGGTATGGTCTATGAGTTCCAGAGTTTCAGCCAAGTATTCAGCTAAGGGCAACTCACCTGTTTTCAGTTGTTTAGTCAGCGTTGGCAGATCAAGATTGGGTTGCATGGCTGGTCAGATAACGCCTTTTGCAGTTAGTTCTGCCAATTCTGCTTCGCCCAGGCCAAGTAAGCTGCCATAGATTTCGGCATTGTGCTCGCCTATTTCCGGTACTTTTTCGCGCATCGGGCTTTCGGGTACAGAGCTCATTTTGATGGGATTACCGGCTATTTTTATGCTTCCGGCCTGGCAATCTTCCACTTCCACAATCATGTTGCGGAAAAGCACCTGGGGATCATTCATCACGGCCTCCACATCGTTGATGGGAGCGCAGGGGATGCCGGCTTTCTCCATTATTTTCAGCCATTCAGCGGCGGTTTTTGCCGCGAAAGCAGGCTCTAAAATACTATTCAAGGGGCCAATATTTTCGGTGCGCAAGCGGTTTGTGCTAAAACTAAGATCATCAAATAGTTCGGGATTTTCCAAGGCCAGGCAGAAGTTTTTCCACAAGCTGTCATTGCCCACAGCGATTACGAAATAGGCATCGCTGCCTTTGTAAGCCTGAAAAGGAGCTATGGTGGGATGGCGATTGCCAAGGGGCTTGGGAGAAACTCCGTCCGCTTGAAAACGCACCAAGGCATTTTCCAAAATGGCTACCTGGCTATCCAGCATGGATACATCTATCTTCTGTCCCAGCCCGGTTTGCTCCCTGTGATAAAGTGCAGCATTTATCCCGATGGCGGTGAAAAGCGAGGCTGTGATATCGCCTAAGGACATGCCCACGCGGGTTGGTGCCATATCTTCCCAGCCGGTGATGCTCATAATTCCGCCCCGGGCTTGAGCTAAGATGTCATAAGCCGGTTTTGAGGAATCGGGGCCGGTGTGGCCAAAGCCTGTGGAGGCAGTATAGATGAGGCGTGGATTGATTTCCTTCAGGATTTCGTAGCCCAAACCCAGCTTTTCCATGGTTCCCGGGCGGTAGTTTTCCACCAGGATATCGCAATGCTTAACAAGTTCTTTCAGCATCTCTTTACCCTGATCTGTTTTCAGGTTTAAAGACACGCTTTTTTTAGCACGGTTGATGCTGAGGAAATACAGTGAACGGTTGTTGATAAAGGGACCAAAGGCACGCGCATCATCGCCGCTGCCGGGAATTTCCACTTTGATGATTTCCGCGCCTAAATCGCTTAAGATCATGGTGCAAAAAGGACCGGCAAGCACGCGGGTGAGATCGAGGACTTTGATAAATTCCAGAGGTTTAGACATACTAATTTCCTATTTAATTGGTAGATTTACTTTGATCAGAGCAGCTATTTCTGCTTTACGAGCATCATCAATGAAGTGAGCTGAAAACTCGTCTGCATGCAGCCAGGGATGTTTGCGGTAGTCGGGATCGCTTAAGTAGCGAGGAATTATGTGCCAATGGACGTGTTCATCGGTATTGCCCAGACAGCAATGG
Source organism: Cloacimonetes bacterium UBA6081 (assembly GCA_002428685.1). Classification (GTDB taxonomy): domain Bacteria; phylum Cloacimonadota; class Cloacimonadia; order Cloacimonadales; family Cloacimonadaceae; genus Cloacimonas. The sequence goes on along the minus strand of DIXL01000042.1, from coordinate 20,735 downwards.
TTTATTTTCCAGGGACTAAAGGTCTTTACTATGGCGGATGTAGCCTGCATTAATTCCCGGTGCAGAGCAGTTTGGAGTTCAGTATTTAGCTCATGTAATTCCCGCACATGCTGTTTGTAAAGCAAAAGGCAATATCCGCTGTAATACTGATGGTCTCCCATGATAAAGAATGAATGGGGAAATTCATAGATCAAAGCAGGATTGGCACCTTTTTGCAGTTGCTCTACTCTATGGCAGATGGCACAATCACACATCTTTATCCTTTTTTGGCTAAAATAGCCATAGCGACCTTTTCGGCGGTAACGGGCATGGATTTTATCCTGATCCCAGTGGCATCTTCCACAGCGTTGGCAATCATTGGTGCAGCCGGAAGCATAGTGTGTTCTCCTATCCCGCGTGCTCCAAAAGGCCCATCGGGCTGCGGAACTTCTACAATTATGGGAATGATTTCGTCCGGAACATCCATGGCAGTGGGGATTTTGTAGTCGGTGAAATTGGGATTTAACAGCTTGCCATTTGCATCGTAGCGCATATCTTCATATAACACAGTCGCTAAGCCTTGTAGCAGGCCTCCGGTGATCTGACCACGCACCAGATCGGGGTTTAAGGCTTTTCCGGCGTCTATGGCCAAAGCAGCTTTCAAGACACGCATTTTGCCTGTTTCTTTGTCTATTTCCAGATTCAAAGCTGCTGCTCCTACAGTGTAATGGACGTTTGGATGGCCACCCTGACTGGTTTCCGGATCGCCATTGGTACTGGAGAATTCGGGCATGAACATCCCGCGGGCGTTGATTGGACCGCCTTTGAAAGTGCCGTCGGAGGTCATGATGCCATCCACCACAAAGTCCTTGAGGGGAAGGATGAAAGCACTGTCAGTATTGCACTTAACCGCCTCATCTTCCAGATAAAGTTCATCAATGGGATAGTGATAAACGCGGGTGATGAGTGCAAAAATCTGTTCCCTGGCATCAATGGCTGCTTTTTTAACCGCATTACCGCTGCTCCAAGTGATGTGAGATGCCACAGTTTGCCATTCATAGGGGTTTCTATCTGTGTCCGGGGTTTCCACTCTGATTTTTGAAGGTGGAATGGACAGGATTTCTGCGGCGATTTGCGCCATCACGGTTTGATAACCCTGGCCAATATCCATGCCGGAGATGATGAGATTGATGGTGGCATCCTCATTGAACTTCAAAAATGCCGAGGAAGAAGCATTGGGTGGCATGGCCGGAGCTTTCCAAAACAGCGAAAAGCCTTGCCCAATCAGCTTGTTAGGATCGGTGGAAACAGGTTTTTTACCCCAGGCTATGGCAGCCTGCACCCTGTCTATGCACTCTACTAAACCATTGGGGTTCATCTTGGCACCGTAGGCGGTCAAGTCGCCTTCCTTTATGGCGTTACGACGACGAAACTCCACTTGGTCAAGCTTCAGTTCATTGGCAATGCGGGTAACATGACTTTCCAAACCGAAAAGCATTTCAGAATAGCCAAAACCACGGTAAGCACCACCAGGCGGAAGATTTGTGTAAACGCATACGGAATCGATGGATACGTTATCTATCCTATAGGGGCCAATCGCAGATAAGCCTACGGCATTAACCACGTTTGCACCGTATTCCACATAAGCACCGGCATCCCAATAGATTTTATGATCTAAAGCAGTGATGCTGCCATCCTTGGTTACGCCCATCTTTATCCTGGCCACCACCCCCAAACGCTGATAGGTGTTGATGAATTCCTGCTCGCGGCTATAGCGGAGTTTTACGGCATAGCCTTTCAGTTTGGTAGCCAGAGCAGCAGGGATAATTTCCATGGTTACGCCTGCTTTCCCGCCAAAACCACCGCCTACGTGAGGAGCTATTACCCGAACGTCTTTGTGGCTTAAGCCTAAAGCTTCGGCGAAAAGATGCCTTTGGGTGTGGGGGCTTTGTGATGAACTCCACACGGTTAAGCGGCCGGAATGGTCAAATTTGCCTATCGCCACATGCGTTTCAATGGCACAATGCGCATAACGCGGAACGGTGTAGGTATCTTCCAAAATGTAATCGGCTTGGGCAAAACCCTGTTCCAGATTGCCTTTACGGGTTTTGCGCCAGTGGGCTACATTGGTTCCGGGTTTGGGGAAAAACCACGGAACATGGGGATAATCGGCTAAATCAGGGTGCAGTAAAGTAGCATTATCAGCCAAAGCATCCATCTGATTCAAAACAGCGGGCAGGGCTTCGTATTCTACCTTTACCAGTTCTGCTCCACGCTTGGCAGCACCGGGGCTATAGGCAATCACAGCGGCAATCTGCTCGCCTACAAAGCGGACTTTGTCCTGCGCAAAGATGTAGCGGTCTTTCATATATAAACCGAACTTATAGGGGAAATCCTTGCCGGTGAACACTTTATACACACCTTTTACTTTCTGGGCTTCGCTTGTATTTATACTTTTTATAATTGCATGGGCTTGTGTGCTTTGCACCAATTCAGCGTAGAGCAGATTTGCCCCGAAATCGATATCATCACCATAGATGGCAGCCCCGCTGATCTTTTCCAAGGCATCAATGCGGATTACGTCTTTGCCGATGTATTTATAGTCCTTCATTTCTCTTCCTTAGTAAGCGACATGATAGCATTAAATATTGGGGTGTAACCTGTGCAACGACAGAGGTTTCCAGCTATGGATTCTTTGATTTGCTCCAAGGTGGGCTTGGGGTGTTTTTCCAATAATTCGGTTACCGCCAAGATTATGCCCGGAGCGCAATAGCCGCATTGGAAGGAATTAAACTGAATAAAGGCTTCTTGCAAAGCACTAAGTTTATCGGCTGAGATGCCTTCCACGGTGGTAATGCTATGCCCTTCGGCTTCCACGGCTAAAATAAGACAACTACGCACCGCCTGGCCATCTAAAAGCACCGTGCAAGCTCCGCAATCGCCGCGTTCGCAGCCACATTTAGGGCTTTTTACGCCAAGCTTGTCGCGCAGAACATCCAGTAGGATTTCATTGGGTTCGACCAAGACGCTGCGGGATTCGTTATTCAGGGTCAGATTTATCTCTTTCATGCTATGCCTCCCAGAAGTTTATGCGCTTCCACAGTCTTGCCCTGTAGGCGGTCGTAAGCTGCCTGCAATCCACGTTTTAGCATCACGCCGCTAACATGCAAACGGTATTCCTTACTGGAACGGATGTCGGTGATGGGGCTAGTTTCCTGTGGGATAAGGGCTATGGCTTGCTCTATCAATGCATCGCTAAGTTCTTTACCTGCAAGTAATTGCTCAATCTGATAAGCGCGCTTGGGGGTGGCAGCCAAAGCACAATGTGCGATGCGATATTGCTTATTGTGGTCAACCATAACCCCCCAACCAGCCTGAGCCAGGTCTTCCCCACCGTAACGACCCAGTTTTACATAAACCCCTGCGCTATTGGGAATTGCAGTTAAGGTAATTCCCGTAACCAGTTCATTATCGGCCAAGGCTGTTTTACGGGGAGCTAAAAACCACTGGTCGATCGGAATATCCCGTTTGCCATCAACGCTGGCGCAATGCACTATTGCCTCATAACAAAACAGCGGTGGGGCAGAATCCAATGAAGGCACGGCAGAGCAGATGTTGCCAACTAAAGTAGCGCGGGCACGCACTCCCGTGGAAGCCACAGTTCTACAGGCATCGGTTAGCATCCCAAAGTGCTGCCTAACATCTTCACTATCAATCAGTTCGCTAAAGCTTACCGCTGCCCCAAGGCTTAGCTTGCCACTGTTAAAGCCTATCTGCCAAAGCTCGTCAATGTCCTTTATATCGATCAGCAGATCCGGCTTCATCATGCCTTCTTTGATGTTTACAATCAAGTCCGTGCCGCCGCTCAGCCAGCGGGCTTTGTCCTTATATTTATCCTTTAGTTGCAATGCTTCGGTCAGGCTTTGAGGCCGGACATAGTCAAATTCATGAGCCAGAGCCATAAGTCCTCTTTTCTTTAGGGTTCAAAGGCGATGATGCGGCACATGGAGGATTCCATCTCGATGCCGCGCAGAGGAAACAAGCCAATCCAGGCACGCTTATTGGAGAGCTTGTCTATTTCTCCGCCAAGATTTTCGGCATGCACCAGCTTCTTGGGGAACAGCTTTAAATGCATCACTTGGTAAAATTCGTCCGGTGGAAACATCTCATCCCAGTCTTTGCCAAACTTGGCTTTCAGTTTGTTCTCGGCTTTAATAAAGTCCTTGGGATGCCAGGTGCGGATGATGGTATTCATGGGATGATCGGCAGAGCCACAATCCACGCCAATCCACTTGATTTTCATTTCCAAAGCCCACTTATGGAAGCTGGGGTCGGGGCCGGGGTGTTTAACGAAATAGCGCAATTCATCGCTTTCCGGCTGATCCCAGGCATAGCGATGATAACCTGTGTTGATAATCAGAATATCTCCCTTTTTAATCTCCGCCTTCTGCATCAGCAGTTCGGGGGTATAGAGGTCGTAATCATCCACACTATCAGATATGTCCACCACTACGCCGGGGCCAACCCATTCTTCCATGGGAACTTGCCCAATGCTGCGTCCGCTGGCATGAAAGTGAATTTCACCGTCTATGTGCGTGCCAACATGATTGCTGGTGGTAATAATTTGTCCGTTTGCACCCTGACCCATATGCGCTCCGGCGATACGTTTAAAATATTGTATTCCAAGTGGCATATAGCTTGGCCAGGGCGGAGTGTGAATGCTTAAAGGCTGGGTTAAATCATACATCTTTAGGTTTTTCATGAAGTTGAAGAATGTGTTCGTGTCCATTTTATATCTCCTTAATTTTATTAATAGAGCGCAGATAACGCTGATTATTATGATATCCGCTGATTTAGAAATTATAACCTTATTATTTTCCTTTTTTTTTCTTTTACTCTTTTTTAAATATCTCTTTTTTCCTCTTTTACTCTTTTGCTCTTTGTTGAAAAATCTCTGCTTTTCTCTCTTTTATCTCTGCTTTTCATCTGCGTAAAGAAAATTTATGCGCTGTGCTCCAATTTCAATAACAAGGATTTTAGGATATTAAGAAAAGCCAGGATTTCTCTTTCCCTCTGTATTAAAAAACTCATTTACTCTTTTACTCTTTGTAGTTATCAAAACTTTCTGCCAGAGCTTGATAGGCTTTTATAAACGGCTCAAACGGTGCTTTGACAACCCCGGCACCAACCTGTCCCACCCCGGGGTTCTTGTGTGCCACGCCTGTATCGATAACGGGGCTAAGGTTGTTTTCAATCACCTTCACCACATCTATCCCCAGGGGTGTGCCACGAAAATCCAAGGCAGGGATTTGATATGAACTGCTTTCGCCAAAGCAGATTTCATACATGGACAGGGTATAAGATAAGGCATCTTTTGCGGTTCCGCCAACAAATTGCACAATCGCCGGTGCTGCGGCGATGGCAAAACCGCCCAAACCGCCTGTTTCCGTGATCGCGCTATCGCCTATATCGGGATTGGCATCGGCTTTGCTATAGCCTGGAAAGTAAAGCGCATCGGGCACTAATGCAGGCCCTGTGAACCATCTATCGCCCATTGCGCTTAGCTGCACGCCAAATTCTGTGCCATTGCGAGCCATTACAACTGCAATACTGCTGCCGGGAATGTTTCGGGCAGGATCCAAAGCAGCTTTGCAGGCTGGCATGGAGAGGTTAAGGAAAAAGTGGTCGTTCCCATTGATAAAATCCAACACCGCAGCCGATTGCTCTGCATCCACACTAGTTTTTAAAATTGCCGGAGCTAATTGTCTGATTAGTAATGAGGTTCCAGCCCGATTGCGATTGTGCACTTCATCACCCATATGCAGAGCCTGGGCAATTAAACCTTGCAGGTTAATAGTTCCCAAGAACTTAATGGCTTTGCTCAACACCGGATACAACACCGTCTCCATCCATTTTAAGCGGACTATAACCTCTTCGCTATAAGCCCCATAACGCAACACTTTGCCCAAACCTTCATTCTGGGTGGCATAGGTATAGTTGCCATAAGCTTCGTTTTTAATAATAAACACCGGCATGGAAGGGCTAATTATCCCGGCCATGGGACCCGTGCAACCGTGTTCATGGCAAGGCGCATAATCTATGGTTCCCGAAGCAGCCAATTCTTCCGCTTCTTCGGGTGTTTTTGCTCTGCCTTCATACAGCAAGGCACCAATAATTGCACCATGCATGGGACCACACATTTTTTCCCAAGTTATGGGTGGACCTGCATGCAGGATAAGGTTTTTATGCATCCCTGGAATAACGTCGCCTGCTATGCCCATTCCAACCAATACAGGTCTGCCAGCATTGATAATCTCCAGGGCTTTGGTATTGGCAGCTTCTATCTTATCTCTACTACGCTCAATAAGTTCCGTCCAGCGTTTGTCTATGTTCAAAGGCGGTTTCCAGGCTACAGATATAACCTCAGCACCTTGAGATAAAAGGTCTGCTGCAAAACTTTCAAGCCCTATGTTTATTACTTTCGGTTTGCCTTTATCCAGCTTAATCATACGTTCTCCCTGTTTTTCATTAAGGTTTTAAGGGAAAAATCCACTGCGTTGGCATGTGAAGTGAAGGCATAAACCCCACATTCCCTTAAAGCTGCAATTTGTTTTTGTCTATCCTGCGGATCTGCATCGGTGCCCAAAACATGGCAAACAATGCATATTTCCCCTGGAAATTTTTGCAGCACCGGAACCAGTTCTGAGGCAGGATCGGGATGCGCTCCATAACCCAAAACCACATCGAGTAGGATAACGCCAACTTGTTTATCCGCAGCTTCTTCGCTCAGCTTTTTCAGCCTCAAACTATAGTCTATCATAGGGTGCGGACGCCCCACGGTAAATTCATCCGATCCCATATCTATATAACTGTCTTCTTGGGTGTGCCAGCCTTCTGCCAATAGCTTTGCACCCACATTGCTAAAGGGTTCTGCGCCAAACAACCGTTTATAAATCAATATGGCTTCCTGGCACAAAGTTCCACCACTGTAAAGTCCCCGAATGTATTTACGGTTTTGCGGTAGCGTCGGGATTTTGTAAACAGGTGAATCTATCTCTGTATAAGGTTTCTTACACGCCTGACATGCTAACTCAGCAGTTTCAGCCAATGAGACACTGCTTTGCAGATTAGGTAATTCCGGCAGTTCAATCTGCTTCAGGAAATTCACGATTACCGGTTTGTGAGTTTGTTTTATAAGCCTCATCAGTTCATTCAGCACTTCCGGAGCAGGCGTTTTCCCCATCAGCACAATCACTTCTGTATCCGTATCATCCATCAGGTATTGAAGGCAGGCTTTCAGCATAATACCGCCTATTTCCTTTTTGCCATCGCGGCCACCTGTTCCAAAAGCTTGAGTTATGCCACAACCACGATTGGCAATGCCGCAGGTTATATCCTGCAAACCTGTGCCCGAAGCGGAAACGATTCCGATATTGCCAGTAGGTACATTATTGGCAAAGGCCAAAGGTAAACCATTGATAATGGCTGTTCCGCAATCCGGGCCCATCATCAGCAGTCCTTTTTTAAGTGCTTTATGCTTTAGGGCAAGTTCATCTTCCAGGCTCACATTATCCGAAAAGAGCATTACATGCAAGCCTTTATCCAAAGCCTTTTCAGCCTCCGCAGCAGCGTATTTTCCCGCTACAGAAATAAGGCAGAGGTTTGCTTCCGGCAATATTTCTATTGCTTTAGCAAGGTTTCGCACTTCGCTGCTGATGATTCCAGAGACAGGAGCAGGGGGATTTTCCACCAAGCTTGTCGCCTTTTGCATGGCTGCTTTAGCGGTTTCTTCGTCAGCAGCTTTTATAACTATCACAATCTCTGTTTCAGAGGCAGCTTCTGCATCAGGAACCAACATTCCTGTAGCTGCCAGGATTTCCTTGTTTTCTTTAGTAGCCGTTATCGCCACAGCATCCTCTACACCCTTTAAAGAGCGAAGTTCTTTGGAAATCAGCATCAGCTTCACCGAATCCAGATATTTGCCAGATATTGTCTTAGCCAGCGTGTTCATCCGGCCTCCTTAAAACCTTGTAAATTAAGATGTTTAGATAGAGCCATGTAAACTCCATACAGCAGATCTGCACCGGAGGTTGCACCATAGCCCAAAATGCGTTTTTGAGTATGGCTAACCTCATTTAAATCGCTGCAGGCAAAAGCATTAAAAAAATCCTGCCAATCCGCATCCAACCAGAATTTATAGCTTTGAAATAAAAAGCTATTCACCAATATATTAGTGCCCAAGGCAGCTTTATACAACGCTTCCCTCAGATCCGCAAAATCCCCAAGACCTTGTTTCTCCAGCCAGCCCAAGGCCAATAAATAACCACACAGAAAATCATCTCCGGAAGGGGTTAGGCCTTTGCCCCTGCCCTTGAACAGAGGGACAAATTCAGGCGAGTTTTCTTGTTCCAGTTTTAGCAGTCCGAGCTGAAATGTTTTTCGCAATTCTTCATCAAACCCTTTTAGTGGAGCAGCATTTGAAATTAAAAAAAACGCCATGCTTACTTCTGAGAGCCCTTGCCGATAAAGATCAAAGCTTTCTTTTACTACCGGCTTCAGCGTTGCAAAGTCTTGAGTTTTATCCGGTTCTACTACTTTCCATGCATGGGATTCATCATAGCTAATGGCCAAAGCATCGTTAATAATCAATTCATCGGCAGTTAATTGAAGGCTTTCAACCTGTTGTAAATCCCCACTTTCCAAAATAATCCTAAACGGGCCGGGACACAAAGGAGCCATACCCAAAGTAAGAACTCCACCCTTAAAAGCATAGTTCAGCACCTTAGAAAAGCGGTTCAGCGTTTTTTCAAACCTTGCCAGGGGCAGCTTTTCTCCAATGCTTTGGATTTTGTAGATAGCCATATTATTCATTGGCGCAGAATACAGAAAGCTGCAAAAACCGTCAAGCAGATAGTGTTTTTTATGGAGGTAAAGAAGTGGTGAATTACGAAGTGATAATGTGATGATGATAGAAATTTTTTTGGTAGATGCCCGTAAATAGCCCCTACATTCCATTACCTCATCACTTCATCACCACGATACTTCATTACCTATAAAAATCCGTGTTAACCCGTCCAATTCGTTTTACCTGCGTAATTATTATTCGGTGCCTCGGTTTCTTCGGTAGTTAAGACATCACAAACCGCAACTCAGATCTGCTATTTTGCTTTTCTCGTGTTCTACATGATTATGTCTTGTAGCAAGACAATAAAAAGGAGACAGAAATGGAAAATAGAGAAGGAATGCCCCTGCTGGGAGATAAATTCCCGGAAATGAAGGTAGTTATCACTCGTGGCGAAATTAACCTGCCAAGGGACATGGCAGGAAAGTGGTTTGTATTATTCAGTCATCCGGCCGATTTCACACCCGTTTGCACCACATAATATTTGGCTTTTCAAAAGCTTTATCCCAAATTCAGAGCTTTGAACACTGTATTGATTGGCCTCAGTGTGGATCAGGCATTCGCCCATATCAAATGGGAAGAATGGATAGAAGAAAATCTCAGAGTGGAAATTGAATTTCCCATTATCGCCGATACCGGTGCCGTGGCCGAAGGAATGGGCTAATTCATCCCGGCAACGGTACAAACACCGTTCGTGCGGTATTTATTGTAGATGCCAAAGGCATCATTATAATCATCTTCTACTATCCTCAGGAAATGGGTCGCAATATGGAAGAAATCCTCCGCGCTGTGGAAGGTATGCAATTCAGCGATAACAATGCTTGCGCCAAGCCTGCCAATTGGCCAAAAATGAACTGATTGGAGATAGGGTGATTATTCCCCCTGCCAAAGATGTGAAAACTGCTAACGAACGCTTAGCTAAAATCGAAAAAGGCGAAATGCAGGGTTATGATTGGTGGTTCGCTCACAAGGACAGCAAGCCCGCCCCAGCCAAAAAAGCAACCCCCGTAGCCAATAAAACCAAGAAGAAATAAGTCGCTATGACTTAGAAGAGGCTGCCTGTTTTGGTTGCCGCTTTTCTTTATTTGAGAAGTTTTCATCGAAGAATTTGCTTTCTTCACAAATGGCTCGCTTGAACTCGAAAACGACATAGATTCCAGAATAATCATGAATTATTCCATGCATTTGCTCAAGTCTGTTCTCTCTTTTATGGGCAATATAAAATTAATTTAAAAATTTCAAGGCTATTGGAACAAACTTTGCTTATTTACAAATTATGTTTGCCAGGTGTGTTATAGCGGGGATCAAGATGATCTTGATTCCCAAGAGTATATTTACAACAAAAGGAGAAATGATGAAAAGCTACTTTTTATTCTGTTTAATGGGATTGCTTGCTCTGACCCTTTTTGCACAATCCCCCGTTTTACTACGAAGTTCGCAACATCTGGATTTTCAAGGGATTAATTTGGAGATTTCTAATTCCGCAATGATGGTATTTTGGAATGACACCCGATCCGGCAGTTCCAATATTTATTCTCAAAAGATCAGCGCAGATGGCACTGTTCTCTGGCAGGAAGCCCGTCCGGTAACCAGCGGAGCCCTGGAAAAAAGAATCCTCTCTGCAATTGTTGCCAGCGATGGAAATGTGGTGGTTACCTACAACGAATTCTCGACTAATTTAGAAACCAACTTTTTAAAAATTCAAAAACTCAGCCTCGCAGGTCAATGCTTATGGCAGGATGGCGGCATGGTTGTTACCAGCAGTTCCAATTTTGGAATTGAGTGCTCTTTGGTGCCCAATAATGTTGGCGGGGCTTACACTGCTCATTTTGTCTCAGGTGGGGTCTCGGTTAAGAATTTTAACGCCAATGGAGTAAACCAATGGCCTGATAATATGGTTTTCCCGCAATCCCAGATGTATGATTTGGACGCGCTAACTGATGGTTATGGAGGTATTATCCTGAACGTTAATACCTATAGTTCTGTTACCGGTGACGGCAATTATACACTAAAGATAAACTCCGAAGGAGATATCGTTGGTAACAATCCCTTTATCAGCCAAAGCCTTCAGGTTCCTCCAAGATACAGCATGATCCGCAACTCTGTGGGAGATTACTTTCTTTACAGCATTGAAAACAATACGATACAGTATCAAAAGATTGATGCCCAAGCAAATCTGTTACTGCCTGCTATTGTAACTCAGAGCCTGGATAACCCTGCCGATTATATAGGTAACTACATGCTTGCTCCAGCAACTGATGGTGGTTTGTATGTGGCTGTATTTGGCAGTCAATATTACGATTCCGGCACAATGTATCTGGATCGTTTGGATGCCAACGCTCAACAAGTTTGGGATAACCAGACAGTGTTCCCAATTATGAATGAATCCTATCGCCTTAGTCTGGATGTAAACCAGGATAACGATGCCTGGCTATGCTGGGTGGAAAATACTTACTCTGGCAGTTACAACCAAGGGATAGTCAAGGCTGCCCGGGTTACCCCATCCGGAAGTCCCGCTTTCACAACCACAATGGTAGGCGATGAAACCTCCTACAAATTATACTGTGCAGTTATGGCACAGAACTCCCAGGCCACCTTTGTCTGGAACGATATGTTAAATGAAAAAAACGGCATAAAATGCCAATTGGTAAATAACAGCGGTTCATCTGTGCTGGAACAGGAGGGAAGGCTTGTTCATTGGGTTTTGAATGGCTACACCGATCTGCGCAGCACCAATAGAATAGGCAATTATTTTATCTATGTATATGATGATTACCGCAATTTGAATAGCAGCAAGATTTACTATCAGATAACCGATCAGAATATCGAGCGGATTTTGGAAGTAAACGGACGCGCCTTGAACCCAGATTCTGAATATCAGGAGTTGTATTTAGATTGCCTTAGCTTGCCCAATAACCGGCTTGCAATTCTATATTCAGTTTATTTGGGTGGTAACTTTGGTCTTTACTTACAAGAGATTGCTGCAACCGGTGCCAAGGTGCATCCTGGCTATGGTTTGCTGATAAACGATGCTCTGCCTTCTGCTTATACATATGCAAAGCTGAGCTATGTGGATGGAGACTTTGTGATTGCTTGGAGAGGTGCTTATAATGGAAACGGTTTTGCAAATCTATTGGGTCAACGCTTCCATAATAACTTGCCCTTGTGGGAGGCGGGGGGCAAATTGCTGGTTTCGGAATCTAACATTTATCCTGATCTAAAGGGCCTTAAGGGCAACTACCTGCTGTTTGCAATGGACGATTACAATGCCAATACTATATCTCTCCGAGCCTTGCTTTTGGATAATAATGGCAATCCCGCTACCGGTTGGCCAAATAACGGCATCGCGATGAAAGAATTAGCAGCTGATTATTATCAAACTTTTAGTAATGCCGGACTAAGTGGAGATAATCTGGTTTGTTTTTTCGCAGATTTGTCATATTTGGGGATTGACACCTATGCGCAAAAGCTTAGCCCGGAAGGGACAAGGCTTTGGGGTGAAAACGCTCTGCTGTTGGAAGACGATGAGGAGTGGAATCATTATTTTGTAACCGATGCAATCTATGGCGATAATTTTGATTTCCTGATGAGGCCTGATTCCCAAGACTTCTTTGCCATGCAGAGAATAAACCAGAATGGGGAACTTCAGTTTCCCATGCCGGGGATATCCATAGATTATGCCTGGTACACCACCCAGGAACCCAAGATGATAAAATATGCCAATGGCGGGTATTCGCTTTTGTTTATCGGATGGGAAGACCAGTTTGGCAGAATAAACCACCGCTATGTAAGCCCGGATGGGATTGTTTCTGATGCAGAACCGTTAAGCATAGCCACCCATCCAAACGGATTCTGGAGCCTTGAGACTACGAACCGGGAAAACATTGGAGTAATGTCTTATACCGATGGTAACCAGTATATTATTGCCAGAGGCGAGGCAGTCCCCATTGCAAGTTTGTGGGCTTGCCGGATAAATGCTCCCTCCGTTAGTGCCGAAGACCAGTTACAAAGCCCTGCAATGCTTGTTAGCAGCAACTATCCTAATCCCTTCAATCCCAGCACCACTATCCGCTATAACCAAAAAGAGGCTAATCCCGTTAAGGTGGAAATCTATAATGCCAAAGGTCAATTGGTGAAGGTATTGGTAAACGAAGCCAAGGCTTCCGGAGAACATGAGATTGTGTGGAACGGAACAGATGATCAGGGCCACAGCGTTGCCAGTGGCGTTTACCTATACAAAATCCAAGCAGGTAAATACAGTAACACAAAAAAGATGATGCTGATGAAATAGTTTTATTCAGCTTTCGCTACCGGATGAATCCGACGGAAGCGAAAAGTAGAATGAAGCACCTCTACCAACGGCACTATCAGCCCAGATAGTGCCGTTGTGTTTTTGGATAATTTTATGCACTATTGCCAGGCCGATACCATTCCCCTCAAAATCAGATTCAGTATGTAAACGTTGAAAGGGGACGAAAATCTTATCTACATACTTGATATTAAAACCAACTCCCCCATCTTTAACAAAATACACAAGGTTACCAGCTTGATAGTAGCTGCCTATCTCCAGCCTTTTTTCTGGTTTTGGCATGCTAAATTTGATGGCATTACCGATTAAATTATTCCACACCTGATGGAGTAGTAACTCATCTCCATAAGCATCGGGTAAAACATTTATCCTAATATCAAACTGTGCCCGAACATCAGGTGTAAAAATTCTTTCCAGGGCATTGTAAACAATTTTACCCATGTTTACCTTTCGTTGTCTTAAGGTATAGGGATTAAGCCGGGTAAGTTCTAACAATTCCTTAATTAGTGCATCCATCTTGTGCGTATTATGCTGAATAATCCAGAATAGCTTTTTTGCTTCTTCATCCAGTTTGGAGATATAATCTTCCATTAATATTGTGCAAAATCCATCAATTGAACGTAAAGGAGCTCGTAAATCATGAGCAACTGTATATGAAAACGACTCCAGTTCTTTATTGGCACTTGTAAGTAGTGCAGTTCGTTCTTCTACTTTCTGTTCCAGTTCTTTGCTGTATCTCTTTATTTCTTCTGCCAAGCTCAATTGTTGCAGTGCGATGGATAGCTGTTTGGTAATTTCAAGCAACACTACTTGCCTTTCTGGTGTAAAGAAATCTTTCTGAACGGAAGCAAAAGATATGAAACCCAAAAGTTTCCCACCGGCAAGCATGGCCACATACATGAAAGCCTGCATGCCGGATTTTAACAATCTTTCTCTTACTTGCAGTTTTTCCGTCAGCACATCTGAGCTTAAATCCTGGACAAACAGGGTTTTATTCTCCATTAGCTTATTTCTAAATTCTTCGGTTATAGGAAATTGTTTTCCCTGTTCTAAAAAAGCATATTCATCAGAATCTACATAAACAGCCCGCACCGTGGCAGACATTTCATGAATTTCATTTATTGCCAGCACGGAACAGGGAACCAATTTATGCAGGCTTTCCAACACAGTATTTCCTACTGATTCAAAAGATAGTGATTCCAAAACTATATTGTCAATTTCGTGCAAAATCTCCAGTCTGCGGGTATAGTTCTTCACTTCTTCTTCTGCAAGCTTCTTTTCGGTGATATCCAACGACAATCCCCCTATCAGAATTTCCGAATCCGGCTTTGTAAAAGTGAATTTCGTAGTTTCATAATAGTGCATTTTCCCTTCTGTATCGGGCATAAAATCTACCATTTGCTTTACACCTTTGGCAATTACCAATTGGTCGTCGTCAATTATCCCCTTGGCCTCATGATCCAAAAATATATCATGTGGGGGCTTGCCTATCCAGGCATCTGCCCCAAACAACTTGACCATGTGCTTATTTACATAAAGCAAACAACTATTTTGGTCTTTAATAAAGGCATTCCCGGGAATCTGATTCATAAATTGTTCAAATCTGGATTGGCTTTCAATCAGAGCTTGTTCTGCATTTTTTCTATCAGTAATATCCAAGATAATTCCGCCCAGAAGGTCTTCGGCATTATCACGTTTTATTACAAACTTCGTTGCTTCGTATGTATGCAAGGTTCCATCTTTGTGAGGAACAGTCTCTTCAGTTTGTTTATACCCCTTTTCAAAAGCCAATTTGTCGTCGTTAATCACAGATTCACCTATGCCGGGAGGAAATACATCTGTGGGAATGGAGCCAACCCCTCCATGTTCACCAAAAACATCGATAATGTGCTTGTTTACATACATGGTTCTACTATATTTATCAGAAATAAACACTCCTCCGGGTATGTATTCCATAAATTGTTCAAATAACGACTGGCTTTCTTTAATAGCTTGCTGATTTGCATAGCGTTCCGTAATATCACGGATTACCGCCAAAAACCCCTTAACAATGCCTTTTGAGAAAATCGTAGAGCTACTTATTTCCACCTGTATTCTTTTTTGCTCTTTGTTAAATAGCTCCAACTGAAAAACCCGCGAATCCCAATGTTTATCGCTTCTGTCTTTTATAAAATTATCAATTAGGTCATGGAATTCCATGGGGATATAATCCCATATATTAACCTCAGGTAACATGTTAGAGGTAACTCCAAAAAACTCCAGTGCTATCTGATTGGCAAATGAAACTGTTCCGTCAAAATTATGAACAAGGATTATATCCCTTGCTGTCTCCGTTAGAATGCGATATTTTTCTTCGCTTTCGGCTAATATTTGCTCTGCTTGGCGACGCTCTACAATTTCACCAATAATTCTGGCAGCGGTATGCAAATTCCGTTTCGCTTGTTCTATGATAAACACGGGTCGAACCTGGTATCGTGCCGCAGTCTCCTTTAGAATGGATGCATCCACCTTATATTTCTCTGCTATTTTCTTTAGTGTATTTTCGTCGGAGGGAGGGGTTCCATAGCCCATATTAATCGCGCCTACCACTCCGCTGGTAGTTTTTATGGGGACTGCTAACAACCTTATTCCGCCATTACACTCCAAATCCACCTCTTCACCAGTTTCGATTGCCTTTTTAGAAGCAACTGACCAACAGGATTCGTGACACAACCACTTTCCACTGTCCAAAGCCGAGGCATTATCCTCTGTGTCGCATAACCCACGAGAAGACGAATCTAAAAACTGACACCAGGAAGATGAAAAAATTCCCATGGCATAATCGCCATTCTTTTCATAGATAGCCGAGGAAGTATCTAATAAGGACAAATAGTCGCTAACTAACTCTCTCAAAACGTCCTTGCCAACCGAATCCAAAATTAGCCTACTTGTATTCAATTCAGTAAGGTCACCGTATGGAGGCATGCTATCCGTTTCTACGTATTTTTTGGAGAGCATCCATTCAATGCTGCGAAGTTCTGCCTCTTGTTTACGTCGTTCAGTTATATCGGTAAACACGCACTGAGTATGCTTGAAGCTATTATCTTCATTGGTAACGACTCTGCCGGATATGCTAACCAGAATTTGAGAGCTATCCTTTTTTATTAGGATATACTCTACTCCCGCTATGTGGCCTGCATTTTTGAATTTGGAAAAATTATGCCTAAAACTGTCTTGGTAATCAGGATGAATAAATTCCGTGAAGTTGTGTCCGATAATTTCATTTTTTTCATAGCCCATAGTTTTCATCCAGATTTGGTTAATAGCGATAAAGTTCCCCTCTTCATCCATAGATTGATATGGCAGAGGTGCATCTTCAAATAGAGCTTTAAATTGCTTCTCGCTTCCTAATAAATCGGCCTCCTCTTGAAGCCGGAGGATTCTACGAACCAATATCTTTCCTAAAAACACAGTAGCTATCGGATAAATAACCAAAACCGGTATAGCAATTGTTTTAAATACATGGAACCAAATAGATGCAGGCAGCAGTAAAGTTAACGCCAACATAGTCAGATGATTCACCAAACCTAAAGAGTAAAGCTCTGTTACTGAGTAAGAACTGTGTTTATTTCCGTGTCGCCTTTTCCAGAGCAATCCCCACATTGTAGAAGCAATAATAACAGAGCAGCCCATATAAACCCCAGAACCACCTTGCCAGAGCCGAAATCCAAAAGCCAATCCCGTAGCTATTATAGTAGGAATAAAGCCAAAAAACATCGCAGTTAAACTTAGGAGAATGGACCGGGTATCAAAAACAACCCCCGGCTCTAACACCCAGGGATTGAACATAATTGCCAGGGCTATACAGCCCAAACATAGTCCTGATACTATCTTGGATAGCAGGGCATTGCGAATACTATGCTCCGATATTGTATCGAAAATTATCACTAAAGCCAAAAGCAATGCCGAATTATAGATTAAGCTAATAAATGTTCCATGTTCCATCAAGACCTCGAAATTCCATGAAATACTAATGTATTGTCACGCCTAATTAGTGCTGTCGTTCCCGCGGAGGCGGGAATCCAGCCAGTTTTAGTACTAATAGAAAAACAGATGACCCTCTGTTTCGAAAAAAAAGATGCGCAAACTCGAAATAGACTTTTCTGGGCTGGATTCCCGCCTCCGCGGGAACGACAGTATTTTTTGCGACTAAAGTTTCTTAACATGTTTATAATAATAAGTGCTACAATGCGTGTGGCGGTTCGTTTATTACCAGCCTGTATAATCCCAAATGATTGATAGCTTCTGTAAACTGAATGAAATCCACAGGTTTTCTGACATAGCTATTAGCACCACAGTCGTATGCCGAAAGCACATCTATATCTTCTTTGGAAGAGGTAAGAATCACTACCGGCAAAAACTTGGTCTTTTCGTTTGCCCTCACCTGCTTCAGGACGATTAGGCCGTCAATCTTGGATAAATTTAAATCCAATAATATTAAAGTGGGTAAATCATAAGCATCTCTTTCTGCATAAATCCCGGTGCAAAACAAATAATCCAATGCCAGTTCTCCATCACCTATCACAATCAATTTATTGCTGATATGGTTTTTTGGTATGAGCACGTTTTGTGAGTGCCACATCGCTGATATTATCATCATACTCAAAATCCGCTTGTTGTATCCACACCCCCGGTTAAAGCAATCCGGCGATAGATTTCAATAAGTTTATCATTAGCAAGGGCAGGGATCATTTCGAAAATTTCTTTTCCCAACAAAGGCTCATGGTCAATATTCAAAATTGTGTTTGCCGGGAGATTACAGTTTACAAAGATAAGTTTATCTGCTTCATCCAAGGTAAAAATCATATCATTGGCAAATTTGGTAAAATTGGCTAATCGCTCTGCATATTGTTGCTTTTCCAGATTGAGGCCAAATTGCCTTTCCAGCCATGATTTGTCCCGCAATTTATCTCTGTAACCAATTCCCAATGCAGCCATTGAAATGAGAATCAAAACAAAGCTCCATATCGTCCAAATTGTCTTTCTTAACAATCTATATACTTCGTCTCTGTCAATTTTTACTACGCTGAACCAGGGAGTTCCATGCACCGGATAAATAGCTGCTACCACAGGTTTCCCACGGTAATCAAGTGTCTCCACTATTCCTATTTTACCGCTAAAGGCTAAAGAAGCAGGTAAAAATCTATTTTCGCTAATTTTATAGCGAAGTTTGAAAGCAGAGTTTTTATTGAATCTTAATTCATTCAGGTAGGTTACATAGTCGCCATCTTTGCAGACTAAAATCGTTTCTCCACTTTTTGTAACAGTAGGCCACTTTTGAATTAGTGGATAAAGAAACGTAGTGGGATCAAGCTGAATCAACTAAGTACCCTTCACCATACCACTTTGGTCACTAACTGGAATCCAGATATTCAAATGTGTGAAAGTGCTTAGTTCGCGATAGTTTCTTATTTCCACATGCAAGTCGGTGATTAAAATCTGTTTTTGGTGAAGAGCTACATAGTATAATGAATCCAATGAAGCTTCAGGAATAATCTCTTTGACGGGAGAAGACAAGATGGATATCCCTTTGGTATTATATAGCGATATTCTGGCATAGTTGTATTTATCAAGACGGTTATTCATCCAGAGTAGTAGTTCTTGTGCGCTTTTTTGACCTCCGTTACTACTTATCACTCCCAGAGTTTTAGCTCTAATGATTTCATTTCCCAAGATCGCCTCTGCATCAGCAATCGGGTCATTATACCACTGAGTTATTTGTTCATTTATTAACTTGGCAATCGTCCTCAATTCCTGGCTGGTTCGTGCTTTCACATCCTTGTGGGCTTGATTAACTACTACATGCCCTCCAATGGTAATTATGGCAGTTAAGATTAAAAAAGTATATACTGTAGTGTTTCTAAGCTTCTCTACTCTTTCATCTGAACCAGCCTGCGGATTATCAAATATCCCCATCATCCAACCTCTGGTGCCAAACAAACCCAATATGGCTAAATTCAACAGCATCAATGCTATAGCGGTAAACAAAGCTACCGGCAATATCTCTCCACTATAAAATAAAGGGATCCCTCCAGAATATCCCAGCATTATTGATAGACAGAAGACTAAGTTGAATAGAGCCACAAGCATTCCCTTGCGATACCAATTCTTAATCCCATTCTTACTAACGGCCATAAACCTGATTGCGATCATAGTTAGTAATACTATCGAAGCGGTTATGGGAGACCTTACTCCAATTTGAAGTCCATTAAGCTTTTGGTAGCCGGAAATAAACTGATCTATTTTTGGAGAACCCAAGTGAAACACACTTATCCCAATTATGTAAATGCTGAATGCAGTTATAATCACTGATAGTGCACCGAATAAGGGTTTAAATCTATTACTTCTTTGTCTTGAGGCAGCCAGTAGAGTGTAAACGCACAATAATAGAATTGCTATTGCAGTAGTGAGAGCCATCGGCACGAAATTAACCTGTAAAAACTTCAACTGCCACGAATCATTAAGCCAGTTGACAAAACCAAACAGCGTAACTATAATTACAGCTGTTATCAGCAGTTCCACAGGTTTCAACAATCGTTTTAAAAATTGCATTGTCCACACCTCACTAACGATGATTATTCCACTACTACCATCAGCGGCAGATAACTAAATCTCTCATCCAGCCTCTATTAACCAAAGATTCCACCGCTCATGATAAAAAAACACATCCCATTATATCATCTGAAACGTATTTGAGAGTGATACCTAAAACTGTCAAGGAATCATTTTTGAGAGGCATCCCCCCATTTTTTGCTATCGGGTGCGTGCCTACAAGTATTATGGGCGTGGGGATAGCGATATTGCCACAATGGGTTTGGTACCGGGCATGAGTGAAGCAGAGGTGATGAGGAAATTGAGAATTGAGAATTGAGAATTGAGAATTAAGCCATTTGTGGGTGGCAGATTGGAATACATGCAACAGGCATAGTATTTCGCCCGTAAAGGGCTAAAAGGGGGTTGAGGTGTAAAACGGGCTTGGAAGGAAGGATAGACGCGCAGCTATTTGCCCATTAAGCAGGAGTCATTTGCACCCCGGCGATAACAGAGATAATTTTAGCTAAAAAACAAAAGTGCAAAGGACTCATGCGTGGGGCTTGGTGATATCCATAATAGTTACCTCTCTATCCCAATTATTTTGCGAAGTGCAAAGGACTCATGCGTGGGGCTTGGTGATATCCTTTCGCATGTTACTCTGTTATAAGTCAAGAAATTTCTTGACTAAATCTGGTCTTTCTTCCACAATGTTTTCGGAAAGAAAGTCGGGAGGAGCAGCAGGAAGCGATGTTGACTTCGAGTCACTACTCATTGCCGGTGTCTGCTCCTTTCGAAAATTGGCATGTTTTTTTGAGATGGGAGACAATGCCAGGGTTTGGATATCAGCAATCATGATCTTATTAGCTGGTACAGATGCGTTTACAGTATAGGGCTGCGTATATTTTTCCCTGTAGGCAGTGTCGATTTTGGGAGTGTAATTTTCATGATTTTTCAGCATTCCATAGAGCAGGC
>DIXL01000089.1 GCA_002428685.1 Cloacimonetes bacterium UBA6081 | reverse complement strand
TCCCCAGGTGGGCATATCTAGTGTCTTGTCAAGTTCCATATGTCGTAACAGCAATGTCGTTCCCGCGGAGGCGGGAATCCAGCCCTTGATAATCCCGTAGGGATGGCAAAATGTCGTATATTATCTGCCGCTCTTCCAGAGCTTTTTCTATGCTGGATTCCCGCCTCCGCGGGAACGACACCGTCAGAGTTGGCTTGACAAGACACCACCAACAACAGGACAATAATCCGTCTGCCTACTTCCTGTCTGCCTATTTGCTGTGGGAGGTTAAGTAAAAAAGCTGGATTCCGGATCAAGTTCGGAATGACAGAAGAACTGACCCCTGTCCCCTGTTACCTAACCCCTAACCCCTAACCCCTGACCCCTAACCCCTAACCCCTGGCCCTGACCCCTGACCCCTGACACCTGTCACCTGAAACCTATATAATTCGTGGTAAGAAAATATGACCAATCCAGACACAAACAAGCTCCAGCAACTTAACCAGCAGAACTCACATCTCTTTTGGTGGGTACCTGAAGATAAAAAGCCCAATCTCTCGCTTGAGTCTTTGGTAGAAGCTATCTTAAATTACGGCAATTCAGCCAGTGTAAAACAACTTTTTGAAGCTTGTGGCGTGTCCGAAATCGCTGATGTTTTTTACAAACAGATTAGTAAACCCAGAAACAACTATCTGCCGATTACCATCCATTATTTTAGGCTGTACTTCCAAAAACATGCATAGAGAAGTGTTAAAACCAGATCAGATAAGTATGCTTCCTTTGTTGAAGCTATTTAAACAAGATTTTTATCTGGTGGGAGGAACTGCTCTCGCTTTGCAGATTGGGCATAGATATTCGCTTGATTTTGATTTATTTACTAATGCAAACCTGCGCAGAAAAAGTATCAAGATTCTCTTAGAAAAGTATAACTACGAAATCCAAGATGTCCTATATGAAGATAGCATCCAGTTTCATTGTATCATTAATGGTGTGAAATTGTCATTTTATCAATACCCTTATCAAATTAATCCCAATGTAGATTTTGAAGGGATAATCAACATGCCCGATATCCTAACTCTTGCTGCGATGAAGGCATTTGCCTTAGGTGGAAGAGGGAAATGGAAGGACTATGTTGATTTGTATTTCGTTTTCAAACACCACTTTTCGTTTGAGCAAGCGTGCACCCAAGCTAATAAAATTTTCAATAACGCGTTTAATGATAAGCTTTTCCGGCAGCAGTTGTCATACTTCGAAGATGTTGATTTTACCGAGGAAGTAGAATACACTACCGATCCCATATCTATGGAAGAAGTGAAAAGTGCCCTAACCGAGATTTCCTTAGCCACGTTTTAAACTGGTTCGCTTCCTAACGTACTTTTAACTCATAATCCTCAGTCAACTGGCACCTGTTACCTAAAACCTAACACCTAAGTTATTCGTGCCCATTCGTGATCTTTCATTCGTGTTAATTAGTGGGGAATACCTACCTCACACAGATACCACAGATTTCTCTGATAATCACTTTTTTATGAACCAAAGTGCATAAATCCAGAATTGTCAAAACCTAAAAATGAAAATTATTGATAGATTATTAACCTTCCTTGGCAAGCACCCGGACTTATTGTTCTTTCTTAAGTACACAGCATTATTTACAATGCTGTTACTCTCCATTGCTTCCATGGCCTTGAACAGAATTATTGCAACAGAATCCAACCCTTTTTTCTATGCCAATTTCTAAAAAATCCTAAATCCTAAATCCACTGAGAGGTTATCATGGCATACTCAACTAAAACCAAAGGTTTATATCAGGAAATCCTGCAAACCATTAAAGACAATGTCTTATTCAAGAATGAACGCCTCATCTGCGATCCCCAGGGAGCTGAGATAGAGGTTGAATTCCCGGTTGGTAGCCCTCACAAGAAGCTCATCAATATGTGCTCCAATAACTATCTGGGTTTATCCAGCCATCCCGATGTAATCAAGGCAGCGCATGAAGTGCTGGATTACAGAGGATATGGGCTTTCTTCCGTACGGTTTATCTGCGGAACCCAAGATATCCATAAGCAATTGGAAGACAGACTATCAAAGTTCTTAGGAACCGAGGATACTATTCTGTTCAGCTCTTGCTTCGATGCTAATGCAGCAGTGTTTGAAACCCTGGAGAATCAGGATTGGTGGAAGAATATCCAGAATAAGAAATACCAGCAAGAAAGGTTGGGAATAAATAATATTAAGGACTGATTAATGAAAGGAATAATCTTAGCCGGAGGTGCCGGCACGCGTTTACATCCTATAACAATATCCGTCAGCAAACAGTTAATGCCGATTTACGATAAGCCCATGATCTATTATCCTCTTTCTACGCTAATGCTTTCTGGTATCAGGGAAGTGCTGATCATAACGACTCCGGAAGATCAAGCGGGTTTCATCAAACTTCTAGGTGATGGCTCTCAGCTTGGCATGCATTTCGAATACAAAATACAAGAAGTGCCAAATGGCCTGGCCCAAGCCTTTGTAATCGGTGCTGAATTTGTGGGACATGATGAAGTATGTCTGATACTGGGTGACAACATCTTTTATGGGGCGGACTTGGCAAGTAAATTGCAGCTGTGCACAAATCCGATTGGTGCCATTATCACAGCTTACCCAGTACATGATCCCGAGCGCTATGGAGTCGTAGAGTTTGATAAAGATATGAAAGCTATCAGCTTAGAAGAAAAGCCAAAGCAGCCCAAATCACATTATGCTGTACCAGGTCTCTACTACTATGACAACAGCGTAATCAGAATTGCCCACGAGATCAAACCTTCTGCCCGCGGAGAATATGAGATCACCGATGTAAATAGAGTCTATCTGGAACAAGGCAACCTAAAGGTAATGGCATTTGGCCGTGGAACTGCTTGGTTGGACACTGGTACCTTCGATTCTCTGATGCAAGCTTCACAGTTTGTGGAAGTAATTCAGAACCGGCAGGGGTTGAAAATATCCTGCATTGAAGAGATTGCTTACCGCAAAGGCTTTATTAACAAAGATCAACTGTGTAAGCTTGCTGAACCAATTCGCAAGAGTGGTTATGGTGAGTATCTTGTCATGCTGGCTCATACCTGGCTTGATTGATTATCAATATTCACTGCGGTAGTATTCAAGGTTACTTACATGATCTTTGATGGAGCTAAACATATTGAAAGAACTATGATGAGGGGGGATTATCCAGAAGAAAGCGATAAGGCAAAGCAGAGTGTCACTTACCTTTTTGTCTGTATTTGGTTGTGGAAATTACTCTTCTATCTATTGAGTAGTGTCTGGGGTTAAATGACAATGCTAAGCATAGTTTAAATTAAACCAAACCTAAACCTGAGGCAACAATGATACACAGTACATCAGACGTACAGACTAAGGAAATCGGAAATGGGACAGTGGTATGGCAGTTTTGTGTGATACTAGCAGGTGCACGAATTGGTGAAAATTGTAACGTAAACTGCCACTGCTTTATCGAGAATGATGTGATAATTGGCGACAATGTGACAATAAAATCAGGTGTTTATCTTTGGGATGGCATTCGGATAGGTAATGGTGTATTTATAGGACCTAATGTGACTTTTGTTAACGATAAGTATCCAAGATCAAAGCAATACCCAGATAGTTTCTTGAAAGTAACAATTGAAGAAGGGGCATCAATTGGGGCTGGTTCAGTGATCATGGGTGGAGTTGTTATAGGGAGAGACTCTCTTATAGGAGCAGGCAGCGTAGTAACAAAAGATGTTGCTCCCAGAACTGTTGTTATGGGAGTTCCTGCAATTAAAGTGAGAGAAATCTAACCATGCTGGATGGTGTACAAGTTATTAATCCGCAAACTGTTTACGACTATCGGGGAAATCTTACGATTATTCAGGGGAATTATGATATACCTTTCGATATTAAACGCATCTATTACATTTGGAATAATGTTGGCAAGCACCCACGAGGTGGGCATGCCCACAAATCATTGTGGCAGGCTTTTGTGGCTATGCACGGCGCCTGCATATTGGCTATAGACAATGGTCATAGAAGGATAGACTACGCACTGAATGATCCTGCAGAATGTCTTATTGTATCACCAAATAAGTGGAGTGATATAAGTAAGTTTTCTTCGGATTGCGTCCTGTTAGTACTAGCTTCTGATATCTACGATGAAAAAGATTACATAAGAAACTACGATGAGTATTTGCGATATGTCCAACACGAAGTATAAGATTCCGTTCTATGACATTGGCGAAAGCTATAGGGAGCTAAGGTCCGAAATTGACACCGCAATTAAAAATGTTCTTGAAAAAGGATGGTACATTCTTGGAGAGGAGGTGGAACTATTCGAGAAGGAATATGCAGCTTACATTGGGACAAAGCATTGTATAGGGGTAAGCAATGGCCTTGATGCATTATTCTTGGTCTTGAAAGCTTGGGGTATTAGCGAGGGAGACGAAGTTATTGTTCCTTCAAATACCTATATTGCTACTTGGTTGGCTGTCAGCTACACAGGAGCAACACCAGTCCCAGTAGAGCCTGACTTACGAACATACAACATCGATCCATTGCTCATTGAGAAAGCGATTACTGAAAGGACAAAAGCGATCATACCTGTTCATCTGTATGGTATGCCTGTTGATATGAGACCAATAATGGATATTGCAGAAAAATATGGGCTTAAGGTTTTGGAAGATGCAGCTCAAGCGCATGGTGCAGTATATGCTGGCAGTAAGTGCGGAGCACTGGGTCACGCTGCAGCTTTCAGCTTTTATCCTGGGAAAAACCTAGGTGCATTTGGTGATGCCGGTGCGGTGACAACAAATGATGGTGAACTGGCGGATAAGGTGCGGTGTTTGGCGAATTATGGCTCAAAAAAGAAATACTACAATGAAATGAAGGGATATAACTGTAGGTTGGATGAGATTCAAGCGGCAGTGCTTCGAGTGAAATTGCGGTATCTGGACGAATGGAATAAACGAAGGATTCGTGTTGCCTATGCCTACAATCAAACAAGTCATCCAGACGTTTTGTTGCCGTATTTTCAATTAGAGTCATCATATCAAGATAATGAGATATTCTACACTTTGCCTGAGTCAGGATATCTGGCAAAACCATGCTGGCATCAGTACGTAATCATGTACGATCTGCGAGACAAGCTTATCAATCACTTGGAGAGTTATGGTATACAGACTATGATCCATTACCCTGTTCCCCCTCACAAACAAAAAGCATACTGCGATATGAATAATGAGTCGTATCCATTAGTAGAACAGATTGCCAAGAATTGCGTGAGCCTGCCGATGAACCCATATCTGAAAGAGGATGAACTTGAGCGCATCAATGAAGCTCTTAGATTATTTTAGTATAGCTAGGTTTATCAAGTTTGGCGGGATCGGGGCATTTGTCACTATTGCATCTATGATATCTTCATATTTTTGGTTGAAGATTATTGGGACTCCTCTGTATATAACCTACTTTCTTAACTACTCATTCTTTATATTAGTTTCCTATACCCTAAATCGAAGGATTACTTTCAGGACAAGATTTAGTATTAAATCTCTGCTGCTGTATTATCTGGTATATTTATCGGGTATGCTGCTAGGCATGTTTTTATTGTATATCTTCAAGAAATTGGGAAGTTTAGAAAACTGGGTGAACGCATTTCTGGTAGTGCCATTCACACTATCGACGAATTATATTCTATCCACACTGGTATTCCAAAATAAAGGGGGATCAGCTTGAGGGAAGGCTTGTATACAGTTATGCTCTTATCATATTTCAGTAGCGAGCGAATAGAGTCAGTTTTCAGAGAAGTGGACCGGCGGATGCAAGATGAAGGAATCTGCTATGAGTTTATCATCATAGACGATGGTTCGACTGACAACTCATATCAAGTTGCATCCGCATTAGCAGATAAATATACCCAGGTCCGGGCGTATCAGCTTAGTAGAAACTTTTCTGCGCATTATGCTATGTTTGCTGGTTTTTCATTAGCACGAGGGGATATTGTAACTGCCATGCCGGATGATTGGCAGACCCCAATGGATGTTTATATCAGGATGTACCGTGAGTGGCAGAATGGAGCACAGGTTATTATTCCCTACCGTGATAAGCGAAATGATGGATTCATGAATGAGATATTCGCACGCTCTTATTACAAGATAATGAACAGTCTATCAGACGTATCTTTACCACCCCTGGGAGCGGATATCTTTGCTATAGATAGACAGCTGGTAGATATCATTAATGAGCGAATCCATCCCATAAACACCTCAACCCTGATTGAGGTCTTGCGCTTGGGTTTTGATCCGGTGTACTTCCCTTATGAACGGCCCAAGAATGTTTACTGCAAATCCCGCTGGACCTTCAAGAAAAAGATGAAGCTCTTTAGGGATACTTTCTATGCCTCATCGAATTTTCCCATTAAGCTGATAAACTGGACTGGGATGTTATCGTTTCTGCTATCTATTATAGTGATAGTAATATCAACGATTTTAAAGCTTACGGGTCAGGAGACAATAGGTGGGTTCAAAATTCCCGGTTGGACTACTACCTTGATTATAATATCTTTCTTTTGTGGTCTGATACTGCTTTCAATCAGCATTATAGCTGAATACCTACTGAGGGTATTTGATGAGGTGAAGGATAGGCCGGGGTTTATAATAAAGAGGTCTAAAAAATGAATGGTGGCAAATTGCAGATTAAGCAAATTTTAATAATATTTTTAGTATCATTATCGCTAAGAGTGCTGATGGTCGCTCAGATGCCTTACAATATTGGGTCTGACGATGTATTATACCACAACATTGCGACCAACATCTGCTTGGGGAATGGGATTTCAAAGGATACAAGTGCTCCTTATGAGCCATATTTTTGGCGAGAGCCTGGTTACCCCATGTTTCTAGCTTTGCTGTACTCCCTTCCATCGAGCATAGGTTTTCATCCAAGGCATATCCCCCGAGATATCAGCATGGGAAGAGACTCTTATTTGGCCGGTGATTATGAACCGATGTGGGAGAAACTGTATGCGAAGCTTATGCAAGCAATCTTGGATTCATTAACAATTATAATTATTTTTGCCATCATATCCAAGTATATGCACAGAAAAAAGGCTATAATCTTATCCCTTTTAATTACTCTCATAACAGCAAGCTTAATGGAGTACGTCTGGCTGCGCAGGGAAACTCTCCAACTTTTTATGTACACATTGCTTACATATCTTTTAAGTCGATACAAATTTAAACACAAGAATAGTTATTTGTATAGCATCGCTGTGATATGTTCATTTCTAGTATTAGTTTTTCAGGTTAATGCTGTTTTAACTTTGTTTGTTGCAATTTACATATTGATATATTCACCAAAAGGCGTTCTCAAGTTTCGAAAAGTAGCGACAATGATATGTATTGGTTTAGTGCTCATTGCGCCATGGGTATATCGGTCTTATGTTTTTGCTGACGACATTAAAGTAGTAAAAAGCTTGGGGGTTAGTCTGACCCATGAGCAAGTTTCGCTTATTGGAAGTATAGGGGATGCCCTTCGAGCAAAAGTAGTTAGCTCCGATGAATTCAGGAATTTGTATTGGGAGAACACTGCTATGTTAAGTCAAAAAGATACTTTTAGATACTCCTTCGACGGAACCTTCTCTGCCAGAAGCGACTCTCTGCAGCAGTTGATGATAGCTAAACAAACCAATTTTGGGGTTGATCACCCTGTAACTACTATATCCAGCAAGATATTGAAGAGAATTCGAAATACTATCACTCGAAGTGTTGATTTTAAGAAAAATGCCAAAACGGCAATCCTATCGACAATTTATCTTATCACAGGTTTACTGGGTCTTGTTTCGATATTCTTATATAGAAGATTCCTGACTCCTTACATCGCGGTATTTGTATTTCACTTAGCTATGTTTTATCTGATTGCGAGTGAATCAAGACGAATGATATTCGTACACTACTATTTAGCCGTAATGTCATCAATTCTTGTTGTTGATCTATTGCGAAAGATATGGTGCCGGTGCTGCCAATTCAGTGGCACACACACGAAACTCAGAATAGTCTCCTATAAATAAAAATGAAAACCTTAAAGATAGTAATCAACAAGGCATTGTGGTGCCTTAATACGGGACATATAGCTCCAGACTGCTTAAGCTGTCATTGCGAGAAACCTGAAGTCTGCATTTTTGCATTGAAAATATGGAAACAAATATGAAAAAAAACACTTATAAAAAACATATAAGACATATACTGTTAGTCTTTATGCTATTCATAGCACTGGTCAGTTGTACAAATACAACAAAAGTCGAAACTTTTAGAGTATCAGGGAGAGTTTATCTGGATTGGGAAGACAACAGCTCCGTTGATAGCATTAACGATCTATCCGGTGTGGTAGTATCCTTATATGAGCAGGTTCATTGTGACTCTTTAACTACACAGGCCAGTGATCTCTACCCATTTATCGGATCAGTTGATGGGCAGGACATCTTCTTTGATTCTGCTGAGCATTCTCAGACCACAACAACACTTACTAAAGCTGACGGGACTTATGAACTTAGTGGTGTAGAATCTGGCACTTATAACATAGTTTTCAGTAAAACCGGGTGGGGAGATGTTTACATTTACGCCATTCATGTGGATGGGAACACTACAATTGAACAGATCACAATGTTTCCGGTGATAGAAGTTCCAAGTATGGTTGAGACTGAATACACGTTTAAACATAATCACACTTACATTGTTGCAGCTAGCACGATTTTCACAAATAAGTGTATATTTGAAGGCGGATCACGTATCCGAATAAGACCAAGTGCGTACATAGACTTTATGGGGATGGTCCAATTCGATGGTAATAATTCCTTTACCTATTTTATAAATTCAAGTGAGACTAAGCTTGCCCAGAATTATAGGTGGGAAGGTTTGAGGTTTGTTCACGACAATATAATAATCGAGAAAGTCCTAATAAAAGGAGCCACTACCGGCATATCTTTGATGGGGGCTAATTGCACGATAAAAAACTCAGTATTTGATCAGCTAACTAACGGGGTTTACGCTCCCTCGGATTATTCTTTTATCGAGTATTGCACTTTTAGTAATATAGCCACCAGAGCAGTAATGTATAATCAGTCCAGTGGGAGCGATACAATCAAACACGGAATTAAGTACTCGTTGTTCGTGAGCTGTCATGAAGGGTTGCGCACACAGGGGCAGGCAGTTTCGATAACGGATAATCTGTTTATGGGCAATAGTACAGGGATATTTTCCTTTTCCGGATATCATGAGATAGAACACAATGTCTTTGATTTGAATGATACTGCGATTGTTATCCAAGGATGTACTATAACAATCAGACAAAACGAGTTTTACGATAATATGTATTCAAACAAATTGCTACCATCCTATTATACCACATCAAGCACCCCTATATTTAGGGATAATAACTTCTACCAATCTTCAAATTATGCTATATATATATCGCCTCACCCCTTACCGGGAGATATCGATGCTACCCTCAATTATTGGGAGCATCAAGATGTAAGTGAATTACTTTATGATAAATACGATAACCCACAGACAACTGTAGCTATAAATTATGTTCCTCGGAGTGAAACTCCCATTAGTTCTGCGGGAATTAGGACGCCGGGGAGGCGAGGATAATATGAAAGCAGTAATTTTATCAGGCGGCCTGGGTACTCGCCTCAAACCCTTTACTGAAGTAATTCCCAAGCCATTGCTCCCCATTGGTGAAAAAGCGATTTTAGAAGTGCAGATAGAAAGGCTAAAGAAAAACGGATTCGATGAGATTTATCTGGCTACCAACTATAAATCATCTTACATTGAAAGCTTCTTCGGTGATGGATCCAGATATGGAGTGAAATTGACCATAAGCAAAGAGGACGCTCCTCTGGGCACTGCAGGGCCATTAACTTTGCTGAAAGACAGGTTAACTGAACCTTTTCTGGTGATGAATGGCGATATTCTTACCCTGCTGGACTTTCGGCAATTCTACGAATATGCAGTTGCTAAATCCTTCCCATTGAGCATCGGGATTAAAAAAGAAATCTTGCCCTTTGCTTTTGGGAATATCTCATTTGATGGAGATTATGTTACCGATATCCAGGAAAAGCCCAATTTTGAGTTGTTCATTTTAGCGGGTATATATATTATGACTCCTGCCATCTTCGAGCATGTACCTCAAGGGCAGTATTTTGGGATGGATACATTGATAACAAATTTGATTGCATCAGGCATCAAGATCCCCAAGTATAATATAAACGAGTATTGGCTTGATATTGGACGTATTACCGACTACGAAACTGCTCAGGAAGTATATAAAGAAAAGTTTCAATGACTAACCACGAATAGGAACTAATAAAAGATCACGAATGGACACGAATGTGATTATTAGGTTTAGAAGGTTGAGAGAGTTTAGAAGGTTTAGACAAAAATGTTCGTTGCTATTAGTGTTTATTCGTAAATAATTTGTGCAAATTAGTGGTAGAGGAGAATGATGAAAGTACTTGTCACAGGAGCCGATGGCTTCATCGGTTCGCACCTTACCGAAGCATTATTAGCCGAAGGCTACAGTGTTAGAGCCCTGGCGCAGTATAACTCCTTTAACTATTGGGGTTGGCTGGAGGATATCGAGCCCAATGACAGATTAGAAGTAGTTACCGGTGATGTCTGTGACCCTAATTACTGCCGTGAAATCTGTAAAGATATTGATGTGGTTTACCACTTGGCGGCATTAATAGCCATTCCATATTCATATATAGCCCCTGACAGTTATGTCGATACAAACGTAAAGGGAACTCTGAACATCTGCCAAGCAGCCAGAGATTACGGAGTCAAGCGCATTTTGGTAACCTCAACAAGTGAAGTTTATGGAACTGCCAAGTATGTTCCCATAGATGAAAAGCACCCTCTGCAACCCCAATCCCCCTACAGTGCCAGCAAGATTGGTGCTGATGCCATTGCTATGAGCTTGTATAATGCCTTTAAGTTGCCTATTACCATTGTGCGTCCTTTCAATACCTATGGGCCTCGTCAATCTGCCAGAGCAGTGATTCCCACTATCATTACCCAGATTGCAGCAGGGGCAAAAGAGATTATGCTTGGAGACACAAGACCCACACGTGATTTTAATTATGTAACAGATACCTGCCGGGGTTTCATTGAGCTCGCCAATTGCGACAAGGCCATAGGTGAAACTGTCAATATCGGCTCAAACTTTGAAGTATCAATTAAAGATACTCTCAACCTGATCAAAGACATCATGCACAGCGATGTACGTTTTGTAACAGATGAACAACGGGTACGCCCAGAAAATTCAGAAGTCTTCAGGTTGTGGTGTGATAATACCAAAATCAGAGAGCTTACTGGATTCCAGCCTAAGTACAGCATCAGGGAAGGTCTGGAAAAGACAGTGGAGTGGTTTACCTTGCCGGGGAACTTGGCTAAGTACAAACCCGGGCTGTATAATGTTTGACTTACCACGAATTACACGAATGAAAGATCACGAATGAGCACGAATGTTATTTATAGACAAACGGACTGGACAACGAAGGGCCAGGGAATTAGGAACTATTGAAAGGACAAGGAACCCGGAAATAGTATTAAAACTCCTGATAATCCCTTTGCGCCAATTAGTGAAAGTAATTCGTGTTTATTAGTGGTAAACAATCATGAACTATCACAAAGATATGGTCTTTAAAGACGAGTGCTTCAAGATAGTGGGAGCTTGTATGGCCGTACACAATGAGCTTGGTTCTGCTTTTCTGGAACCGGTTTATCAGGAAGCTCTCGCCCTTGAGTTTCATAAAAGGAGTATTCCCTTCAGCAAAGAGCACAGGCTAGAGATCTACTACAAAGAGGCACTTTTAGAGAAAAAGTATTACGCAGATTTTCTCTGTTACGACCTAATTGTTGTAGAGCTGAAAGCATGTTCCGGACTAACTGATCAACACAAAGCCCAAGCACTTAATTACCTGTCTGCCCTAAAACTTAATCTAGCCTTACTAATCAATTTCGGTACTCCACGCTTACAGTGGAAACGAGTAGTATTATAATTCAAGCAACAAACCTTAAAGAAACATTCGTGTATATTCGTGATCTTTCATTCGTGTTCATTAGTGGTAAACAATCATGAACTATCACAAAGATATGGTCTTGAAAGACGAGTGCTTCAAGATAGTGGGAGCTTGTATGGCTGTACACAACGAGTTAGGAAATAATTTTCTGGAACCGGTTTATCAGGAAGCTCTCGCCCTTGAGTTTCATAAAAGGAGTATTCCCTTCAGCAAAGAGCACAGGCTAGAGATCTACTACAAAGAGGCACTTTTAGAGAAAAAGTATTACGCAGATTTTCTCTGTTACGACCTAATTGTTGTAGAGCTGAAAGCATGTTCCGGACTAACTGATCAACACATAGCCCAAGGCTTAAACTACCTTTCTGCCCTAAAACTTAATCTAGCCTTACTAATCAATTTCGGTACTCCACGCTTACAGTGGAAACGAGTAGTATTATAATTCAAGCAACAAACCTTAAAGAAACATTCGTGTATATTCGTGATCTTTCATTCGTGTTCATTTGTGGGAAGTAAAAATGGCATATAAGATTCCTCTCTTTGACCTCAATTTCGACGAAGCAGAAGCCCAAGCCGCATACGACGTAATCAAATCCGGCTGGATCTCCACCGGCCCCAAATGCCTGGAACTGGAAGAGCAGTTTGCCGGCATGTTGGAAGCGAAACACGCAGTGTCTTTAGCCAACTGCACTGTAGCTCTGCACTTGGCTATGGTAATTTTAGGGATCACGAAAGGCGATGAAGTAATAGTCCCTTCCCTTACTTTTGTGGCTACTGCCAATGCTGTCCGTTATGTAAATGCCACTCCGGTTTTTGCCGATATCTGCTCTCTGGAAGAGCCGACGATCTCACCCGATGACATCAAAACCAAGATCACAGACAAAACCAAGGCGATAATCGTAATGCACTATGCAGGTTTTCCCTGCCGGATGGATGAGATCATGCAGATCGCCCAGGAATATAACCTGAAGGTAGTGGAGGACGCCTGTCACGGTCCATTGTCAGAATATGATGGAAAGAAGCTAGGTACCATTGGGGATATTGGTTGTTTCAGCTTCTTTTCCAATAAAAACATCAGCACTGGCGAGGGGGGGATGCTCGTTACCAACAACCCGGATTATGCCGCTGAAGCAAAACTGCTTAGATCTCATGGCATGACCACCATGTCTTATCAAAGAGCCTCCGGACATGCCACAGAATATGATATTGTCCGCCTGGGATATAACTACCGCATGGATGACATTCATGCTGCCATTGGCTTAGCTCAACTTGAAAAACTAAAAGCAGATTTAGAAAAGAGAGCCCAGGTAAGGAACTGGTATTTGGAAGTGCTAAATGACCATGATCAGATCATCGTACCCTTTGCCAAGCATCGCGGCTTTGTCTCAAATTATATATTCCCGATAGTGCTCAAGGGTACAGGCAAAGTTCAGCGCGATGATTTACGCAACCATATCCATGCCAAGGGTATTCAAACTAGTATCCATTATCCTGCGGTGCATAGATTCTCCAGTTTCAAAGATTACTACCGTGATTTACCACTCACTGACCAATACGTTGACTCTACTCTTACCTTGCCAATGTATGCTAGACTAAGCGACTCTGACATTAGGGACGTCACAAGAGTGCTCCAATGAAGATCATACTAGTCGGTGGGTTTTCTGAGATGTTTGAACTATGTGAAGAGCTGGGATATGAGATATTGGGCTACATAGATAAGACCCCTTTAGATAATTTGCTGAAAGATTATAATTACCCATATCTGGGTAATGACAAGGAGTTTAACTACAATAGATTCAAGGAACTAGCAGAATTTGTTGTAACTCCTGATGACCCAAATATCAGAGAACGAATTTATCATTCTCAGAAAAATCTTGGTTTGAACTACTCAAGGTTAATCTCTTCTCATAGCATGATATCGAGAACTGCTTATATCGGGAAAGGAACTGTAGTTCAATTTGGATCTCATGTCTCTGCGCATAGCTGGATTGGTTCTTTTGTAAAAATCAATGTTTATGCTAACGTCATGCACGAATCCAAAATCGGTGACTTTTCAACGATTGCACCTAATGCTGCAATAATGGGGAGGGTAACAATCGGGAAAAAGTGCTACATTGGCGCAAATGCTACCGTATTGCCAAGTGTTACAATATGTGATAATGTTATTGTGGGAGCTGGTGCGGTAGTGACTAAAGATATATTAGCTGCCGGGACATATGTAGGTGTTCCCTCAAGAAAGTTATGGTGATTTTTTTTTGATCCATAATGGTTTCTGCTCGCGTTATCACTGCTACTCCCGCCGGAGTGCCGGGAGTGGGCGGGGGGTCGCTATGGCGAGTAATAGAAAACCCTATTTACAGGGCTTTTGTAACATGCACAGATTCTATAAATTAGAAGAAGGTTATCGGCGACTTACACTGATTAAGACGAATAAATCATGTGAGTGAGAAGGAACAGCAATTAGCAGAAGATTTAATCTTACATAAGTACTTAGAATTCACTTCAGATATTTTTCTCAGTAGTTGTCATACTCAGCATAGAATCTTTTAATACAATCACTTGTATCAGGTTATCAAAGCCCTATCAACAAAATCCCCTTAGTGTAATTAGCAGATTTAGAAAATTTCTTTCCATTTTTGTCCACGTTTTCTGTTTTTGTCATCCATAGATATGTAGGGGCCGATAAATTCCTCGGACCGAAAAAGGAGACAAAAAATGAAAGCACAAGTGAAACTGATGTTACCCGGATTTACGGGAAACATGGATGATGTAGTGATATACTACAATGCCCATCTGAATAAGTATATCGCCCGCAGAAAGGTGATGCCCAAGTTCACACCCTCAAATGGAATTGTAAAAGACATTTTTGCCTTTGCTCGCCGGATCGAATTGAGCGAGGGGTATCTGGAAGATTGCCGCAGGTATATCAAGCTCTACAATCAAAAAAACCGCAGAAACGGGAGAGCGATGAGCACCTGGCCCAATGTTTTTTTGAAGCTGATGCGAGCAATGATGACAGACAGCCCTGGGCTTGATTTAGCTACTTTGACCAGGGAAGAGATAATTGGAAGGGAACTTCCATGTAAAACTCTGAATGATGCTGTTCAGGCCGGATATTTGGAGAAAGTTGTGGGATATGAGAAACTGGATAGCTTACTTTAGCAGGTACACTTGAAGAGAGTTGTTTTTATTAATCAAATGGGGGTCCAAGCTCGATTAGATGACCCAGTGTACGCAATTGGCACAGATGCTTTTATGAGTTTTGGTCTTGCCCAATTTATCATCCGGGAATTCCAGGCAAGGGGATATGCCCTCAGCTGCGAATCATGGCGCTCGGATCATCGGCTTCATAAAACAGATAGCCGCGATGTTGATGGAGTTACCTGCAGAGTTTTCCCATCTCTAAGGCTTCCAAAGCCCCTTTATGAGTTCTCTATTTCGATGCTTAAAGTTCTGCTAAGGGAAGCCAAGGAAAAGAGCACAATCTTTCACTTCATGGGAACTCATTCGTTAGGATACCATATTTATGCTCTTTTCCTGAGAAAGAGAAGGGTATTTGCAACGCATCTTGGAGATCCTGATCCTTTATGGCGATACAGAAACGGGGGCGGCATGCGCCATTTACTGTTCTATCTTGCAGAGAAGCACCTATTTCTAAGATCTTATACCTGTTTTTTCGGAATTTGCATCCTTGAGCACGAATATTACACTAATCTAGGTTTCACCTCAAGACAAAGAGCGGTATTGGGAGTGAGTCGGCTCGATAAATTCATCATTAAATCCAGAGAAGAGTGTAGAGTTAGGCTTGGATTACCGCTTGATAAAAAGATCATTCTGCAAGTTGGTAGAGCTGTCAGATATCGAGGATTTAAGTGGATGATTGAGACAATGGATGAACTGAGAGAAAGAAGCGATCTCCTATTTGTGTTTTTGAACATTAAGGACAATCAAATGTACTACCAAGACTTGATGAGTAGGGATTGTCTGGTAAAAGGGTATGTTAGTATAGAGGAACTTGTAGATTATTATAATGCAGCTGATCTGCACTGGTTTTTCTATAGCGAAACCAAACAATACTTATTTGGGGGAACTGCTTATGTTCCGGTAGAAGCACTGGTATGTGGAACACCAACATTAACCAATTCCTTCCACCATATCGCCGGTAGTGGCATTGAGGAAGTGGCAAGGGTGCCTAAAGATAAGACTGAGATAGTACCCATGCTGGATGATTTACTTCAAAATCCTCCCGAGCGAGAATTATGCAGAGAAAAAGCATTGGGAATATTTTCATGGGATATTGTCCTCAAGAATTACTGGAATGATTATAATGCATGAAGTAAAGCTTCAATAAGGTAGAAATATGTACCATAGAAAAGCACTAATAACAGGAATAACTGGTCAGGATGGGGCATATCTAGCTGAGCTACTCCTGAAAAAAGGTTACAAAGTATTTGGTCTAAAACGTCGATCATCAATATTTAATACAGCCAGGATTGATCACCTGTTCGAGAATAACAACAGGCAAAATCCAAATTTCTCTTATGCCTATATGGATCTTACCGATTCATCAAACATCATCAGACTGATAAAAGATATTGAGCCGGATGAAATATATAATCTTGCTGCTCAATCACACGTAAAAGTCAGTTTTGACACACCTGAATACACTGCAAATGCTGACGGGATTGGTACGCTAAGATTGCTTGAAGCAATACGTATCTGTGGACTGGAGCAAATAACAAAGTTTTACCAAGCATCAACTTCTGAACTATATGGTAAGGTGCAGGAAGTTCCTCAGAAGGAAACCACTTCCTTTTATCCTCGTAGCCCATACGCTGTGGCAAAGTTATACGCTTATTGGATGGTAGTGAACTACCGCGAAGCTTATGGTATACATGCCTCTAATGGTATTCTTTTTAATCATGAATCACCGTTAAGGGGAGAAACCTTTGTAACCAGGAAAATCACCCGAGCCATAGCAAACATAGCACTAGGTCATCAGAAAGTTGTACGTTTGGGTAACATAAATGCCAAACGAGATTGGGGTCATGCCAAGGACTACGTTAAAGCCATGTGGCTCATACTTCAGCAAGATGTTCCCGATGACTATGTGATAGCAACTGGTGTAACAACCTCTGTCAGGGATTTCATTTTGATGTGTTTTGCTTATATAGGTATTAGGCTTGATTTTACTGGTTCGGGAGTAGATGAAAAGGGGACTATATCTGAGATTGATGAGGTGTTGTTTGAGAACACCATGAAACTCAAGCCCGATCACATCATGAAAGGAGATGTGGTGGTTGAGATAGATCCATACTATTTTCGTCCGACTGAAGTTGACTTGTTAATCGGGGATCCGAGCAAAGCCAAGGTAAAACTGGGCTGGGCTCCGGAACATACTTTAGATATGCTGGTGAAGGATATGATGACAAGCGACGTCTTGCTCATGCAAAAGAACGAGTATCTGAAAAAAGGAGGTTTTGTTCTAACTCCGAGCGTCGAAGATATTCTTTAGATTTTGTAAGGTAGGAAGATATGTCATACAAGGAATTTGTAGTAGAGAAATCCAGGATAATACCGGGAGTATTGATCATCAAGCCATCAATCAACTGGGATCTTAGAGGGAATATTTACTCCACATACAATCGTAATCTCTACGCTGGGCTGATAGAAAAAGAAATGGATTTTATTCACGACAAATTTGCATTATCTCATCATAATGTACTGAGAGGCCTACATGGAGACGAGAAGACATGGAAATTAGTATCTTGTGTGTTCGGTGAAATATACGAGGTGGTTGTGGATATGCGGCCCGAATCTCAGACCTATAAAAAATGGGATGCTTTTAGCCTTAATTCCGATGAATACCGCCAAGTTCTTATCCCTCCCGGCTTTGTAAATGGATATTACGTAAAAAGTAAAGAAGCGGTTTTTCATTATAAACTTGCCTATGAGGGAGACTACATAGATGCTGGACAGCAAATAACCATTGCCTGGAACGATCCCTCGCTTAATATTAAGTGGCCTTGCACCGAGCCTATCCTGCAGGCCAGAGACAAAGTGCTGGAGAATAAATGATCAACACAAAAAACCCAAAACTTGCTATCAACGGTGGAGAACCGATCAGCAAAGAGCCCATAGTTATTCATAAACCATACTTGAAAAACGACGACAGAGAAGCTATCTTAAAAGCCTTTGATTCCACATTTATCTCTGGTGATGGTCCTCTATGCCGTGAGTTTGAGAAAGCCCTGGCTGAGTATTTATGTGTGAAGCACGTACTCTATATGAATTCTGCTACCACTGCGTTGGAGCTTGCCTTTCGTGCTAAAGAATTCCCTCCCGGTTCAGAAGTAATAGTTCCGGATTTCACCTATACTTCATCCGCCTTAGCACCGCTTTATAATGATATAAACATCGTTCTTTGCGATGTCTATCCTGATAACGGCAGCCTTGATGTGTCTAAACTGGAAAGCTATATAAGCGATAAAACGGTAGCTATTGTGCCCGTAGATTATGCAGGTATTCCTGCAGACATGGATGAGATAAACAGAATTGCAAAAAAATATGGCTTGTATGTTGTTCATGATACTGCACAATCTATCGGAGCTGAATACCGGGGCAAGAAAACTGGAAACCTGGCAGATGTATCCGTTTTCAGTTTTCATGGCACAAAAAACATCACTACCGGAGAAGGTGGAGCTCTCGTGACGGATGACGACACTATTGCTGAGAAGATTAAGATCCTTCGAGAAAAGGGAACCAACAAGTACTCTTTTCTCACCGACAATGTTACGCGAGGGTATTATGAATATGTGGATATCGGAAATTCATACGTGCAGTCAAACATCCTCGGGGCCATGGGGGTGACTCAGATGCAGAAGATCGACGAAATACTACGGATAAGAACAGAAATAGCGGAGTGCTACAAGAGAAGTCTCTCCGGCATTGAAGGTCTGGATTTCGTGAGGATTACGGAAGGTGCAAAAAGCAATTGGCATATCTTTGGCATTCTTTTTCCCTCGGAACATAAGTATTGGATCATGGATGCCTTGAGGGCGGAGGGAGTATATGCCAACGTGCATTACACTCCCTTGCATAATAATGCCTTTTATAAAGACTACGGAACCGATGAAGATTTTCCCGGTTCAGTAGCTTTCTTTAAAAGACTGCTAAGGCTTCCAATATATCCGGACTTAACCTCATCGGAAATCAATAGTGTCATTGCAGCAGTAAAAAAAGTCTTTCTGAGCAAATGAAAAAGACAATCTTGATATTTGGTGCCGGCCTCAATCAAATGACACTGATTGAAGCGGCAAAGACATTAAATTTAAATACAATCGTGGTGGATCCGCAGAAAGATCCACCAGGCAAAAAATTGGCCCACCATTTTTATCAAGTAGCCGGTGATGATTATCAGCTCACGAAAAAGATTGCGATTAAACACAAAGTGGATGGCATTGTAACCGGTCAAATGGAAAATCCACTTAGGATAATGGCAAAACTTGCCCAGGAGATGGGATATATATTTCATAGTCCTGAAACAATAGAAAAATCGACCAATAAGCATCTTATGAAACAGGCATTTCTGGACGCAGGGATCCCTTGCGCGAAAGGGGAATTGATAAAAGATGGCCGGATCCTAAAGGAGCATGAACTTTTGGAATATGGATATCCGCTAATAATCAAGCCTTTACAGGCTTTTTCCAGCAGGGGAGTTTTTAGGATAGAAAACTATTCTGACTATATTCAGTATGTTCCTGAAACACTATCGTTCACTTCCGGTAAGGGATACTTGGTAGAGGAGTTTATCGAAGGGCCGGAGTATAGTGTGGAATCTATCACTTATAAAGGTGAAACACACATAATCCAATTTACAGAAAAAATGATAACGCCCTATCCACATACCGTGGAACTTGGCCATATTCAGCCAGCAGACCTGACAGATAGCGAGAAATCACTTGTATCGAAAACCGTGAAGGAAGCCATTCAGGCACTTGGTGTTGACAACTCTGCGGCTCATACG
Organism: Cloacimonetes bacterium UBA6081; assembly: GCA_002428685.1. Classification (GTDB taxonomy): domain Bacteria; phylum Cloacimonadota; class Cloacimonadia; order Cloacimonadales; family Cloacimonadaceae; genus Cloacimonas. Next base: position 20,840 of record DIXL01000089.1, on the reverse strand, counting down.
GAATTTAAAATGAAACCTAAAGAACCGGTGATAATTGAGATCGGGCCTCGTTTGGGTGGTGATTTTATTGCTTCTTATCTTACGAATGCATCGACCGGGATTTCGATGGAAATGGCAGCTATTCAGGTATCACTTGGAATGGAACCGGGACTTATGATTACAAAGCATGCCGCATCAGGAATCAAGTATCTTTGTCTTTCACCAGGAAGTAAAGTTCTTGGGATAAATCCAGTAATTTACGAAGTTGGAGATCACATAATAATGCAGCATATAGCAATCAGAACTGGTGATGTCATCCCGATATTATCGGATAGCGCACAACGTTCTGGGTGGGTAATTGCACAGGCAGAAACAAGAGAAGAAGTCGAGACGATTTGTTTTAACGCTCTCAGCGATATGAAGTCTTGTATTACTCTTGGCTAATGAGGTATGTATGATTAGTGGAAATAAAGTAATTCTTAGACCGATAAGAATAACAGATGCTCAAGTGACTCAACAGTGGCATAATCAGATGTCGATAAAATTCCTAACTATGTCTCATCCATTTCCGGTTACCGAAGAGCTTGAATCAGATTGGATATCAAAATTGCTAAGGTCTGCAGATAATAAAAAAGTTATCTTTGCAATTGAATGTATTGAATCCGGTGAGATGGTTGGTTACATTTTTTTACATAAGTTCGATTATATCAGCAGACATTGTGAATGGGGAGGTTTGATCGGCGATATTCAAAATCAGCAAAAGGGCTACGGTAGCGAATCTGTAATGCTGATCTTGAACTATGCATTTGGAAACCTAAACATGAATAAGGTATATGCTCACGTAATAGCGAACCACCATGCAATGAACAAATGGCTATCAATCGGAGCGCAAATTGAGGGAACTCTAAAAGACCACTACTGGCATGGCGATAAATATCACGATGTTAACCTGCTCGCTTGGTACCCCAGTTGCCGAGAAATTATAGGTGTGACTGGCAGTAGCCACTCTAAGGGGTAATATATGAAAGTTTTTATGCCCCATATATCCTGGGAAGGTGGGTATGGGAGATATTTCTCGGAAGCCTTTAAGCGCAATGGTATTGAATACTTCACGAATAAAGGCAGATTTCACCGTAATCCCCTAATTAGACTACTTGGTTTGCGAGATGTCGGCAAGGTACGCAAGGCTGAGATGAGATATTACGTGAAAAAGTATGGGGAGTCAGTATTTAGACAATGTAAAAGCGTTAAGCCTGACGTAGTTATGATTAATAATGAGAGCAGCATTAGTCCTGAGTACGTTAAAAAAATTAAAGATGAATGTAAGAGTATGATGGTATTGACTTTAGGGGATGCCCCCTGGGATTCTATTAGATGGAATTGCAATTTCCCGCATAGCCTGAAGCATTTCGATATCATTTTTTCAGCGGACCCTACTTGGAATAATAACATCAGAAAAGTAGCTCCCGAGGCAAAAATATTTTGGCATTTTGGCGGATATGATCCTGAAAGGTTTTTCCCTACCGATAAGACTATGATCACTGAGGAAGAGTTATTTAAATTAGGATGTGATTTAGCTTTCACGGGTTCTTCATACGCTGAGAAAGCAGAAGGGGCGTATCGTGCAGATCTGCTCTCATATCTTACCATGTACGATCTAAAGGTCTGGGGGGGGGATAACTGGGAGTATCGATTTCAGTTTAACCCAGAACTACGTAGGTGCTTTCAGGGTCCAAGGCTTAGTTTTGAGCGATTAAGAATCCTGTATGGTGCTACGAAAATATTCCTGAACCTTCCTGCGCCTCAGATAAGTTTCGGCTTTCAGCCGCGAGTATTTGAGATTGCCGGGTGTAAGGGTTTTCAAATAGCAGATAATAGATTGTTGCTGAAGTATCTGTTTTCTGAAGAGGAACTAATTGTATTTGACACTATTGGGGAGCTGAAAGATAAAGTGGATTACTATTTGGGGCACGAAACTGAGCGAAGAATAATTGCTGAGAGACTGTACAATCGGGTCAAATCACAATACACTTGGAATCATTGGGCGGAACGAATCATCTCTACAATAAAAACAGGTAGTGGCATTGAAGACCTTGATTTGCTACTCATGAGAGGAGATCAGGCTGAACTCAAAGAGCATTTGAGAAATGCTTAAACAGAAATTCGCTACTCAGTTTGGCACCAATATTATAGTCAAAGTGGTGACCATGATCGCCGGGTTTGTAGTGGCAAGGATTGCAGGGCCGACTGTATTGGGTACGATTTCTTACGGGACATCGTTTGTTTCTATCTGGCTGTTTTTAACAGTTATCTTTGCGACCGGGCACATGAAATTAGTCTCGGAAGGCAGAGATCATGGCGATTGTGTGGCAACGTATGTTTGGCTCAAAGCACTTAGCATTCTGCTGTTTATCGTCGTAGTGCTTTCATGGCTTGCCTTTCAGATAAACGTCAGGCAAGTGAATTTTGAAGCTCAAAACCAGGTAGCAGTCATATTGGTGATTCTTGTAGCCACTGTCATTATTCAGTTTTACAACATAGTGTCCAATAGTTATACGGCAATGCTAATGCAAGCTAAAGCTAATCTGCCATTTGTTTTGATGACAATAGTGCATCACGCGGGTCGAATAATTGTCGTGCTGCTTGGTGCTAGAGCCCTGGGGCTGTCATTATGGCATGTTGCTGCACTTCTTTTAGTAATGCCTTTGCTGATTAAATATTTTAAAGATTTGCCGTTTGGCCGGATCGATAAAAAGCTCTTGTCTAAATATCTATACTACGGATTACCCACATTATTGTTAACTGCGATTTCTTCCGTGCTCCAGTATGCTGATAAGCTCGTCCTTGCTCATTATACATCGGTAGAAGAGCTTGGCTATTACGCTGCAGCCATGTCTATCGGGGGAACGATGTTGATCCTCTCAAATAGTATCGGCAACATTTTTTTTCCTCTGTTTTCAGGCTTGTTGAAGGACAACAACTGGAAGGAAGTGAATAAGAAGAACAAGGTTTATCAGGAGTTTAATACTCTGTTTCTTTTGCCCCTTATCTTCCTCTTGGCTTTGATAGCCGAGCCGCTATTGACAACAGTCTTAGGAGCAAGATATCAGCCCAGCGTAGTCCCCTTTAAGATCATTGTTATATCCACATACCTGGTTATTGTGGGCATGCCCTACGGCAATATTATTACCGGAATGGGGCGATTCTATGCTAATGTCTGGATCAACGCATCCCAATTATTGGTGTTCATTGTGTCTATCACTTTCTTCATCTCGCCAAAATATCTGAATCTGGGGGCAACGGGGTTGGCGTTGAATCTGATGATTACGTACTTGTACCGCAATGGTGCTTATATTGTCGTGGCGAAAAAGATAGGATCCTTACAATACGATAAGACTAACTTGCTTCGAATTCTGACAATATGCTTAATTACTATACCATTTTGGATAATATCTATCTATATTAAAGATGTCTTTTCTTGCTGGTGGCTTGTGATTGCCCCAATATATATGGCGGTTTTATACGTGATTCTGTATTTGATAAAGATGATCACTCGTCGGCATTATGATACTCTCTTAGAAATAGTTAATATCAAGAAAACGGCTCGATATATCAGGTCAGAGACAAAGCGATGAACAGAGAAAAACCGGTAAACGCATTCGATTATCTCAAATTATGGATTTTATACGGTGTTTGTATCGTCGTGGTATATTTCATGCCACCTGTTGTAAAGTCCCCGTTTTTCTTAGCTCTTCTGCTAATTGGTTTTTATTCGAAAGATAGCTCTTTTGTTCTGGCTTTTTGGGTAATCCTCTTTGCTGAAATCGGCGGATTATTTCCCCAAACAGCAAGGGTGGAGGGGGTCTATCAACGACTGCCAGTTTACGGGGTCGGACCTGTGAGAATGCCACTTTATGATTTGAGTTTGCTTATGCTGAGCATAAAAGCTTACTTCTCACGCAAGGTGAAACCCCCTATTAAGTTTAGCTTAAAACCTGTTTTGGCCGTGATTATCGTTTTAATTGTTTTTTCTGTGGTGCTCGGTATGGGTATGGATAGCTATAGAACAACCATTAGGGCTTTACTATCGATGCTGACATTCTATTTCTTTCCCAGACTTATCTCATCCGAAGAAGAGTTGATTAGAATCTTCAGTTTCCTTTTTAGTGCAGTTTTCGTGGTCGCATTTACTTCACTACTGGAGGCGGTAACGGGGTTTAAGCTGGGAAATTTAGCTGGAGAAGTTTATCAGTCAGCATTTGATTTTAGAGAAATCCGCATATTGAACAGCCCCTTTTTGCTGCTGATTTCTTTCATCTTTGCCACATACTGGTTGTATGCTAAGAAGAATGTAGGCTTTAAGAAGTCATATTTAGGCTCAATTCTGGTCATTTGCTATTTCTTGATTGTCTTATCTGCAACGCGAGGTTGGTTTTTAGCTTTTTCATCAATGTTGATTGCCAGTTTTGCTTTGTTTCTCAATAAGACGCACCGAGTCGTAACCTACTCACTGCCAATGATTATCTTAGTTATTGTAGTTTTCAGTTATTCTCCCCAGCTATCTAATGTTCTTGAAAATGTCACCGCTAGGCTGGCAACCGTAGAATCCCTGGCAGAGGGTGATCTAAGCGCGGGTGGAACTCTATCAAGAATAACCATCAGAATGCCACGGATGCTTGTAAAGGTTAGGGAGAATCCCATATTGGGTTTTGGCTTTTCAGATGAGTACTATCAATACGCAGATAACCATGTGGGTTGGGTAATGCAAATACTACAGGTGGGAATTATCGGTCTATTTATCTTTTTGGCATTGTGTTACCGTTTTGTGTCCTCTAACAATTCCCTTGTACGGATAACCGGAGAAAAAGCCTTACATGTATTTACGATCGCCTTGTTGGGACTTATGGTAATTCACTCAAGTTCTACCGCCATATTTGCTTTTTCCGCGTTGGGTGCACAGCAAGAGATTATGCAATTACTTGCAGTATTACTTACGGGACACTCAATTATATCATCCAATGTATTGAGGTCATCACATACTTATATAAAGGAGGCTGAATGATTTCATTCATTGTTATTGGCAGAAATGAAGAGATGCACTTAAATAAATGCTTCAAAAGTATACACAAAGCTTGTGATGAGAACTCAATTATAGATTATGAGATCATATATGTGGATTCGAACTCAAGTGATCGCTCAATTGAGATAGCTTTGACACACAATGTTGATAAGATATTCAAATTGACCAAGATATGGAATGCTGCCATGGGTAGAAATATTGGGGCAAAGCACGCTTGTGGAGACATTTTCAATTTCTTGGATGGTGATATGGAAATTGTATCTAGTTTTATCCCAAAAATTCTTGATGAAAAGATGAGCTTAAAGTATGATTTAGTCTCAGGTGATCTCCTTCATCATTATTACGATAAGCAGGGTAATTTGATGGGAACAAAACGAGAATTTGCGCAAATAAAATCTGCCATAAAAAAACCAATAACAGGTGGCTCTTTTTGGATCAAAAAAGAGATTTATGAGGATGCAGGTGGCATGGACAACCGCATGAGGCGTGCAGCAGATCCTGAGCTCGGACTTAGATTGGCAAAACAAGGTGTTTTGTTGACGTTATTACCTATCTATTTTGTTCATCACCATACGGATATTCCCCGCTCGCCTAACTTGGCTGATTTTTTTAAATGTAATTGGATTTATGGCAACCTGCTAATGTATAAGATTAATATTTTCAATCGATACACTTACAGGCGAATGATCACGCATGATTCATCTCTTATAGTATTAGCTCTAACCTTGTTGGGGGCATTAATTTTTACCCCCTACGTTATGATAGTATATCCTGTTTTTCTGATTATCAGAACCAGGTTCAGTTTCTCTAAAGAAAAAGTGTCCAGATTGGGGTATTTATTTGTCAGGGATTTTGTTTCCCTAATATGCTTCATTCCTGCTTATAAAAAGCGGATCAAAACAGAAAACATACCATTCGAGATCGTTCGGCAGGGTTCATAAAAGATGAGCATAAATCATCCATGGAGGATCCGATGGATTTTACTATAGTAAGCGATATTATTACTGGGAAACATGTTCGTAAAGACTATAGGCATTACATGGAAAGCCAATGGTTTTCAAGAAGTGATTTAGCTGAGATTCAAAGCAGGAAACTGCGGGATTTGATGGAGCATTGTTACGAGAATGTTCCGTTCTATCAAAAAGTGATGAAGCAAAAGGGATTAATCCCTTCTGATTTCGCTTCAATTGACACTCTTGCTGAATTGCCTAAAGTTACAAAAGAGGATATCAAGGCAAACTACGCTGATTTTACTCCCTTAAACCTGAAAACAATTAAAGGTGTGAAATCTGGGCAGACCGGGGGGACCACAGGAAGCATTTTAGTCAAAAGAAACGATGCCAATACCAGGAGCTCAATATGGGGAGCGTTTAAGAGATTTGAAAGCTGGATGGGATACAATGCCGGAGAAAAAGCTTTGATCCTTATGGGTGGGCATGTTGCACATAATCGTGACATAAAATACTTCAAGGGAGAGATTAAATCATTTCTACAACATCGTCTATTGAATCAGATTGTCATAAATCCCTACAGTACTGACGAAGAGATAACCAAAAGCATAATATCACATCTTATCAATAGTGATATTAGGCTGGTAAGAGGATACAGCCAATACCTTTACAATCTCTGCCAGCAGATGAAAAAGCGGGGTGTTTTTTGCCGGATACCTGTGGTAACTACTACTGCTGAACCGCTTATGCCCCAACACCGTGAGCTATTCAAAGAGGTCTTGGGGGCAGAATCTTTTGATCAATATGGCTGCGGAGAAGTTGGCGGAGTTGCATTCGAGTGCGAGAAGCATGAGGGTATGCACATTACTGAGGAACGGGTTATTGTTGAGCAGAATGAGGACAACGATCTCATTTTGACAGACCTTGATAACTACTCCATGCCGTTCATAAGATATTATAATGCCGACCAGGCTATAATTAAGAATGAGAAGTGCAGCTGTGGCAGAGAGCATCGCTTGATCCAGAATGTGATGGGTCGCACATGTGACTATGTAATTGGGCTAAATGGAGAATATTTGCATTGGGCGTATTTTTGGCACCTTGTTTTTGATAGCGGAATAGCCCAGAAACGAGAATTGAACAAGTTTCAGATAGTTCAAGAAGCAAAGGATTTGTTAGTGTTTAAGTACATCTCTTCTGAACTGGAATCTGAAGAGATGCAAATGTTAACCGAAAATATTCAGTCTCGTCTTGGAAAAATTGACGTTGTATTTCAACAAGAAACTCAGATAACCAATACTGCTACGGGAAAGTACAGGCCGGTTATAAATAAACTACTTTCGTAGCATGCGCGTACTTTTTATATCCAGTTTCAATGCTGGTGGTTCTCCGATAGTTGTAGCGCAGGCTAAATCATTGTTAAAATACGGTCTGGATATCCGTATTCATGGAATTCATGGCAAAGGCTTCATAGGCTATATAAAGAATATTCTACCTCTATATAAAGTAATCAAAGAATTGAATCCTGATCATATCCATGCACATTATTCTTTTTGCGGCATAGTTTCTTCTCTTGCCACACGCAAACCTGTTATCTGCTCTCTGATGGGGAGTGATGTGAAAAGCTCTGGCTTGTGGCGTTTGGTTATCAGGTTTTTTGTGAAAAGAGTTTGGGCATCTACAATAGTAAAGTCTGAAGATATGAAGCAAAGCCTTGGTCTGAAGTGCGTGAACGTGATACCGAACGGTGTGGATATGGACTTATTTAAGCCGATGGACAGGAGCTATTGTAGAGCGAAACTTGCTTGGTCTCCAGACAAACGAATAGTACTATTCGCGGCAAATCCTGCACGGCCGGAAAAAAACTATACTTTGGCAGATCAAGCAATTAAGGCCTTGAATTCTGAAGATATAGAATTGAAGGTTGTTCACGGCATAAAGCATGAGGATATGCCAATATATCTGAATGCCGTTGATGTTCTCCTTCTCACTTCTCTCTGGGAAGGATCCCCCAACGTAATTAAAGAAGCTATGGCTTGCAATACTCCAATTGTATCCGTAGATGTTGGGGATGTTCGCTGGCTATTAGAAGGGGTTGATGGTTGCTATCATGCTTCAAAGGAACCTGTTGCCCTATCTGCTCAACTTAATCAGATCTTCCAGAATATACGGGAGAGTAGGGGAAGAGAGCGGCTGATAGAACTTGGTTTAGATGCTGAGAGTGTTGCGAAGAGGATTGTTGGGCTTTATAAGGAGATTATTAGAGGGAGCGATTTGGAGACTAAGAGACGGGGAGACTTGGAGACTATGAGAGGGAGAGAGGGAGAGATGAGGAGATATTAGGTGAAGATTAGGGTTCATACTGATTTGGATGTTTACAAGAAGGCTTTCAGGGCAGCTCAAGAGATTTTTCGAATAACAAGTACTTTTCCCAAAGAGGAGTGCTATTCTCTTAGCGATCAAATCAGAAGGTCTTCCCGGTCTGTTTGTGCTAATATTGCTGAAGCATTTCGCAAAAGGAAGTATCCCAAATCTTTTATTTCTAAGCTATCAGATTCGGAAGGAGAAGCGGCAGAAACACAGGTTTGGATTCAGTTCGCTTTTAGTTGTGATTATCTAAAGAGAGATGACTGTGAAAGACTTTACAAAGAATACAATAACATTATCGGGAAACTGGTAAACATGTCATCCAAACCAGAGAACTGGACATTATGATATTCACCTCTTCTCCCCGTCTCCCCGTCACCCCGTCTCCCCATCTCCCCGTCACCCCATCACCCCGTCACCCCATCACCCCGTCACCCCGTCACCCCGTCACCCCATCTCCCCGTCTCCCAGTCTCCCCATCTCTCAAAAAAGTAGGAACATAATGAAAAAATCAAACAAACCAGGCGTCCTCCTCCTCGGTGCCCACATCCAAGCTCTGGGTATCTGCAGAGTGCTTGGCCAGCATGGCATACCAATCGTTGTGCTTGACGGATCCAAGTATAACCTTGCACGTCATTCCAGATATTGTGGCAAGTTTATTCAGGTAGAAGATAGCAAGCTCTTATCAAGATTATTATCTGTAAGCTTTACAGGCTCATTTAATGGATGGCTTTTGATGCCGACCAATGATAGACACGTGAAGCTGCTGAGTGAGAATAAGAAGGAGTTATCTCGATATTATAAGGTTGTGGTGGATGACTGGGAGAAGGTTCGTAACTTTTATCACAAATCACTATCATATTCCATGATTGAGAGATTAGAGATCCCTGCTCCTAAAACGATTGGTGCAGAGAGTCTTGATCAGCTTGAACAACTTGCTGATAGTATTCTTTTTCCTGTAATCATCAAACCTTCGGTGATGGTTGATTTTTATCTCTTGTTCAAAAAGAAAGCGATTTTATGTGAGAATAAGGCTCTGTTAGTGAAAGAAATGAAAAGAGTACTTGACGTTCTCTCAATTTCGGATATCCTAACCCAGGAAGTCATTCCGGGCGATTCCTACAATCAATACTCAGTGGGTTTGTTTGCCTGGGAGGGAGAGGTCAAGGCGCATATCACAGCCAGGAGGGCCAGGCAGCACCCGATAGATTTTGGCAATGCCACAACCTTTGCCGAGACAGTCCAATTGCCTTTGATTGAAGAATATGCCTCCGCTATTATGCAAGACATTGAGTATAGTGGTTTAGCTGAAGTTGAATTTAAATTTGATCATCGAGACGGTCAATACAAATTCTTGGAGGTCAATCCAAGAACCTGGAAATGGCATACTTTGGCCAATTATGCAAAGATTCCCCTACTTGAGACAATGTATATGCATTATACTGGAGAGTCGCTTATCGCTAATGAAGAATACCGGCAGGCCGATTGGCAGGATATCGTTACTGATGTTCCCACCTTGCTTGCAATACTAAGACACAAAATGCCGATCAAAAGCAATTGTCTGTCAAAAAACCAGGCTGTTGCCTGTAGTTCGGACCTCAAGCCATTTATTATGCAACTTTTATATTTGCCTTATCTCTTTGCTACGAGAAGGTGAAGGAGAAATGAACATGGTACTACATTTATTAATCGTTGTGCTCGCAAGCACTGTCATGTATCTATATCTACACTACAAAACTCACATGAACTTGAGGCTAATGCTTATAGACAATCTGATAGTTGCATTTGTAGCGTGGATTGTCGGGCTTGTAGTGTTTAACACCATTGTTTTATCAGTTATAGTATCGATACTTGTCCTTCCTTTTATTGCTTATGCAGGAATTCAATTACGATTCTGGAGGACTCCGAAAAGGAAGGTGACAGCACGAGATAATCAAATAGTGTCTCCGGCTGACGGGAACATAATCTATATCAACCGAATAGATGAAGACAGGGAGTTTGTTTCAATAAAAAATGGTCGTTTTTCCAAGATTGATGAGTTAACTGGTACAGATATGGTACGTCGGCCCTGCATTCAAATAGGGATTAACATGACTCCTTTCGACGTGCATAAAAACTGTTCTCCATGTGATGGGAAGATAGTATTATCAAAGCATATTGTTGGCAAGTTCCATTCTTTGAAAGAGTTTATATCAATGACTGAGAATGAACGTCATACTTACGTGATCAATAATGACGAGTATGAAGTGGCGGTAGTACAGATAGCATCGAAGCGTGTTCGCAGAGTAGATTCGTATGTGAACGAAGGGCAGGAAGTCACTAAGGGTGATTGGATTGGCATGATTCGCTTTGGGAGTCAAGTGGATATATTCTTACCTATTGATGCTAAGATTCAGGTCAAACTCAAAGAGCAGGTTTATGCAAAAAGCACGATTATTGCTGAGATAAGTAAATGAGAATATTGATTGACATCGGTCATCCGGCGCATGTTCATCTGTTTAAGAACCTGGCATGGCAACTCATCGATAAGGGACATAAGGTTCTCTTCACATGCAGGGATAGAGAACATGTAGTTCATCTCCTCAAGACCTACGGTTTTGTATATGAGAACTTCGGCAAACACTATAAAACCATGAAGGGTAAGCTGTATGGCTTGGCAAAGAATGAACTGCAGATACTCGATACAGCCTTAAGGTTCAAACCGGATATGTTTATTAGCCACGGATCTACAATTGCTGCACATACATCATTTCTAGTTAGGAAACCACATATTGCACTTGAAGATACCTTTAACATGGAGCAAGTTCGCCTTAGCATGCCTTTTACCGACGTAGTTCTGACTGGAGATTATGAACATCCTAGCTTGGGAAAGAAAGAGATCAGATACCCCGGTTACCATGAGCTGGCATATCTGCATCCTAATGTGTTTACTCCTAATGAAAATATTCTTACAGATTTGGGTGTGGAGAAAGGTGAAAAATATGCGATTGTGAGGTTTGTGGCTTGGGCAGCTACCCACGATGTGGGGAACAACGGGATATCTATCGATGATAAGCTGAAACTGATTGCGTCTTTATCATCCAAGATGAGAGTTTTTATCTCATCGGAGGCTGAGCTTCCTATCGAGTTGAAGCCTTATCAAATGCAAATTAATCCAGAAGATATCCATAGTGTTCTTGCCTTTGCGAGTCTTTTTATTGGAGAGAGTGGGACGATGGCAACAGAATGTGCCATGCTAGGCACTCCGAACATTATAATAAATCCGCTGGCAAAAAAACTAGGGATACATATAGAGCTATCACAAAAGTATCACATCCAGGATTTTTTTGATAAGATTGATGAAGCATGGGAACAAGTTATTTATTATATGAATTCTGAATCTTTGAAGATGCAGTATGAAGAGAAGATTCGTCTAGTTCTACAAGATAAGATTGATGTTACTAGGTTTTTAAATTGGTTTATAATAAACTACCCAAGATCTAGGAAGAATGTGCTTAATGCCAAGTTTCAATTCCAGCTCTTCAGGTAGTAGCAGAGTGACAGATAAAGATTAGCTATTCTATATTAAGTATAATATGCTTAAGGAGTGATTAATGTTTACTTTATCAGCGATCGCACCCCTGATTAGGGATATTGATAAAATTGTAGGCAATACTTCAGTGGTTGGAGTTGATAATGCCATGCCATTGGACGATGCAAATGAAAGCTCTATTGTATGGGTCAAGAATTATGATACGTTTGCAATAGAACAGATAAAACTTACAAGAGCAAAAACCATTATATGCATGGAAGGAACTGAGTTGTCTGAACAGCTGCTAAGAGAAAAGTGTTTCATACTAACAAACAATCCTAAATATTTGTTTTCCATTATTGTGGCGAGATTGTTTCAGAAGGATGAGCCTTCCTATCACCATTCAACTGCAGTGATTGATACCAATGCTATCATAGGGGTGAATGTTACAATAGGAGCTTATGCAGTTGTAAGTAATTGCGTAATTGGTCAAAACAGCAAAATCGGGCCACATTGCGTAATTTACGATAATGTCAAGATTGGTGAAAACGTTAAGATTTGTGCTTCATCTGTTATCGGAGGCGAGGGATTTGGATATAGTAAAAATGAAAGTGGCTGCTTAACCAAATTTCCGCATATTGGAGGTGTTTTAATTGAGGATGATGTTGAAATTGGTTCGAATTGCTCGATAGATAGAGGAGCACTAGGGGACACAATAATCAGAAGAGGAACCAAAATTGACAATTTAGTACATATTGCGCATAATGTAGTTGTTGGGGAGGATTCATTGATCATAGCAAATAGCGTTCTTGGAGGAAGTTGCGTAATCGGGTCTGGCTCGTGGATCGCTCCGTCAGCATGTATAAAGAATCAGATTACTGTTGGCAATGATGTGGTTGTAGGGATGGGAGCAGTTGTGAACAAAAATATTCCTAACGGAGAAACATGGATTGGGAATCCAGCAATATCGATAGATGAGTATAAAAAAAGAAGGCAAAAGTGAATATCTTGACACGAGAATGTAATAAAATACTAGTTCTTTCTCCACACACAGATGATGCTGAGCTTGGTAGTGGAGGATCAATTTCTAGATTTATTGAAAATAATGCCATAATTCATTGGGTTGTATTTTCGAGTGCAGAAGAATCATTGCCTGCAGATATGGCTAGAGACACACTCACAAAAGAGTTTATGGAGGTAGCTAGCAGCTTAGGACTTGGGGCAGAAAATGTTGATTTGCATCACTTTTCTGTTAGGAAGTTAGCCGAAAGAAGGCAAGACGTGTTGGATATTCTGGTTAGCCTCCGAAGGGAATTCGCACCAGATATGGTCATAGGTCCTTCTCTAAATGATTATCATCAAGATCATGCGGTGGTTGCTAATGAAATGATAAGAGCTTTTAAGATGTCGAGTAGCATTATATGCTACGAACTACCCTGGAACCAAGTGTCATTTGAATCACAACTGTTTATAAGGCTCGAGGATAAGCACATGGAATCAAAACTGAATATGCTAAAAAAATACGAGTCTCAGATACATATTAACCGGGGGTATTTCACTGAAGACTTTATCAAAGGTCTTGGATATACTCGCGGCGCTCAAGTAGGGCACAAGTTTGCAGAAGCATTTGAGGTGGTGAGATGGATGATATAAGTATGTTGGGTTTGTGTAGATTAGGTGTTATAGGACTTGGAACGATAGGTTCTAAACTTACTGTGTATTTGGCTTCGAAAAAAGTTAAGGTCATTGCATATTGCCGCAACAACATTGATAACCATAGAATGGAAATTAAAAAAATAGCTGGAAGATTTTGTGCGTCCTTCGATATTTCAGACTACATTAAGGTGACTAACCAAATTGAAGATATATGTGATCTTGATTTAATTATTGACTCTACAAGCGAAGACTATGAATCAAAAGGTCAGATTTATCACATAGTAAAAACGCTTGGCAATCAAGACTGCGTAATAGCAACGACTACGTCTAGTCTTGACCTGTTAAGGTTGGAACATTTGTATAAGCATGGCCAATTATTCGGATTGCATTTATTTAATCCTCCTGATAAAATGAATTTGATTGAACTAACAATATTGAAGGAATCTGCGATGACTAGGGGAATGGTAGAGAAACTAAAAAGAATACTTGATGATAAGCAATTTGTAGAGTTGCCCATTGTGCAAGGGTATGTAGTTAACAGGCTTCTTTTTGTGTATTTAAACGCAGCATACAACTATCACATTGAGACGGGGATTGAGTTTGGTAAAATTGATATTTGTATGAAGCTAGGAACTAATATGCCAATGGGTCCATTTCTACTATCTGATTATATTGGTCTCGATGTATGCCTACAAATATTGCAAGAGTTCTATCATGCATTCAAATCTGACGTGTATAGGCCGAGTAGTCTGCTTGTTAATGCAGTCCGGGATGGATGTTTTGGAAAAAAAGTAGCTAAAGGGTTCTATGTTTATTAATGTAGAAATTAAGCATACAAGGATGGCCACCCGTAGTTTAATAAGATAGGGATTATGAGATTTTATGTTTAAAAAAAAAACTCTAATCATAACTGGTGGCACAGGTTCATTTGGGAATGCAGTGCTAAACCGCTTTCTAAATACTGATGTCAAAGAGATCCGCATCTTCAGTCGAGACGAAAAGAAGCAGGACGATATGCGCAAGCTGTATAATAATCCCAAGATCAAGTTCCATATTGGGGATGTGAGAGATTTTGACAGCGTGGCGAATGCCATGATCGGGGTGGATTATGTGTTTCATGCCGCAGCTCTGAAGCAGGTGCCATCTTGTGAGTTCTTTCCCATTCAGGCGGTTAAAACCAATGTCCTGGGGGCGGAGAATGTACTGCGTGCAGCGATTGCCAATCAGGTAAAGAAAGTGATCGTGCTTTCCACTGATAAAGCCGTCTATCCCATCAATGCCATGGGGATGTCCAAGGCCTTGATTGAACTTTTCGAAGCCAAAACCGAGATCAAGATTATCGGTACCCGGCATGGCGAAAAGAAGCATGTTACTCTGGTAAACAGGGAAGAAATGGCGAAAGCTATCGATCTACCGGGTTATTACCGTATTCCTGCGGATACCCGTGACCTGAATTATGACAAGTATTTTGAGAGTGGAGAAGCGAAAGTGGCTGAGGCTGTGGGTTATACATCGGAGAATACGTATCGGCTGAGTATCAAGGAGATCAAGGAGAAACTGCTGAGTTTGCAGTATGTGAGAGGTGGGCTTGGGAAACACTGGCAACACTGAAAGCACCGCAGACACCGGGTATGAGTATAAAGACTAAGTTCAATACTCCAAGGTTTGCTTCAGTTGTTATATCCAGGACATCTTAAATAATGATATGGTAATTAGGAGACTTCGGTGATCCCGGTGGCTAGATACTTCTTTTGGTTTTGGCTTTTGGCCTTACTAATCTTGAATATTGTTCCTTTGGGGGATGATACGAATCAGAGCTTGAGTGGGAACAAGATATTTGCCTTTCGGCTGGACTATCTGGTGCATGCGGCTACTTTTCTTGTATTTGCCTGGATCTATCTGTTGGGCATTATCCTCAAGGGTACGGAGTTTTCGAGTGTTGGAGTTTTGAGTTTTGCTATGGTCGTGATTTCTGCTGCGATTGGCTTTGAATTGATCCAGTATGTTATTCCTTGGCGGAGTTTTAATCCGGTTGACTTAATGTATAACGTTCTGGGTGCGGTATTGTCAATCTGCTTTGTAATGGTACCAGTGCGCAGTAGGTAAAAAATCTCTCATGAAAGATTTCACTGTTCAAATATATTCAAGCCTGCTGAGTGCTCTTATAAAGGCTGATTATCAGTTTCAAACATTCAAGGAATACCTTCAGAATCCTTTGGACAAGGTAGTCGTCCTCAGGCATGATGTGGATAAGCTGCCTGCGAATTCACTGCGCTTTGCTGAGCTCGAGCATGAAAAAGGACTGAAAGCTTCCTATTTTTTCCGGATTGTACCAAAGTCTTTAGATGTGGAAAAGCTACAAAAAATAAAGGCTATGGGGCATGAAATTGGATATCACTATGAAGACATGGGCACCGCTAAGGGTGATGTTGAAAAAGCACTGGAGTCATTCACCCAAAATCTGAAGAGACTACGGAAGCTGGCCCCGATCGATACAATCTGTATGCATGGCAGCCCATTTTCAAAATTTGATAACCGGGACTTGTGGAAGAAATACGATTATCGCGAGCTCGATATCACGGGTGAGCCCTATTTGGATTTGGATTATTCTGAAATCTTCTATATCACTGATACTGGCCGGAAATGGAATAATAAAGACGCCAGCATCAGGGATAAGGTTGATACTCCTTTTGACATTGAAGTTAAAAACACGGCACACTTTATCGAACTTCTCAAAGCTGGCAAAATGCCTGATAAGATGATGATTAATACGCATCCCCAAAGGTGGAATGATGATTGGAGAATGTGGATTATAGAACTGGTACTACAAAATATGAAGAATCAAGTTAAGAGGATTGTTTTACGCAGATCGTGATTCTGTTAAACAAGCATTCAACAATGTACAGTAATAAAGAAAGGTATTTTCTGAGCTCTAAAAGAAGGTAATCATGCAACAAATGGTGAGAAATGTTCGGATCATAGGAACCGGTTCTTATGCTCCAGAGACAGTTTATACTAATGAATACATTGAGACCATAGCCCCTACTGATGCTGAATGGGTGCTCGAAAATCTAGGGATTAGAGAACGGCATATTGCCGGTCCCGACCAACCTACCAGTGATTTGGCTGCTAAAGCCGGATTGAAAGCGATAGAGAATGCAGGTTTGACCCCCGATGACATAGATCTGATAATCGTTGCTACTTCCACTCCAGATCGGTTAGCGCCTTCAACTGCTGCGATCGTACAAGATAAAATCCAAGCTTACAATTCCGTGGCTTTTGACCTTGCTGCTGTGTGTTCAGGCTTTCTTTTCAGTATGTCAACTGCAGCTCAGTACATTGCGACGGGTATCTATAATCATGCTTTGGTGATTGGTGCGGATACATTTTCAAAGATTATCGACTGGAATCGAAGAGATTGTGTATTCTTTGGAGATGGTGCAGGGGCTGCGGTTCTAACTCATAGCGACTCAGATAAAGGTTTTTTGGCCTTCAGATTATATACCGATGGCCGCGGTAAATGGAATTTCACTATACCCGGTGGAGGTTCAGAGTTTCCAATGAGTCATGAAAACGTCGATGCAGGTCACCGTTATTTCCAGATGGTAGGCAAAGCAGTATACGAGACAGGTGTACAGGTGCTTCCTAAGGCGATCAATCAAGTATTAGCGGATACGGGGATTAGCATTGATCAGGTTGACTATTTAATTCCCCACCAACCTAGTATCAGGATTCTGCAGGATACAGCCAAGATCATTGGCCTCCCTTTTGAAAAAGTCATGACCAATATGGATCGCTATGCCAATACATCCGGTGGAACAATTCCCATCCTGCTGGATGAGGTGAACAAAGCTGGAAGGCTTACTCCTGGAAAACTAATCCTCTTTGCAGCAGTTGGTTCTGGCTGGACTTACGGAGCATCGTTAATAAGGTGGAGCTAAACCATTGAAAGTGCTAATTGCTGGAGCATCGGGAGGTATTGGAAAATTCTTGGCAGAACATATATGCTCTCAAGATATTCAGGTTTTTGGCACATATAATACTCACGATTCTGCCACCAGTTTGCCCTATGGTATGGCTAAGGTAGATTTTACAAACGAACTCCAAGTTTCAAATTGGATTAACGAAGTAGCTACTGAGAAGGATGATTTGTGCCTCTTCTATTGCGTGGGTTTAAACTACAACTGCATGATGCATAAGTCAGATTCCGTTAGGTGGAAGGAAGTTATTAACACAAATCTCATTGGTGTTCAGTATGTTTTACGCCATGTGTTACCTCTTATGCGTTCGAAAAGGTTTGGCAGAATCATCCTCTTCTCGTCAGTAGTTCCTCAGGTCGGGGTTCCAGGTACCAGTGCATATGCTGCCTCAAAAGCTGCTTTGTGGGGTGTATCAAGGGCAGTAGCTATGGAGAATGCGAATTTTGGCATAACGTTAAACACGGTAAATTTAGGATATTTCGATATTGGAATGATTAAAGATGTCCCCCAGGAACTTCTTGATTCCATTATTAAAAACATCCCTATAGGAAGACTAGGCGATCCAGTAAATATTCTAAAAACAGTTTTATATCTTATCGATACTGATTATGTTACAGGGACAGAGATAAATATAAACGGTGGTTTATTTTAACATATTCTAGGGAGTTAGTATGTTATTAGTAAGACAAAACCTCAAAGTCCGTAATTCGTTAATAAGGAATGCGTATAACTTAAATGTAATAAGAGGTGTCTATCTGGCTCAAGCAAATTTCGAGTGGGTTATTCGTAGAGTGCTACTTATAATGGATCGCAAGGGCGAGAAAAGCTTGTATGGGAAGAACTTAAATAAGTATAAAACATTAAAGCAGTTTCTAAGAATTTGGGATCAACAAATTAGCAAACTGAGCCTCAAAGAGAAACCTGAATCATTTTTACCCTTAGATAAAGTAATATCGGGATGGAATCAACTTCAGAAGATTAGTTTCAATCATCTTCCGCATGCAAGGAGTTTTACTGGCAAGCTTTTCCCCGCCTATACAGAAGAAAGGCTTGAAGTCTTGATACAAGCCACTGAGGATGTGCATGAGTATGCTCTGAAGATAGGGATAGATGTTTTTACAAGGCTACCGAGGATTAAAAAATAAATCACGCAGATTTTCGCAGATAAAAAGCGCAGATTAAGTACTATAATGACTGAGAATGAGGTGGGATACAAGATTAGAGGGGCATGTTTTTCTGTTTACAATGCACTTGGTCCGGGACTATTAGAAAGTGCTTATGAGCAAGCTCTTATAATTGAACTGAGGGGAATTGGCTTACAGGTAGAAAACCAAGTAGCTATAGATGTTAGCTATAAAGGAAGTTCAATAGGAACAGGATTCAGGTTGGATTTAGTGGTTGAGGGATTGGTTATTATAGAACTGAAGTCTGTTGAAAAGCTCTGTGAGGTTCACCACAAACAGCTACTGACTTATCTAAGACTTTCTGGCATAAAACTGGGTTACTTGATCAATTTCAATACAAATAAGTTATCTGAAAACATTATTAGATATGCAAATAAGTTATAATCTATCCACTTCAATCTGCGGCTTTTATCTGCGCTAATCTGCGTGAAATAAAGGAATTCACTTGGAATATAATCCATTTAAGTTCGGAACAATAGTAAACGGTGAGTACTTTACTAACAGAGTGAAGGAAGCTGTGCAGATCAAATCGGTCTTAAACAGTGAAAATCATCTGGTCATCCTTTCTTTGTGCGGTGGATAATCTCGCGTAGAAAGGGGATTTAATCGTTGCGATGATCTTCGTTGCGAAGTATGTCGTAAAGAGCAGTTGAAGAGCAGGTGGGGTTTCACGCAGATTTGCGCAGATAAAAAGCGCAGATTTGCGCAGATGATATTTTATTTTCTCGAGGAATTTATGACTGAGAATGAGATTGGGTACAAGATTCGAGGAGCGTGCTTTTCTGTTTACAATGAGCTTGGTCCTGGATTGCTAGAGAGTGCCTATGAGCAAGCTCTGACGGTTGAATTAAGGGGGATGGGTTTACTGGTAGATAACCAAGTGGCTATCGAAGTTAGTTATAAAGGAAGTTCAATTGGCACTGGGTACAGATTGGATTTATTAGTAGAGGGGTTGGTTTTAATTGAATTGAAATCTGTCGAAAAACTATGCGCAGTTCATCATAAACAGTTACTTACTTATCTACGCTTATCAGGCATTAAGCTTGGTTACATGGTCAATTTCAATACCGATAAGTTAGCTGAAAACATGATTAGATATGCAAACAAATTGTAATCTTCTGCGGAAAATCTGCGTTTTTATCTGCGCTAATCTGCGTGAAATAAAGGAATATACATGAAATATTTAGTTACCGGTGGAGCTGGGTTTATTGGCTCCAATATTGTTAATGAGCTGCTTAGCCAAGGCCAGGAAGTTCGGGTTTTGGATAGTTTTGCCACGGGTAAGCGGGAGAATATCCTGCCTCTGATGAAGAACCCCAATCTTACCATGATAGAAGGGGATTTACGCAGCTTTCATATTATCCGGGCTGCGGTTAAAGGTGTGGATTATATCTTGCATCAGGGGGCATTGCCTTCGGTGCCGCGCTCGATAAATGATCCGATTACTTCTAATGATGTAAATATCTTGGGAATGTTGAATATATTGGAAGCGGCGAAGGAGTTTGGTGTGAAACGGGTTATCTGTGCTTCGTCTTCTTCTATTTACGGAAACAGCGAAACATTGCCCAAAATTGAAACCATGCCCATCAATCCCATGTCTCCTTATGCCTTAACCAAATATGCCCAGGAGCGTTACTGTCAAGTGTTTTACCAGCTTTATGGTCTGGAAACTGTGGCGTTGCGATATTTTAATGTCTTTGGCCCCAATCAGGATCCCACTTCGCAGTATAGTGCTGTTATTCCCAAATTTATCAAGCTGATTATGCAAGATAAAGAACCTGTGATATATGGAGATGGCAGTCAGTCCCGTGATTTTACCTTTGTGGAGAACAATGTATGGGCAAATATCCAGGCTTGTACTGCTCCTAAAGCTGCGGGTGAAGTGATTAATATTGCCTGCGGACAACGATACACCCTATTAGACTTGGTTAATATGATCAATGATATCTTGGGCAAGCATATCGAACCGAAGTTTGAACCAGATAGGGCTGGTGACGTGAAACACTCTTTGGCGGGGATAGAAAAGGCGAAAGAGCTGCTGGGGTATGAGGTGAAGGTGGATTTCCGTGAAGGCCTGGAACGAACCGTGAGATTCTTTAAATAGATTAGGGATGAACAGGATGAACAGGATTT
>DIXL01000072.1:20035-43389 GCA_002428685.1 Cloacimonetes bacterium UBA6081 | reverse complement strand
TGCCACACCAATACTATTTGCGACAAACTAAGTTTGACACAACACTACACACGGAAGGGGTCAGGGGACAGGGTCAGATGTCTCTCAGTTTGTGGAGAAATTTCCACAATCATTCTATGATCTTCCACAAAGGGTTCTTTACGAATTTCAGCATTAACATGCTATCCACTTGCAGAGAAGTAGATTACATAAATATTTCAGTTTGGCACAACATTTGCATTACATTTATGCGAATCTCGGCTAGCCTCCCCAGCTGGCTATTAGCCTTCCCCCAAAGGGCTATGATTGTGCGACCTCCTAAGTCAAAGACCTGAACCCCTTCTTCGGAAGGGGTTTTTTACATCCCTCATCGAAATACGGAATCACTACGGAATCACTACGGATGAAGTCCTTAGTGATTCAGTATTGATTCCTTGGTACCTATAAGACATAAACAAATAATAGATGAGCAGAATAGGGTAAAAGACACCGTGAAAAAAAGGCGGGATTAAATCCCGCCTTTACAACAGCTTATAAAGCTATGCTACAAACTCTCACTGCGAAGCTCTCACTGTGAAACTCTCACTGCGAAGCTCTCACTGCGAAGCTCTCACTGTGAAGCTCTCACTGAAAAACTCACCTCATCTCAATTGCCTTTTTGGGGCATTTGGCTACGCACTGTTCACAGCCAATGCAGGCATCCTTGTTAACCGTGTGCAGTTGTTTCAGTTCTCCGGCAATGGCATTTGTAGGGCAGACTTTGGCGCAGATGGTGCAGCCAATGCATTTTTCCGGCTCGATATAAGCGGTTTTCCGCAGTCCTGCCTTGGTATCCCAAATGGCTTTGGTGGGGCAGGCTGAGGCGCAAAGGCCGCAATCTATGCATTTATCGTAATCAATGCGTGCCAGGGTGTTTTCCACGGTGATGGCTTGCACTGGGCATTTACGGGCACAAAGTCCGCAGCCTATGCAGGGTTTCTCAGTGCCGCAAAGTTGCTTGGCCACAGGGTTTTTGGCCTTGGAGCTGCACTTTATGGTTACATGTTTGGTTTCTGGAATCAACATGATCAGATTTCTGGGGCAAGCGGCAACGCAAGCTCCGCAGGCGGTGCATTTATCCGGATCAATATGCCGCATGCCTTGGTCGTCCACGCTGATGGCATCGAACATACAAGCTTTCTGGCAATCATTGAATCCTAAACAGCCCCAGGTGCATAGATTGGGCCCGTCGGCAATGTTTACGGCTGATTTGCAGCTTTCGATGCCCTGATAGGCATACTTCCACTTGGTATTGTTGAGTCCGCCGCTGCTGCAATGAATAACGGCTAATCTCTTAGCTTGGACACTGGCAGTTTTCCCCATGATTTTGGCAATTTTGGCTACTGCTTCAGGTCCGCCGGGAGCACAGAGGTTTATTTCCACGCCTTCTGTAACAATGCTGGAGGCATAACCTGCACAGCCGGCCTTGCCGCAAGCACCACAATTGGCACCTGGCAAAGCCGCGATAATTTGTTCCACACGGGGGTCGAGCTTAACGGCAAAAACCTTGGCTGCAAAAGCCAACACCAGACCAAAAACCAGACCCAGTGCTCCTAAAATAAGCACCGGAATGCCAATTTCGCTAAGAACTGCAAGAGCTAACGGCATAAATATACTTGATACTATCATCACCATCCCTCCTTAGATCTTCATGCCCATAAAGCCATAGAAAGCTAAAGCCATAATCCCAGCCAGAATTAGGCCGCTTGGCATTCCACGCATGCTTTTGGGCATGTCAACCAGTTCGAGACGTTCGCGGATACCAGCCATGGCCAGCAGCACAAAAGTGAAGCCAACTCCGGACAGGAAACCGTTTAGCACCGACCAGATGAAGTTATATCTACTGCCATCACCCAAGGGAGTGATGTTTAAAATAGCCACACCCAAAACAGCGCAATTGGTGGTTATTAGGGGTAAATAGACCCCCAGGGATTTGTAAAGCGAAGGAGAATTCTTTTGAATCACCATCTCTACAAATTGCACCAGCGCAGCAATGGTAAGAATAAAGGCCAGAGTTTGCAAATATTCCAGCTTAAACGGCACCAGCAAATACTGATAAATTATGTAACAGAAAGCCGAAGCCATCGTCATTACAAAGATCACCGCCATGCCCATGCCAAAGGCAGAATCCAGTTTCTTGGATACGCCCAGATAGGGACATAGGCCCAAAAACCGGGACAAAACGAAGTTTTGAATTAAAATGGCAGCAATGGCCATCGAAAAGAATTGACCGAGGAATCCCATTATTTCTTCTCCTTCAGCATGTTCATCAGTGCCATCAGGAAGCCAAGCGTGATAAAGGCTCCCGGAGCAAGCAGGGTTATCAGCATGGGGTCGTAGGTATTGGGCATCACTTTTATATTCAGCCAGGTGCCATTGCCCAAAATTTCGCGGATGGTTGCCACAACGGTTAACGCCAGTGTGAAACCAAGCCCCATACCAACGCCATCGGCAATGGAATTCAGGACGTTATTCTTGTTGGCAAAGGCTTCGGCGCGTCCCAGGATGATGCAATTTACCACAATCAAGGGGATAAACAAGCCCAGCGATTTGTGCAAAGCCGGCACATAGGCAGCCATAGACATATCTACGATGGATACAAAGGAAGCAATAACTACCACATACACCGGGATTCTGATTTTATCCGGCGTGATGTTTTTTATCAGGGAGATAAAGATATTGGAGCATACCAGCACAAAAGTGGCAGCCATACCCATGCCAATAGCATTATTCACCGAAGTGGAGGTGGCCAGAGTGGGGCACATACCCAGCACAATTACAAAAATGGGATTTTCCTTGATGATGCCTTTGGTTAGTTCTTTCACAAAGCTCATGGTTGCACCTCCTTCTCAGGATTGACGGCAATTTCCGGGGCAGATTGAACGCTTGCTTTCAACTGTTCAATGGTCTCTTTCAGCGAGTTCACCACTGCTCTGGTGGTAATTGTTGCACCCGTAAGGGCTTTTATGGCATTGGGGGGAACTCCGCCGTCCTTATCCACAATCAGTTGTTCAGAGGATTTCCCTTTGAACTGATCGGTAAATTTGGGCTGGGTAGAATTGGTGCCCAAGCCAGGAGTTTCGGTTTGTTGAATCACGTTTATAGCCATCAGCTTAAAGTCCTTATCCACGGCGGCCATGGTTTTTACCGCGCCGTTATAGCCGTTTTTGGCGGCTGTGAAGGTGTAGCCCTTAATTTCGCCGGAAGCCTTGTCTTTGGCTATGTAATATGTCAGGTCTCCCGCTACCTCTTCGAACTCCGAATCGGGTATCAAGTTAGCGCGGGCTTCCTGGGTTTCCTTTATTTTCAGGGCTTCAATCTTTGGCTTGGTAAGCGTGTTTACGTAAGCTAAAAGAGCAGTAGCCACAATGCAGAAGGCCAGCAGGATAAAGCCAAGTTGGATAAACATCTTCATTTCTTAATCCTCCCAAACGGTTTCGGCATGGTAAGTTTGTCTATCAGCGGTGTCATAACGTTCATAAACAGAATGCTGTAGCTTACTCCTTCCGGATAACCGCCCACCAGCCTGATTACCACAGTCAACAAACCGCAACCAATGGCAAATATAATACGCCCGTTTTTAGTTAGAGGTGTGGTTGTGTAGTCCGTAGCCATAAAGAAAGCACCAAGCATCAGGCCACCGGAAAAGATGTGGAAAAATGGCAACATCGGGCTGTAACCGCTGCCTTTGATGGGACCAAAGACGGCTGTTAAGACAAATACCGTGCCGAGGTAGAACAGCGGTATCCGCCATTCAATAATGTTTTTATAAAGCAGGTAAGCCGCACCAAGCAAAAGGGCAAATGCGCTCACTTCACCAATGCAGCCACCAATGTTACCCCAGAAAAGGTTTTTAAGCGCAGCCATCTCGGTGATGTTTGTAAAGATGCGGTTTGCCAGGTTTATACCTTCACCATTACCATTTATGGAAGCTACAAAGCTGCTGTCCCGCAGGGTTTGAACCACTTTTAAGGGGGTGGCACCTGTAACCAGATCGTAGGCTTTGGGCGAAAGGCTTTGCAGGTTTATGGCAATTGCATCCAGGTCGTTCAAGCCGCTAAGTGAACCGGTTTTAGGCTTCAGCCATCCGGATGTCATCAAAGACGGCCACGAGGCCAGCAGAAAAGCTCGTCCCAAAAGCGCAGGATTTACCGGATTGTTACCAAGCCCGCCAAACACCTGTTTGCCAACTGCAATAGCAAACACAGAGCCCATGATTGGCATCCACCATGGCGCACCCGGATTAATATTATAGGAAAGCAGCATACCGGTCAAAAACGCACTGCCATCGGCCACAGAGATAGGGACTTTGCGCATTTTTTGGATAGCCGCTTCGGTTACCACGGCGGAAACAGCTCCCAAAAGGGTTAGTAATAAAGAGCGGAATCCCCAATAATATACTGCGAAAACCAGGGCAGGAGACAGGGCAATCACCACATTCCACATCACGTTTTTAACCGTGGTTTTATCATGGAAATGTGGGGCAGAGGATACTATATATTTATCTTTCATATTTTCACCTATTTCTTGGCTCGCTGCGCTTCAGCATAACGGATTTTACCGGTATCTATCCATTGCACCAGTCTGATCTGGGCTGGGCATACATAGGCGCAACTGCCACATTTCATACAGTCGTTTAGTCCAGCCGAAACAGCCATATCCAGGTTTTTATTTTTCACCGCTGCAGCAATTAAGCTGGGTATGAGATTCATGGGGCAAACATCCACGCAACGGGCACAGCGCAGACAGTTATGCTCTTCCATCATGCGGGCGTCCTTTTCGTTCATCAGCACCAAACCGCTGCTGCCTTTGCCCATGGTTGCTTCCAGGCTGGGAAGGGCAAAACCCATCATAGGGCCACCGGAAATGACTTTGCCCACGGTTTCTTTGGTTCCGCCGCAAAATTCCACCAGTTCAGAAAAGGGAGTGCCGATTCTGGCCAAGAGGTTTCCAGGTTTGTTCACAGGCGAACCGGTGATGGAAATAACTCGTTGCACCAGGGGTTTACGATAGCGGATGGCCTCATAAACGGCAAAAGCGGTGCCTACATTCTGCACAACCACGCCGACTGCCATGGGCAAGCCACCGGCCGGAACCTTGCGCTTTGTGGCAGCGTAAATAAGCTGTTTTTCAGCTCCTTGCGGATAGCGGAGTTTTAGGCCGACTACTTCCAGATAGGGTTCATCGGCAAGCAGCTTTTCCATCAGCTTGATCGCATCGGGTTTATTGGCTTCTATCCCGATGATTCCCTTTTTAGCACCGACAATTTTCATAATCAGCTTTAAGCCTGTAACAATATCAGCACCTTTTTCCAACATCAAACGATAGTCGCTGGTGAGGTAGGGTTCGCATTCCACCCCGTTCAAAATAACCGTGTCAATCGGCTTATCTTCCGGGGGAGACAGCTTTACATGTGTGGGAAACCCTGCTCCACCCATTCCACAGATTCCTGCGGCACTAATCCGCGCCTTCATTTCAGCTGGAGGAAGATTTATAAAATCCTGCTCATCAACCAGTTCCACCCATTTATCCAATCCGTCTCCGGTAATCTGAATGGCCAGCGAACTGGTTCCGGTAGGATGCATAAACCTATCAACCGCAGTAACTTTACCAGAAATGCTGGCATGCTGATTTAGCGATACAAATCCCGATGCTTCGGCAATCAATTGCCCCGCCAAAACCTCTTCACCTACTGCCACCACAGGTGTGGAAGGAGAGCCTATGTGTTGGGATAGATGAATAATAACTTTTTGCGGCAGAGGAGCTTCGGTGATTTGTGCAGAAGCACTAAAATGCTTTTCGTCATGGGGATGAACACCCCCAGGAAATGTTCGTAATTGCATTAACACTCCCAATGGCCTGCAGAAAACCGCAAGCCTGAAATCAAATTTGGGGACATAGTTTTGAGGGATGCTTTATCAGGCAAGTTTTTTTTTGGTATTGGGGTGCTGTGTGCCGGAGTTTTTGGTATGCTGAGGTCTTGGTTTGATGGAATGCAGGGACTTTCTTGCCTTTAGCTTGCCTTGCCTGCCAAAAAGCCGCCCCTGGACTAATTCAGGAAGCATTGCCACATCATTCCCAATGTTGTTGAGAATGATATGGCAATGATATGGGAATGGTAGTAAGGAAGCACTCTAAACGGGATCGTTGAATAATTGCCAGTACTCCCCAAAGTTCGAGTTTCACACTTGTCGAGATCGTTGAATAATTGCCGGCACTCCCCAAAGCTCGAGTTTCACACTTGTCGGGATCGTTGAATAATTGCCAGTACTCCCCAAAGCTCGAGTTTCACACTTGTCTTTCCCGCGGAGGCGGGAATCCAGCTTCCCAAGCTCCTTGAGAGCGACATCTCATAGCGATGGTGTGCAACCCCTCGTCCAGCGATTGGCAGCAAATCTGCAAATATCTGGAAGCTGGAGCCATCCGAAGCCTATAAGCAGGATCTGCGGAACTATGTGCAGGTTTATGACGGGATTCGGAACCATTACCGCAGCCCGCTTAGGGCTTGGACTTGCCTATATACCAAGCTGATGTATCTGGTGGAAAAGGCATATCCCGGGGTGGACTTGCGCACGATAATGCGGGACTACATCTATGCTCACGATCTGCCTTGCATCAGCATCCAGAAAGCGGTGGAGGCAGGGCTGTTAAAAC
This sequence comes from Cloacimonetes bacterium UBA6081, assembly GCA_002428685.1. GTDB lineage: Bacteria > Cloacimonadota > Cloacimonadia > Cloacimonadales > Cloacimonadaceae > Cloacimonas. Next base: position 36,717 of record DIXL01000072.1, on the reverse strand, counting down.
GTGTGAAGGGTTGGGAGGGCTTGGTCAGCGAACTGTAGAAATTAAAGTTACATGTTAAGCGTTAATGGTTAAACCTTGTTTGAAAGCTGATATCAGGATTAAATAAGATAAAAGTTAAATGTAACTCACGGAGTATAATTATCTTCGTTTTAGCGCAAACTCAATTGGTATGATAAGCATGCAACCTACCGGTTCATCTTCCAGAACAGCAGGTTGAAACTTAATTTTGCGGGCTGATTCCTTGGCAGCTTCATCAAGCCCGGGAAAAGATCTTAGCACAAAAATATCACCTATGCTGCCATCTCGGCAAAACTCCACTTGTAAAATAACTGTCCCCTGTAGATTCGCTTTCCTTGCAGCTTCCGGATACTCAATTTTAAGCTCTTCAGTTAGAATAGGAGGCTCACTATAGCCAAAATCGAAATAATCTAATATTGGCCTTTCACCAAGCTTATCAGGATTATGAGGATCCTTTGGCCAGGCTAGAGTAAGGGTTCCCTTCGATCCCTTCTTTAATTGTGTCTTGAAAACATCTATCGTTTCTGCAAAGATATCTGTTTTTCCTCGAAGCAAATTGTAATTAATGGCATTATCTCCCTGAGTAGTGAGTATGGCATTTATCTCCTTTAGATCATTGATAGAATAATGCTCTTTGATTATGGGCAGACAATATGTCTTGAAGTGTGTTATCCTGTACCTTGATGTATGTACACTTCTGATTTCACTTTTTGCTTTATCCCAATACAGTGGATCCTTGAACCAGTTTTCTACAATGGAATCTACATATGCATAAACCTCAGGTCTTATTACATTGTCTAATGCGTTATAGATGAGAGAATCTGAATAGCTTAGGTTAAAATATTCTAAAGCGAGTTCATCATGCAGGTCAACCCCGAATAGCGATATTGATAGCAAAGCCATTATGAACAGAATGCTAAACTTCATATCTTCTCGACTCCATGGTTAAGTTTTGTAAAGATACACTGATCATTATTGTATTCATTTTGTCAAGGAAGATGCGACAACATTTCAGATAGTATTATGCGATCCTGAGAAACCTTTATGAGTCCCTTCGGGACGGCATAAAAGACACTTAATTGTTTGGAAGTTGGACATCTTGTGCTTGTCTAAAATACCGTCCCGCTGGGACTCGAGGTAGTTTTATTGTGTGCGTATACTATCTGAAATGTCGTCCCGCCGGGACTCAGGATGCCGCTCAGAAGTGCTTTCACATAGTCTCCTACGCTGGAATGACGGAAAGGAATAAGTGAAGAAAGCAAAGTACTAATCTTGGTTCCTAAGGATTTCCAGCACGCGCTCGAAGATATAGCCAACGTGGATGCGGTTGGTTAAATCCAGCTTTTCTACGTCTATTTCGAGGACTGAGCCGTGATGAAAACCGAGCTTAACCACGTTTGCGCCGTAGGCTTTGTACCAGTGGTTCAGGTTGTTTATTTCGGTGAGATTCCAGCCTCCTTCAATCTCCATTTCTCTGCCGCGTTGCTGAATGCGTTCCCAAGCCAGGGAGGGACTGCCTTGTAGCAGGATTATCAGGTCGGAGGAGGGAAGCTGGCGGTTGACGGTTTGGAATTGGGTAAGCAAATTATCCAGCTCGTCATCTGTCAGCAAGCCGTCTGCATGGAACTGGTTGCAGAAAACCAGCAGGTCTTCGGGCAGGGAACGGTCTTTCACATAGCTTCCGTCGCCGCTTTTACCGAGGCGGCGTTGCTGGGCTCTCATTTCCAGAAAATGCAATTGAAGATTGTAGCAATAGGTTTTCTTATCCCCCAAAAACTGTTCCAAAAGGGGATTCTCTTCCGGTTTTTCGTACAGGGTGTTTATCTTCAGGCTGCGTCCCATAATGGCGGTGAGGGTGGATTTACCCAAGCCCACATTGCCGGCTATGGTGATCAGTTTCGGGTGTTCGGCAAGGTATTGTTCCAGGTTGCGCTCCACATCTATGGCTTTCAGCGTGGCTTCGGTTTGCGGCAAGGTTACCCATTGGCTGATGCCGGGGCTGGAGACGCGAAGTCCCAAAGCTTTCACCTGCTCAGCCACCAGATGGACCGTGCGGCGTTGCCATTCTGCCTTTTCCACGGCTTTGTCCGCATCAATTATCAGCACAGGACAGCCTACATGATGCGCAATAAAATCCTCGTAGAGATTATTCAGCAATTCCAGGTAGCTGGGGGGAATGGCAAGCTCGCTGGCGCGGCCGCGCTCTTTAATCCTCTCCAGCAGAGTGGGAACGTCTGCCTTGAAATAAACCAGGAGGTCGGGTTCTTTTATCTGTTCGGTCATCAGCCTGTAGGTGCGTTGGTAGGCAATGAATTCGGGTTCAGACATATTCTGCAGGATGCGCTGGGCTTTGCCGAATATGTGATAATCCTCTGCCAGAGTGCGGTCTTCCAGCACGATTCCGCGGCAGGAATGGATAAGCTTTTGGCGGTCGAGACGGCCGTTGAAGAATTCTATCTGCGCCATAAAGGCATTGGCAACGGGATCGCGGTAAAAAGAATCAAGGACAATGGGATTGAATTTTTCCGGAAAGGCAAAAACCCCTTCAGAACCATTTGGTTTTGGATATACAGAGGTTAGAACCTTATTCAGAGGTGCGGAACTTGCTGCTGCTATAAAGGTGGATTTGCCCACGCCGATGTTTCCTACTATGCCAATGCGGATGTTCTCCATGTTCTTTCCTCACAACTAAACTTTCTTCCCAAAATCCGGCGAAGCCATAGAAGTCAAGACTTTCTTTTAAGAGTCATAATTAATGGTTACACGGAATGAACGGATTAAACGGATTAACACAGATGCTTTTTAGCGAAGCGCACAAATTGCGCAGATTTCGCAAATTAAATAGTAGTAAATCTGCGGAATCTGCGTGCTTCCCAATAACTAATCCAAGGGTCTTAGGTGTTCCCGGTGGTTAAATTTTATCCGGGTTAATTCGCTAAATGCTTCAAATCCGTGTCCCTATTCTTCGGTGTCTTCGGTGTTCCCGGTGGTAAAAACCCACACAATCAGAGGAAATCCATTGACATAATCCAAGGATAAAATAGAGTTGCAAAAAACTATTATTTTAATGCACGGTGCATAAGGAGCGAATATGCCCTATATATCTAATACAGATAGAGATAGACAAAAAATCCTATCAGTAATCGGAGTGCAGAAATTTGAGGATTTAATATCCTCCATTCCTGCCAAATTGCGTCTTGATAAGCCTTTGAATCTGGATGAACCCTTATCCGAGCTGGAAATTACCAACAAGATAAAAGCCCAAACCTGCCAGAACATCTGCGCGGGAAGTGCCAATGCTTTTTTGGGTGCCGGTGTTTATGATCACTTTATCCCTGCTGCTGTGGATACAATAGTTTCGCGGCCGGAGTTTTTTACAGCCTATACCCCCTATCAGGCAGAAGTTAGCCAGGGAACATTGCAGTTTATCTATGAATATCAAACCATGATTTGTGAGCTTACGGGCATGGAAATAGCCAATGCCAGTTTGTATGACGGAGCCAGTGCCGTGGCCGAAGCAATCCTGATGGCAGTGCGTAAAAACAAACTGATGAAGGCCATTTTACCTGCCACGCTGCATCCGGAATTTGTAAAAGTGATAAAAGTATATACCGAAGGCATAGGCGTGGAACTGCTAACTGCCCCGGAAAAAGACGGACGCATTGATCTGAAAGCCTTGGAAGCCATGCTGGATGATACAATCGGCAGCGTAGTGGTTCAAAACCCCAATTTTTATGGCAATCTGGAAGCTGTTAGCGAATTGGATGCCATCATCCATGCTAAGCCCAAATGCCTTTTGATAGCCTGTGTTGATCCCATTTCTTTGGGGATTATCAATCCTCCTGCAGGCTACAATGCAGATATCGTGGTGGGAGAAGGTCAGGCTCTTGGTAATAGCATGTATATGGGCGGACCGCTTTTCGGCTTTTTTGCCACGAAGCTGGATAATGCCCGTCAGATGCCAGGCCGTATTGTTGGTGCCACCCTGGATAAAGATGGAAACAAGGCTTATGCGCTGACTCTGCAAGCCAGAGAGCAACATATTCGCCGTAATAAAGCAACCTCCAATATTTGCTCCAACCAGTCCTTATGCACGCTTGCTGCAACGGTTTACATGTGTCTGATGGGACGGGAAGGTTTGAAAGAAGTTGCCACCCAATCTGCTCAAAAGGCTCATTATGCTGCGGTGGAACTCTGCAAAATCCCCGGTATCAGCCTCGCCTATCCCCAAGCTCCTTTCTTTAAGGAGTTTGTGATAAACACTCCCAAACCGGCCAGCCAGCTCATCAAGCTGATGTTGCCCCGCATTATTTATCCGGGGGTTGATATGGCAGCCTTTGGTAAACCGAATGCCTTGTTGATTGCGGTAACAGAAAAGAAAAGTAAGGCCGATATAGATGCCCTGGTAAAAGCGATGCAGGAGGTGGTGAAATGAGTCAAACCATATTTGAATACAGCACTGCGGGTCGCAAAGGCGTAAGCCTGCCCAAGCGTGAAATTGACACACATCTGGACAGCTTGATTCCCAAAGAGCTGCAACGCGAAAAGATTGCGCGTCTGCCGGAAGTAAGTGAGATGGATGTGATGCGCCATTACATTGCGCTCAGCCACAAGAATCACTTTATAGAAAAGGGTTTGTATCCCCTTGGCTCTTGCACTATGAAGTATAATCCCAAAGTTCATGAGACCCTGGTGCGGCACACCTGCTTTGCCAATCTGCATCCCTACCAACCGGAAGCCACTCTGCAAGGCGCATTGGAATTGCTCTATGAGCTGCAAAGCGATCTGGCCGAAATTTCCGGAATGGCCAAAGTTACCCTGCAACCTGTTGCCGGTGCTCAAGGTGAATTTACCGGAATCAAGATAATTGCTGCCTATCACAAAGCCAAAGGCAATACGCATAAAACCAAGATCATAATCCCAGACAGTGCTCATGGCACCAATCCTGCCACCTGTGCTTTAGTTGGCTACGACGTGGTAGAGCTGAAATCCAAATCAGACGGCCGCTGTGACCTTGCCAAACTGAGAGAACTGGTGGATGAAAACACCGCCGGTTTCATGCTAACCAATCCCAACACCTTGGGACTATTTGAAAACCAGATTGAGGAAATTGCAGAAATAATGCACGCTGTGGACGGCCTGATGTATATGGACGGGGCTAATCTGAATGCTCTTTTGGGCATTGTGCAGCCTGGTAAGATAGGATTTGACGTGATGCACTTTAATCTGCATAAAACCTTTGCCACTCCCCATGGGGGAGGTGGACCCGGTTGCGGACCTGTTGGCGTAGTAGAAAAGCTAATCCCTTATCTGCCTGTGCCGATGATAGATAAAAATGATCATGGCTACTATCTGGATTACAAACATGAGGCAACTTCCATAGGCAAGGTGCATACGTTCTATGGCAACTTTGCCATTATGGTTCGTGCTTACATCTATATAAAAATGCTGGGAGCAAAGGGCTTGCGCCGCGTTTCCGAAAATGCTATTATGAACGCAAACTATCTTATGAAGCGTTTGCAGCCGGAATATCACATTGAACACACAGAATTCTGCATGCACGAATTCGTGATGGACGGCACCAAACAAAAAAAGGAGCAGGGCATCTCTACAATTGATATAGCTAAAAGGCTTTTGGATAAAGGATTTCATGCGCCTACGATATATTTCCCGCTCATCATTCCGGAAGCAATGATGGTGGAACCCACCGAAACAGAAAGTCTGGATAGCATGGATGCATTTGCCGAGGCTATGATAGAAATTGCCAAAGAATGCCGGGAAAATCCAGAACTATTGCATGATGCACCACTTTGCACACCGGTTCGCAGAGTTGATGATGTGCGTGCAGTAAAAGTATTAGAACCTATCTATCCTATTAAGGACTAAGGAGTTACAATGACCAAACAAATACTGATAATAGCAATTCTGCTTGGTTTGTCTGCCCTTTGCTTTTCTCAAGCGGGTAAGCTTGGTTATGTGAATACAGACAGATTGCTTTTGGATAGCAACGAGGCTGCTGAAGTAGCCCGTTTGTTTGCCCTGGACAAGCAAAACTGGACCAGCCAGATAAAAACATTAGACGATGAAATAAAGCAGATGGAACGGGATTTTGAAATCCGTAAGCTAACCATGAATGATGCCACCAAGCGTGAAAAACTCGGGCTGATTGATACAAAAAAAGCCGATGCGGGTCGCCTGTTGGAAGAGTTCTTTGGTGATAATGGCAAAGCGGAACAACGCTACCGTGAATTGATTGATCCCCTGACTAAAAAGATCCACGATCTAATTAAGAAAACTGCCGAAGACGAAAAATATACCATGATTTTTGATATCAGTATGGGCAGCGTGCTTTATGCCGCTCCTTCCATAGACATCACAGAGCAAATTTTGCAGGAATTGAACAAAGACACAGTAAAGCCAACCGAACCTGCGCCTACAGATCCCGGTTTTTCCCCTCCTCCACCTCCTGCTGATATAAAGCCGCCAGAAGATTATAAAGAGCCAGAAAAGTTCTAATGAAACTATTTATAAATACCCTTGATGCCCAGCAGTTGCCTTCAATTTGTGGAGGAAATCTCCAAGGTGATGGCAGGCCTTTGAACAAGGTTAGTGAGCCCTCAGAGGCCGATGCAGACACCATAGTCTTTTTGGAACAAGAGAAGCAGCTGGATAGTGTTCAACAAAGCAAGGCCGGATTGATTATCACTACTGCTGATTATGCCCCAAAATTACAGGGCAGAAGCTTATTAGTGGTTGATAAGCCCTATTTTGCGCTGATGGTTTTGATTACCTACTGGCTACGCCTGGATAATAAAAACAGAGCTTACAATATACATCCCAGCGCAGTAATAGCGGACGACATTCGCTATGAAGGTGAAGTTGCGATCGGGCCAAATGTGGTGATAGGCAGTGGCTGCACCCTTGGAAAAGGCGCAATCATTTCCGAAGGCTGCTCCATCGGCCAAAATGTGGCCATTGGAGCAGGCACAAAGCTATTGCCCAGCGTAACAGTATATGAAGATTGCTTTATAGGCAAAAACTGCATCCTGCATAGTGGCGTTGTCATAGGTGCGGATGGTTTTGGCTTTATGCTGATGAATGGAGAACAGCAAAAGATTCCGCAGGTTGGTAATGTTGTTATTGGCGACGGAGTGGAAATCGGGGCAAACAGTTGCATAGATCGCGCTACTTTGGGTAGCACCAAAATTGGCAACGGCACCAAGATAGATAATCTGGTGCAAGTTGGCCACAACTGCGTTATCGGTGAACACAGCATTTTGTGTTCTCAGGTAGGTTTAGCCGGAAGCACCATAGTGGGTGATTACGTTTATCTGGCTGGACAGGTTGGGGTAGCAGGCCATTTAACCATAGGCTCTTATGCCATGGTTGGTGCTCAATCCGGAGTAGTGCACGATATTCCGGAAAAGGGGCGGTATTTTGGTACTCCTGCAATGGAGGCCAATCTCACCAAGCGCATTATAGCAATTCAAAAGCATATACCCGAGATGTATCGTGCGTTTACAAAAGCCAAAAAGGAAGACACTTAAGGAGACCTTATGGAATACAAACACACCATTGGTGGCGAGGCCTCATACACAGGCATAGGACTACACACCGGAGAAATCACCACAATCAGGTTTAAACCTGCAACCCCGGAAGAAGGCATCGTTTTTATCCGCACCGATTTGCCCAATAAACCTCAAATCCCTGCTGATATAGACCATGTTGTGGATATTTCCCGCGGAACCACAATTGGCATAGATGGAGCCACAGTTGGCACTATCGAGCATGTTCTTTCTGCTGTAAAGGGACTTCGGATAGACAACATCCGCATCGAAATAGACGGTCCCGAAGCTCCGGTTGCCGATGGTTCCCCTTATGTTTTCTTAAATCTACTGCGCCAGTGCGGTTTGGTGAAACAAGATAGCGAACGCATCTTTTTTGAACTGGATTCTCCCATCAGCTTTTCTGCCCCGGAAGACAATGTGGATGTGGTGATTGTGCCTTCCAACGAGCTAAAAATAACCTTTATGATAGATTACAAACACCCCTATCTGGGAACGCAATACACTTGGTTACCCAGCTTGGATTTTTACGAAAAGGAATTTGCCGGAGCGCGCACTTTTTGTTTCATCAACGAAATACTACATCTGAAAGAAAGAGGGCTGATAAAAGGTGGTTCGCTGGAAAATGCCCTGGTAATTGCAGAGCCTAATATCGGCGATGAAGAGCTGAAGCATCTGCAGGATGTGTTTGGTTATCATAAACCCGTAACCGTTTCTTCCGAAGGCATCTTAAACAGCCACCCCTTGCGCTATCAAAACGAATTTGTCCGCCACAAAGTGGTAGATTTACTGGGCGACATAGCTCTTTTGGGCTTGCCGATAAAAGCCCACATTCTGGCAGCGCGGAGTGGACACAAAACCAATGTGGAGCTGGTAAAAAAACTACGTCAAATGCAAAAGAAAAACGAGCTGAAAAAGATGTATCAGAAGGGCAAGAGCAACGACGTTGTATTCGATATAAATGCCATCATGCGCATAATTCCACATCGTTATCCCTTCCTGCTGGTGGATAAGATTATCGAATTTGTCCCCGGCGAATCCTTGGTTGGCATCAAAAACGTTACTATTGACGAGCCTTTTTTCCAAGGGCATTTTCCCGGCCATCCAATTATGCCGGGAGTGCTGATTATAGAGGGCATGGCCCAAGCTGGTGGCATCATGCTGCTAAATCAATTCGAAAACCCTCAAAATCATGTGGCTTACTTTGCCAGTATCGATAATGTAAAATTTCGCAAACCCGTGATGCCGGGTGACACGCTGCGCTATGAACTGAAAGTGCTTTCCTTAAAACGTTCCCTGGCAAAAATGCACGGTGAAACCTATGTAAACGGAGAGAAAGTAGCCGAAGGCGACTTTATGGCCATGATTATGGAGAGAGAGAAATGAACCAAATTCATCCAACTGCAATTATTCATGAAGGTGCAACGCTTGGCGAAAACTGCATAATTGGTCCCTATTGCCAAATCGGCAAAGACGTGGTTTTGGGCAAAGACAATGTCCTGGCATCAAATGTGATAATCGATGGACACACTATGCTTGGCGATGGCAATAAAATTTCACCCTATGCAGTTTTGGGCACAGATCCGCAAGACCTTAAGTTTAAAGACGAACCTACCAGACTGCGCATTGGCAACCACAATACCATCCGCGAATTCGTAACCATAAACCGCAGCAACCAGATGGAAGAAGACACTGTGGTTGGCAACAACAATTTGATAATGGAATACGTTCATATTGCCCACAACTGCCAGATAGGAAATTTCTGTGTGATTGCCAATGTGGTGCAATTTGCCGGTCATGTGCATGTTCACGACTATGCCATAATAGGAGGTATAACAGCAGTTCATCAGTTTGTGCATGTTGGCACCCATGCCTTTGTGGGTGGGGCTTCGGCACTTAAAAAGGACATAGTTCCCTATTCACGCGGGCAAGGGAATCCCTACAAAACTGTTGGCTTAAACAGCGTCGGTTTAATGCGCAAAGGTTTTAGCTCTGAAACAGTAGCAGCTATAAAAGAAATTTATAACCTGTTTTACCGCAGTAAACTAAATATCAGCCAAGCTCTGGCAAAAGCAGAAAGCATGGACAATCTAAGCCCCGAACAATTGATCTTTATCAACTTTGTAAAAACTGCCGACCGGGGTTTATCCACTTGACCTACAGAATCCCGATAATCCTGATTATCAGTCTTATCACATTGAGTCTAAATGCGGTTACCACAGTAAAAAGTGTGGATTTGAACCGCTACCTGGGCAGATGGTATCAGATTGCCTATTTCCCCACCAGTTTTCAGCCTTTAAGTTTTGGCCTTACCACAGCAGAATACAGTTTAGATGGAAAAGGCAAAATAAACGTAGTGAACACCGCTTACGAAGACAAAGCCGGAACCAAAATCAAGAAACAAGCCACTGCCAAAGCCTGGAGCGTGGATAAAAGCAATTCCAAGCTTAAAGTGCGTTTCTTCTGGCCTTTTACGGGTGATTACTGGATTGTGAAGCTGGATAAAAACTATAACTACACAGTAGTGTCATGTCAAGCATAGGGAAGCCGATCTCCCGATCGGCTTGTGGCAATCGGGAGATTGCCACCCCAATACTATTTGCGACAAACCAAGTTTGACACAACAGTAGTCAGCGATCCCAAGCAAAAATATCTGTGGATACTTTCCCGTAGCCCTGAAATGGATAAAGCAAACTATCAAGAAATTACTGCTTCCCTCACAACTAATGGTTGGGACACCAACAAGCTAAAGGTAACAGGCACAGTTAAATAACCGATATTTGCCCCATACTTTAGCATGAAATCTGGCGTTTTAAATCCCCAAATAGTATATTAAAAGGGGATTTAAAACGCCAAATTCATATTTTTTTCCTTGACATAAATGCACTGCTTCAGATACTTACTTGGATGATGTTTTTGGAGTTCAATTGGCCATGATAACTCTCTACTTATGATCAATTTATGTGGCCAATTGGACTCCAAAAACATGTACCCAAGTATATGCACGGACTGAATTCCAAGCCGCCCATTAAATTATTGGTAAAAAGCAAATCAGAGATGGCGGATTGAACTCCGTGCATATCTGAGATTAACCTCAAGGTGGTAGATATGATTAACAGAGAACTCAGTAAACAAATTCAAGAGAGGATGTTCCAAGGGAAAGCCATTATAGTCTATGGTCCCCGGCAATCAGGGAAAACCACACTTATTACTGAATTGCTAAAGGATTATTCCGAGGCTAAGGTTATATATAATGGTGATGAACCAGATGTGCGCTTAGAACTTACAGGCATCTCATCCACTGGGTTTAAAGCCATGATCGGAAATAGCAAGATAGTATTTATAGACGAAGCACAGCGAATTCCTGATATTGGAATTACAATCAAACTAATAGTGGATAATTATCCTGACATACAAGTTATTGCCACTGGTTCATCTGCCTTTGAACTTACCGGGAAGTTCAAAGAACCTTTAACTGGGAGAAAATACGAATTCCATCTTTTCCCATTATCATTCTCGGAACTTGCAGCTCATGAAGGTAAAATGGCGGAAAAGCGTCTGTTAAGCCAGCGTTTGATATTTGGCTGCTATCCAGAAGTGGTAACCCATACCAGTCCGCTGGAGATTCTTAAATTGCTTGCAGACAGCTATTTATATAAAGACCTTTTTGTTTTGGAACAGCTAAAAAAGCCCCCTTTATTGGAGAAGATAGTGCGTGCTTTAGCTTATCAGGTTGGAAATGAAGTGTCAAACAGTGAAATTAGCAGATTGGTGGACGCAGACAAACACACAGTGGAAAAGTATATCTCACTTTTGGAAAGTGCTTACATTGTTTTCAGGTTACCTGCCTTAAAAAGGAACCTGCGCTCTGAGATTAAACGCGGTACAAAAGTCTATTTTTATGATAATGGCATCCGCAATTCGATAATTGGCAATTACAACTCTCTGGAATCAAGATCAGACACAGGTGCGCTGTGGGAGAACTATTTTGTTTCAGAAAGAAGGAAATACCTGGCAAACAACATGATTTATGCTAACAGCTATTTTTGGCGCACAACCCTGCAACAGGAAATTGATTACATTGAAGAAAGTGGAGGTGCATACTACGCTTATGAAATGAAATGGAATCCTACCCGCAAATTCCGTATATCGCAAAGTTTTCTAAGTGCTTATGAAGTTAAAGAAATTGAACTTGTTACTCCCACAACTTATGACAAATGGCTAAAATAAGTTCAGTTATTCCCATCCCCCACTGACGAGGCTGTGTGAAAACTATTGGCTGACAAGACACTAATGTCCCAGGGAAATTGTAAGGTTGTAAGCAGTAGCGAAACTACAACAAACTAAGATTTTCCTTGAACTAATTCCCTATCTTCAAATAATGGGTTCTTAGAGAAGAGATATCGTAATACAAGGAGCTAAATATGAGAGTAATAGAAGGAAATCTTGTTTCCAAGGGTTACAGAATCGCCTTGGTAGTCAGTCGTTTTAACGAATTCATCGGGCATAAATTACTGGATGGAGCCATTGATTGTTTGCTCCGCCATGAAGTAAAAGACGAAGACATCAGTGTCATCTGGGTTCCGGGTGCATTTGAAATCCCTCTCATAGCCAAAGAGGTTGCCCTGAAAGCCGATATTGATGCGGTTATTTGCCTGGGAGCTGTAATTCGTGGAGCCACACCTCATTTTGAATATGTGAGCGCAGAAGTAACCAAGGGCATTGCTTTGGTTGGCCTGGAAACACGTAAACCTGTGATCTACGGAGTTTTAACCACCGATAGTGTGGAGCAGGCAATCGAAAGAGCAGGAACCAAAGCCGGAAACAAAGGTTTCAGTGCTGCCAGTGCTGCTTTGGAAATGCTGGGTTTGCTGACGGAGATTAAACGTGGGACAAAGGCGTAAAGCTCGCGAAATGGCCGTTCAGTGTTTATATTCACTGGACTTTGCCGAAATTTCGCAGGAATTTAGAGAATACGGGCTCTTGAATGAATACCCGGAAATACTAATTAATCTGGCTGCTTCAGAAAACATTTCCTCTTCATCTTCGGTATATGCATTTTCGGATGAATTGGTGAAAAACACCATAATAAATATAGAAAACATCGAAGCAGAGATTGATAAACTTACCGATAACTGGAGCTTGAAAACCATTGCTCATCTGGATAGAAGCATTCTTAGCGTGGCGGCTTATGAGCTACTATTTACCGATACGCCTCCCCCTGTAATAATTAACGAAGCCATTGAAATTGCCAAAAAATATTGCAGCGAACCCACCGGTAAATTTATCAACGGGATCCTGGACGCTCTGCACAAGGAAATTGTGCAAAACCAAAAAAGTAACCTTTCCACCTGAGTTATGGATAAAATATACTGCTCAATAGGCATCTTTGCACATAATGAAGCCGGCAATATCGGCAGATTGCTGGATTCTATCATGTCATCCAAGCTGAACGTTTGTGAAATCAGCGAAGTTATAGTGGTATCCAGTGCCAGTACAGATGGGACAGATGAAATTGTAGCTGCCTTTGCAGAGCAATATAACAAAGTGCAGCTCTTAACTCAAGCCAAAAGAGAGGGGAAATCGGCTGCCATAAACCTGTTTTTGTCCGAAGCTAAGGAGCAGATTTGCCTGATTATCAGTGGTGATGTTCTGCCTGCCGCAGACACCATTGAAAAGCTTGTAACCGCATTTGCCAATCCCAAAATTGGTGCCAGTGGCGGACGTCCTATTCCTGAAAACAGCCAGGATAGTTTTGTGGGCTATGCCGTGCATTTGCTGTGGAAGCTGCATCATAGGATGGCATTGATCTCACCCAAATTGGGAGAAATGATTGCTTTCCGCAAGCTGATGGACGCAATTCCTGCTGATTCTGCCGTGGATGAAGCCAGCATAGAGGCAATTATCAAAAGCAAAAAGCTGAAACTGAAATACATTCCCAAAGCTATTATTCACAATAAAGGACCGGCGAATATCACAGACTTCATCAAACAACGCCGCCGCATCCAAAATGGGCATCTGTGGTTAAAAGCAAAACAGAATTACAGCGTTAGTTCGCAAAATCAATCTACTTTATTCAGGGTTACTTTGGCAGAAATAAAGGAAAACCCCCAAACTCTGATAAAACTTATGGCTGTGATGGCCTTAGAGCTTTACTGCCGGGCTTTGGGTAGCTGGGATTATTATGCAAAAGGCAAAAATCCCTTTGCCTGGGATATTGCCACCTCAGCCAAAAACCAGGGAACCGGAGCTAAGTAAATGATATATATATTTTTTCGCATAATTGGGTATTGGCTGATGAAGCACTTGGGAATACCCAGGCTTATGCCCATGAATTATACTGTAAGCCTGCTATACACCTGCAATTCCCGCTGTAATACCTGCAAGATTTGGAAAAAACAAGCCAAGAACCTCACAGTGGACGAATACAGGCAGATTTTTAAGAACATAGGCCACTCGCCTTATTGGATCACTTTTAGCGGGGGTGAGCCTTTTTTGCGTAGCGACATTGTAGAAATTGTCTCTGAGATTTACAAAGTATCCAAACCGCGCATTATCAACATTCCTACCAATGGTTTGCTGGTAAAAACCATTGTAGATAAAACCGAAGCCATTGCCAAAGCCTGCCCCAAAGCGCAGATTACCATAAACGTGTCTATTGATGGCATAGAAGAACAGCACGATGCAATCCGCAACGTTCCGGGTAACTATAAAAAAGCCATTTCCACTTTTCATGGTTTAAAAGCCCTAAAACTTTCGAATTTGAATGTTGGAATCCATACGGTTATCTCACGTTTTAACGTGGATACCTTTCCCTCTATTGCCAATGAATTGATGCGTTTTAATCCCGATAGCTATATTACGGAAATTGCGGAAGAAAGAGAGGAATTGGATACTATTGGAGCGGATATCACACCCTCGTTGGTTTCTTATAAAAGTGCTGTGGACTATCTGATTCATCGCATAAAAAATAGCAGTTTTAAAGGCATGGCAAAGGTAACCATGGCCTTTAGAATAGAGTATTACAACTTAGTGAAAAAAATTATGCGTGATAAAAAGCAGATAATCCCCTGCTATTCCAGCATTGCCTCGGCTCAGATTTCTCCCGATGGCGACCTATGGAGCTGCTGCATCAAGGCTAACTCTTTGGGTAATTTACGAAAAACCAGATATAACTTCCGTAAAATATGGTTCTCGCCAGAAGCAGAACTGGAACGCCGCAGCATCCACAAAAAACAGTGCTGGTGCCCTTTGGCTAACGCATCTTACACCAATATGCTGCTGGATTTGCCAAGCTGCATCAGAGTTACCTGGCGCAGTTTCTTTAAGTGGTGGAGCTAAAAAATGATCTCACTGCAAAGCCGTGAAGCCTCTCCTCCACGCAGTATATGCGAATTTAACGCCTCCCGCGATGGGCGTTATGCCTGGTTTTTGCTAACCTGGCATCCCGAAAAAGATAATGCGCTGGAAGAGATTGTAGCTGAAATTAAGCTGGAGATCATAAACTCTGCCGTTGCAAATATATCACGCCTGGAAATTGAAAAATGGCTGAAACGATTTTTTAGCGATTTGCACTGGAAACTTCATGCCAGGCTTCGCAGGACCTCTTTGATAGAAAAAGGGATTTCCCTGTATTTTGGAGTGCTGTTTGATCACGAGCTTTACTATGTGCAGTTTGGACGCATCTTCAGCCTCCTGGTAGACAGCAAAAAAATTTCACCTGTGGGTAAAGACTGGAAATACCACCAAGTCCAATCCATGCAGGGATTAAATTTATTTGGGATGGCCGATAGCGATCCCATCTTTAAAACCCACAGACTTTACATTGCCGATAACCAACGTTTAATAATCCTGAATGGCGAACTGGCTAATAAGATTCTGCCGAAAGTTAGTGATCCCGGCACTATTGATACTTTAATAGAAAGCTATGCCATGGAAGATAATCCCCTGTGGTTGATTCTGGACGGTCGTGAAAGACTGATAAAGCCTAAAAAACGCTCTCTCTCCCGGTTACAAATTAGCAGCATAATACTGCTTACGATTTCTGTGCTAACCGCCATTTATATGATGTTTGGCAACCGTAGTATAGATCAACTGGTGCATAAACTGCGGCTCAGTTTTCGCGAGGAAAAAACCTTGAGATTGGAACAAATTCCTACCAATCTGAATATCAATACCGAAGAAGTGCGCAAGTATATGGATAGAATCGTAAATCTGCCGGCACGCAATATCAGCTTGCAGATAGCCTGGACTACAAATCTGCCCTATGAAATCAGCCTGGCACCAATCTTTAATCTCGGCACTATCTATCTGGCCAGTAATACCCAATTAAATGCTTATGATAAAAAAAGACGTCAATTGCTATGGAGCAAAACCTTCCCAGCCAAGATAGGTCATTACCAAATCAGCCAGGGAAATCTGATAGTCAGTTTGTCCAATCAACAGGTTTTTGGCCTGAAAGAGGACGGTACACAGCTTTGGGAACAAAACCTCCCTACCGAAAGCATAAAGGGCAATCTGTTTGTGCTCTGCGAAATCCAAAGCACCGACGATCCGCGTTTGGATAGAAGCATTGTGGTAATGCCTTCTCAACGGGGAATCAGTATAATTGATCCCAACCGGGGTGAAACCCTGAGCAGCCTTACCTTGAAACAGGATTTGGCAGCACTTTCCACCTACGATAGCTTTGCCAATTGCTTTTATGCAGTTGTGGATGGGGCAATGTTGTGCATAGACCTGAAGATTGAGAATTGATTGTGAGAAGTGATAATAGAACTCAGATGACTGGATTGGCGGGATTCAAAGAGATTGGGTTCAGTAAGGGGCTGGATTCCCGCCTCCGCGGGAACGACAATGGAAAAAACGGGAACGACAATGGAAAAAACCGTAGGGAAGCCGATCTCCCGATCGGCTTGTGGCATGCAAGTGTGGATTCCTTTCATCGTGTGGAGTCGTTTCATCGTGTGGAGTCGTTTCAGCCAATACCAATTACATGCCTATCTCCAAATTTCAAAGCTGAAAGGACTACACACGATGAAAAAACTACACACAACACACCCACACGCAATATCCAAACTGCAATCTGTAGTCCATGTCGCC
>DIXL01000072.1:16557-19964 GCA_002428685.1 Cloacimonetes bacterium UBA6081 | reverse complement strand
GACATCGACTCCAGATTTAACCCCAGCACTCCAGCACCTAAGCAGACAAGATATCCGCAACTATGCAGACAAGATGTCAGCAGCTACAGAGCTTTATCACTTTTCCTGAGCATGCTCTTAATGCTTTGTTTGATTGCAGCTGTGGAAAACCCGGTTAAAACCAGTTTTGCCAGGCTTCAATATGATGGTGGGGGAGATTGGTACAATGATCCGGAAGTATTGCCCAATCTGGCAAAATATGCCAATTCCGTGATGAATGCCAGTTTTCCAACCGATCAGGCAGTGGTGAAAGCTACCGATCCCAAGCTGTTCGATTACCCTTTTTTATATCTTACCGGTCATGGTAATATCCGCTTTAATGATAGGGAAATAGAAAATTTGCGCACTTGGATGCTTCGTGGCGGCTTTTTGTATGCTGATGACGATTATGGCATGGATGCCGGTTTCCGCAGAGAGATTAAACGTATTTTGCCGGAGCGTGAACTTGTGGAACTTGATCCCTCTTTTCCTTTGTTTACCAGTTTTTTTGATTTTAGCAACGGTATTCCCAAAATTCACAAGCATGACGATAAACCGCCGCAAGCTTTTGGGATCTTTGATGATAATGGACGCCTGATTTGTCTTTATACCTATGAAAGCAATATCAGCGATGGCTGGGCGGATCCTGAAACGCATAGCGACCCTCCAGAAGTGCGTGAAAAAGCCCTGAAATTTGGTATAAACATCCTGCAATACGTCCTGAACAAACCATGAAAATCTTAGCTATCTCCGATTGCCACTATAGATATAATGTTTCTAACCAGGAAGATGCCTCAAACGCTCAGATTTTACTTAGATTTTTAAAGACTTGTGTGGGAAAATACGACTTAGTGGTTTGGGTGGGAGATATTTTCGATTTGTGGTGGGATGGCAAATACACCATTATTAAACAGTATTTTCCCCTGCTTAAGATCATGGCAGAATTGCATGAAAGCGGAGCACGGCTTATTTTCATCAGCGGAAATCATGATTTTTGGTTCGGAAATTTTTTGCCGGATTTTATAGGTTGTGAAATCCATCCGGAGGGATTTACCCTCAAAACTGATTGTAAAGTGATGCGTTTTGAGCATGGCGACACACATACTACAAACGATCTTCGCTACCAGCTTTACCGCAAACTGATCCGGATGAAAACCATCAGGAATTTATTCGCGTTGTTACATCCGGATATAGCACTGTCCCTTGGAACCTTGCTATCCCGCAGCAGCAGAACCAGAAAAGAACATGAAGCCCTGAGAACCGCTAAAACCAAAGGTTTAAAGCACTATGCCGCCGGTTTGATAAAGCAAAATAAAGCCGACATCGTCATCATGGGGCATAGCCATAATCCTGCTTTGGAACGTCTCGGAAATGGGTTTTATGCCAACTGTGGAGACTGGTTGGGACATTATAGCTACATAGAAATTGATGCAGGGATTCCATCCCTGAAACAGTATAGTGAGAAGGAGTTAAGATAAAATGGATATATCTTTTCCTTGGGCAAATATTACTGGGCTGGATTCCCGCCTCCGCGGGAACGACAATAAAAAAAGCGGGAACGACAATAAAAAAAACGGGAACGACAATAAAAAAAACGGGAACGACAAGTCCAGTGTGGAGTGGTTTCAGCCAGCAAGTGTGGAGTGGTTTCAGCCAGCAAGTGTGGAGTCGTTTCAGCCACACCCAATTTCAAGGATATCTCCCAACTACAAGGCTGAAAGGACTACACACGATCCAACCTTAAGCCACATCCCCACTCCCGCGTGTAGTCCTTTCTGCTGGGAAATTGGAGTTCACTTTGTTCCTTTTTATGGCAGAAACGACGCCACACTTCTCCCCAGCACTAATACACAATAAATAGAAAGATACAGGAGACATAATGAAAAACAAAAACCTTACTCTTGTCCTGATTCTGATAGCCGTGATGCTAACTGTTGTTACTATCTGGAGCCAGATCAGAACCGCCCCTACCCCAAATCCTCAGGAGGAAATTGTGACAGAAAAACCCATGAACACCACAAAAACCGAAATAGTAACCACCTATGGCACCATCGAACTGGAACTGTGGCAGGATTTAGCCCCCAAAACCGTGGCCAATTTTATTAAGCTTAGCAGCGAAAACTACTACAACGGAACTTACTTTCACCGCGTGATTCCGGATTTTATGATTCAAGGCGGATGCCCCAACACCAAAGATGCAGACCGCAGCAATGACGGACGCGGAGACCCTGGATATAAATTTGAGGACGAATGCTACAACAATGGAGCCGAAATTACTGGAGTAATAAAAGACCAAGCTGCTGCCGAAGTGGTTTGGAACAAACTGATTGTCCCTCACATGCAAAATAATCGCACTCCCAATGCAGAAATTGATGCTCTGGTAAAAGAATGTCAAAGCTCAAGAGCTCTTACTCCCCTGATGAAACACACAGTTGATTACTTCCACGAAAAAACCGGCATCACCGACAAGATTTATGCCCAGATATTAAAAGCCTCCGTGGCCTATGGCACTCTTTGCATGGCAAATAGCGGCCCCAACACCAATGGCAGCCAGTTCTTTATCGTTACCAAAAAAGAAGGCGCAAGCTGGCTGGATGGCAAACACACTGTCTTTGGCAAAGTAACCAAAGGCATGGACGTCGTCCACAAGATAGAAAGTCTGCCTCGCGACAAAAACGATAATCCCAATCCAGAAAATCAGGCTTTCATCACCGGTATTTCCTTCCCTAAATAGAGGATTTTTTCTATGGCACGAACCAACGAATCTGCCCTGCAACAAGAGATAATGGCCTGGATAAAACAAAATCAATACGTTTATCTGGCCAGTAGCGGCAAAAACAAACCTAAGGTGCGCCCGGTGGTTATGTTTATGCACGAAGAACGCTATTATATCGCAACTTTCAGTGGGGATTCCAAGGTTAACCAAATTGCCAACAACAAGTTTGTGGAAGTGTGTGTCCCGCTGTTGGAAGATGGCCACACCGGCTATATTCGCTTTGGCGGAATTGCCAAAATAGTTACCAATGCAGCTCTTAAGGCAGAAGCCTCTGAGTGCTGCTTTTTCTTTGACGAATACTTCAACGGCTACGATGATCCCGATTACACTTTGATAGAGCTGGATTTTGACTCCGCCGAATACTTGCGCCCTGCCGAAAGGTATTACCAAACCTGTAATTTGAAAAGGTATTAGTGGACAGGGGACAGGGGACAGGGGACAGGGGACAGGAGACAGGGGACAGGGGGCAGGGGACAGGAGTCAGGGGACAGGAGTCAGGGGACAGGGGGCAGGGGAGGTAATTGAGAATTGAGAATTGAGAATTGAGAATTGAGAATTGAGAATTGGCAGGAGTCAGGGGACAGGGGACAGCCCTGGAAGGGCGAAATGCTAT
>DIXL01000072.1:0-16479 GCA_002428685.1 Cloacimonetes bacterium UBA6081 | reverse complement strand
CCCTGGAAGGGCGAAATGCTATAGCTTGGGGTGTAGCGATAGCGGAACCCCAGGAAGTTGAACCGACCCAAAATCAGCCCTGGAAGGGCGACAGATGATAAATAACAGCTTTTGGTGTTATCTGTGTCATCTGTGAAATCTGTGAGAAATAAGGAGAACCCATGAAAAACATTTTTGAATACAACGACGAGCACCTTGGAAAGTGCTATTTGGTTATTCCCAAAATCCGCGAACTATCCAAAGCCTTGGGAAACGTGGTTATCACCTTTGACAACGGCGACAGACGCAGCTTGATGGTGGATGATCCCAATGCCGTGATCCAGATTTTGCTGGAAGCCCTGGAAAACTACCACAACAAGATTAATTGAGAATTGAGAATTGAGAATTGAGAATTGAGAATTGAGAATTGAGAATGCTATCTGTGAAAAAGCTCCCTCGTGTCGTTCCCGCGGAGGCGGGAATCCAGCCCTGAAAAATCCCTTTGTAGAGGCACATCTATTATGTTGATAAACAGAAGTTTATCTGCCAAATGGGCTTAATTGTTAAATTGGCTGGATTCCCGCCTCCGCGGGAACGACACCGTCATAGTTGGCTTAGGTTTACACAGGGAATACTAATCTTGAAAATCATGCAAAATCTCTCTGCTTTTCTCTGCTTTTCTCTGTTTTTCTTTGCTTTTCTCTGTTTTTCTTTGCTTTTCTCTGCTTTTCCTCTGTGTCCTCTGTGTCAAAAAAACTCTGTTCTCTCTGTGAAAAAAAATAGCTAAGGAGTTTCCATGCCACACAACCCCATAGTTCTTGCCCTGCTGGCAACTCTCTTCACCTGGTTCATGACTGCGCTCGGTTCCAGTTTTGTGTTGTTTTTCAAAAGCATCCGCCAATCGGTGTTGGACACAATGTTGGGTTTTGCTGCGGGAGTGATGATTGCCGCCAGTTTTTGGAGTTTATTGGCTCCGGCTATCGAGCTTAGTGCCGGCAGTCCGTATCCTGCTGTAATCGGATTTTTACTTGGTGGTTTCTTTTTGCGGATTATAGATTTACTTATTCCTCACATGCATATTCATCCCGATGGCGTGGAAAGAGAAGGTATCAAAAGTCCTTGGGGCAAATCCACGCTTCTGTTCATTGCCATTACGCTGCATAACTTCCCGGAAGGACTGGCGGTTGGTGTTGCTTTTGGAGCTTTGGCCTACGGGGGCAGCAATGCAGCTTTGGCCTCAGCCATGGCTTTGGCATTGGGCATTGGCATTCAAAATTTACCGGAAGGGGCAGCGGTATCCATCCCAATGCGCCGGGAAGGTATGTCCCGCGGGAAAAGCTTCTTTTGGGGTCAGTTTTCCGGCATGGTGGAACCTATTGCGGGAGTGCTGGGTGCAGTTATGGCTCTTGCCGCCCGTCCGGTTTTACCCTATGCTCTTGCTTTTGCTGCGGGTGCCATGATTTATGTTGTGGTGGAAGAAGTTATCCCCGAATCTCAAGCCGGCAAACACGGCCATCTCGCTACCATGGGGGTTATGCTTGGCTTTGCCCTAATGATGACCCTGGATGTAGCACTGGGGTGAATGACCTTGTAGCAGCGGACATCTTGTCTGCTGGGGTGATGAGGTGATGAAGTGATGAGGGGTTGTAGCAGCGGACATCTTGTCTGCTATCTTGTCTGCTGGGGTAACCATGTAAGCCCAGGAGTCATTCTCGCCGCTAAAGATAGAGGTAGCTTTGAAACATGCGGATGGTGGTAATGACTCCTGGACTTAAAAAGGTACCAATCACTCACAAACTCCAAACCCCTGAAACCTGGCACCTAAAACCGGCACTTGAATCCCGAAACCCGGAACCTAAATCAAAATTCAAGCAAATTTCAAAATTCTGCTTGACATTTTTTTTAGATAATCCCCAATGACACCGTAGTGAATTAATGCTCATTCTCTAATGCCTATGTGTTTGATGTAGATGAAGTTGCGACACAGTCTATATTGAGCTTGAGTAAGTGATTTAACTATTAGCTGAGAAAACCTTGCATAGGGAGTAAATGAAAACTGATCTTATACTTCGCCCAATGCTAACTTTTGACTGGTTGCGCAGATTTGCCAGCCATCAAGGATACTTTTATCCACAACTGCTTATACTTTTATCAAATTACAAAACCTTACCCCCCCCCATTGCAAACAAACAATAGTGAAATAACGAGGAAACATGCTTTTAACCTACACTCTGCCTACCCCAAATAATCATCGCACATTATACGGCAAGCGCAGAGCCTGGCGACGGCATATGTCCTTCACAAACCTTGCAACCTACAACAGGTCCTGCAGGAGGATTTTGCTATCCGAATGCTGGTGATTAAACCCCAACCCCAAACTTCATTAAGCCTAAACAAGGAGTAAAGATGAAGAAATTATTCTTATGTAGCCTTCTCCTGCTGTTAGTTATGGCGGTTTTTGCCAATACCTATACCATTGGTACCGGCACTTCCTCCACAAGCTATAGCCCATTTTATGGTCTATTCGACTACGGCTGGAACAAGATTATCTATACTGCTGCTGAGATAAACACCGCAGGTCTCAACGGAGCTCAAAACATTTATGGTATTGGCTTCTATGCCTATAACACTCCAGCTAACTATGTTATGTTAGATCAAAAAGTGTTCGTTCGGCACACCACTTTACCTAATTATGGAACAGCAACCGATGATACTGGCACAGGCTATCCCGCCAGCACTGGATTCACCCAGGTCTATGATGCTGATGTGGTCTTTAACGGACTTGGCTGGTACTATTTGATGTTCAGCACCCCCTTCGCCTGGGATGGCACCAGCAACCTGGAGATCTTTTATGAAAACTGGGATGGAGATTATTATACCGGCTATCCCACCCACACCTACACTTCCACCAGTACAAACTACATGACTGTGTATAAATATGCCGACACCACCTTCCCCACCACAGTCGGATCTAGAACCTATAACCGCCCCAATTTGCGTTTAGTAACCCAAACCCTGGATACTCCCCTTGCAGCGACATTGGTCTTCCCTACAAATGGAAGTATCGCATTGTTAGATGCTTCGTTCAGTTGGAATAACAGCCAGGGAATGGCATCTAGTTATGATGTATATTTGGGCACTAATTCAGATCCTCCATATCTAACCAATATAGCTGATATGACTTATGCCCCAACCTTGGCTGGCGGTAGTACATACTACTGGAAAATAGTAGCACGTAATGCTAATGGAGTAGGGGCAAGCAGCGCAATCTGGAGTTTTACCACTCCCGGAGCAAACCAACTGGCGGAAAGCTTTGAGGGGACATTCCCACCCCTTGGTTGGAGTAACCCAGGGGGGTTCACGCGCAACACCACCACTCCATATCATTTAACTGCCGGGGCTTACAAATCCACGGCAACAGCAGCTATGCTCTATACTCCAATGTTGGAATTAACTGCCACCTCACAACTTAATTTCATGGCTCGCGCTACCGCTACTACAGGTATTGGCCGCATCCAGATTAAGCACTCACAGGATGGAGCGAATTGGACAGCGATTGGCGAACCCATTGCAATGCCGACTAATTCCAACTGGAATAACTATATAGTTGATCTAAGCTCTCTGGCTGGAGATAATTACTACATTGGTTTTGAGAATTATTCCTCAACTTCCACTGCCGCAGCAATAACAATAGATTTCGTTTTAGGCCCGGATTTTGCTGCCATATCACCCGATCCCGCTGTAGTCATTTATCCTCAGCATGGCGGCTATGCCTTCTCCGATGCAACCCTATCCTGGGCTGCAGCATCAACGGGTGGCATACCCACCAGTTATGATGTGTATTTTGGCACAAGCGATACTCCGCCTTTTATAGCTAATCAGGCTGGAACCACATACGCACCGATTCTGGAAGCTGGAACCACTTACTTCTGGCAGATAGTGCCTCGCAATGATACCGACTCTGCCGCTGGTTGCCCTATTTGGAGTTTTACCACTCCCAGAGCTGATCAACTTGCGGAGAGCTTCGATGCCACTACATTCCCACCAGTTGGCTGGAACACTCCTGGAGATGCGTTTACCCGCAGTACAGTTACTCCCTACTATGGAGCAGCCAGTGCTTACGAGTATATCGCTACAGGACCCTCCTATCTCTATACTCCGATACTGGCCATTACCGCCACTTCAGAATTGGATTGGTGGATGCGAACCTCAGCTACGACAGGTATTGGCCGTGTTCAAATTGTATATTCTACTGATGGCCTTAACTGGTCGAATATAGGAGCAGAAATTGTCATGCCTACAGAGACTACCTGGATGAACTATAATGTTGATCTGAGCTCTCTGGCTGGCAATAACTACTACATTGGCTTCAAAGTGTATTCTTCCACTACCACAAGCACATATTTCTATATCGATCACGTCTTCGGACCGGATATTGCTGCTCTTACTCCCGACCCAGCTACAGCCATTTTTCCTCAACATGGCGGTTTTGCCTTTACCGATGAAGTCCTATCCTGGGAAGCAGCCACCACTGGTGGAATTGCTACCAGTTATGATGTGTATTTTGGCACAAGCGATACTCCGCCTTTTATAGCTAATCAGGCTGGAACCACATACGCACCGATTCTGGAAGCTGGAACCACTTACTACTGGCAGATAGTGCCTCGCAACGATAGTGGTTCTGCCGAAAATTGCCCGGTGTGGAGCTTCCAAACTCCTGGAGCTACCCAATTGGCTGAGAGCTTTGAAAGCACCACTTTCCCCCCTAATGGCTGGATGAGAACTACTTCCAGTACATCTTACTGGGGACGCAGCACCACGTATTATTATCACGGTGTAGCTTCAATGTATGCTTATACATCAACATCCACAGCATACACTATTTCTACTCCACTTCTGGCTATCACCAATACCAGCACTTTGGATTTCTATTCACGTGCCTCTGCAACCTCGCAGATATTGCAGGTTTTATACTCTACTGATAGAACCAACTGGACACAGGTGGGTGATGACATAACCTATCCTGTGGCGAGTGTGATGAATAGAACCGTAATTGATTTGAGCACAATAACCCCGGGTAATTATTACCTGGCCTTCCATTCACCGGTGCAAACTGCAGCATCATATATTTATATGGATCATGTATTTGGGCTTAACCTTGCGGCTGTGGCCCCAGGACCTGTAACCTTAACAGTTCCAGCGGATGCTGCAACTGATGTTTCAAACCGGCCTACCTTCTCCTGGACTGCTCCCACCCTTGGTGGTGTGCCCACAGGATATAGGGTATATTGCGATACCAATGCAGATCCTACTACGGAAATTGCAGATGTAACAACCCTTACTTATACTGCCACAGTTGCTCTAAACTACTCCACACTATACAATTGGAAGGTAGTGGCATATAATGGCACTGGGGATTCTGTTGAAAATACTGTCCGCAGTTTTACTACTATGGGTGATCCCACCATCTTCACCATGCCCTGGATGGAAGATTTCGGCACAACAGGTGCCACTTTCCCGCCTGCCAACTGGACAAGATGGAGTGGACTGCTTACTCCTGAACCTGTTACACTCACTATTTCGACCGGTTACTGGTTACAGGATGACTTTGCTAACGTAGTTACCGCACCGGTTAACTATTCGGCCAAAACGAATATATACGGCACAACCTGGAAATACTGGTTGATGACTCCGCCCATCCAAATGCCCGGAACTGGTTACCAATTGGAATTCGACCTTGCACTTTCGGATTATACTAACGCTGCTCCTCCGGATGATCCTGCAGGCCTTACTGGTGTGGACGACAAATTTGTAGTCCTGATCAGTGATGGCAGCAGTTGGTCAACTGCTAATGCCGTAAAGGTTTGGGATAATGATGTCGCTACAACTGGCGGAATATATGAAGTGTATAATGATTTGCCCCATACTGGCAACCATTGGATATTGCCTCTGGATAGCTACACAGGCATAAAATACATTGCCTTCTACGGAGAATCCACTGTCTCCAATGCCGACAACGATTTCTTTGTGGATAATGTGCGTATTCGTCAAGCTGGGCAAGCTCCAGGCCACGTAACTCTGGTTAGCCCTGCTAACGCATCTACTGCTGATCCATTTAATACTCAGTTGTATTGGACCGAGAATCCTGCCGGCGGTTCACCCGCATGGTACGAGGTTTATGTGGGCTCTGCACCCATTGATCCCAGCTCGGATTACTATGGTGAATACTTATACGAACCCACTACCAATTCTCTGGACTTATCAGCCCAAGGTAACATTGATCTGGGCTACAATACTACCTGGTACTGGGGTGTGTTACCCTACAATGAATATGGTAATCCCGATCCCAATGGAATTTCCGTATTCCAATTTACCACCCTGCCTGATCCTACTATCACCACCCTGCCGCATGCAGAGTATTTCGATAGCGTTACCGCTCCTGCGCTGCCTTATGGCTGGACATCGGTTGTGGATGCAACTACTACTTCTGCATACGTAAACACTTATTCATCTACTACCTATGCAGTCAGTGCTCCCAATAGTGCTCGACTGTACAATTCTACAGATGTGGCTGCTAATCTGCTGCTGATTCCACCTGATTTCAGCATGCCACTCAATACTATTAAGGTAAGGTTCTATGCCAGAAGCAGCACTGCCGGGGAAGACCTGTATATCGGTGCTTATAATCCCACTACTCAGGTCTTTACCCAAATCGGTGCGATTATGGATCTAACCACCACTCAAACCCAATATACGGTTCCCCTTTCTTCCTATGTGGGTACGGATACCTTCCTTGCCTTCAAGCATGGAGTAGGAACTTCCTCCCGCACAATCTATATTGATAATGTGGAATTCATTGAGATGTTAGCCAATGATCTTGCTGCCACAACTATCAGCGGTCCTGGCATCTTGAATGCCGGAACTGCCTATGACTACGTGATAAGCATATTCAACGAAGGTACCGCAACTCAAAATGCTTACACCGTAAATCTGATGAATGGCGCAACTGTGCTGGGCACTTTGAGTGTTACCACTCCTCTTGACCCTGCAACTACTGCACAGCATACCATTTCCTGGACACCTACTACAGGTGGAGTATACGGTATCAACGGTGAAGTAATCCTTACAGGTGATGGTAATACTATGAATGATTCATCTCCTATTAAGGACGTGTATGTATTTGATAATACTATGACCGTAATCCCTGTTGGTGATGACGCAACTACAACCTCAAGTGTTTACCTACCTGTGGATATGTATTACAGAAACAGTGTAACCGAAGAGCTGTATTTCACAGATGAAATGCACCTGCAATCCGGAACGATCACAGCACTGGTATATAAGAATACCTTCCTCAATGATAGGCCGGATAAGGCTATCAAGATCTGGATGGCACACACTGCAGTTACTGACCTTTCTGGCGGGTGGCTACCCATAGGAAATTACAGCCTGGTCTTTGATGGGACGGTGGATTTCCCATCCGGAGTAAACAATGTCGTGATCCCGCTGGATACGCCATTTGCATATACTGGCGGAACCATAGCTACACGTGTGAACAGAGTGTTTGATAGCGGTGCCTTGTCCAGTAGTGACAAGTTCTTCTACACCACCAATGCCGCTCATAGCATCCGTTCACGCTATCTGCGTAGCGACTCGGTTACCTATGATCCGCTTGCTCCTTCCGCAGCAGGAACAACGCTAAACTACTTCCCAAACACTACATTTGTGGTGCAAAACGCCGTTATGCAAACCGGTGCAGTGCTAAATGGCTACGTGTATGAAACCGGTGGAACCACTCCTGTTCCCGGGGCCACCGTAACCCTCACAGACGAACGCTATAGCACTACTACCGATGCCACTGGATTCTACGAATTCACCTTCTGGGAAGCCCATACTGTTTCTGCCTTTGCTGCTAAAACAGACTACTATAACGGCACTCCCGTTACCGGTATTGCCCTAACCATGGGCAACACTGTAGGTCAGAACTTATACCTGCTGCCGCTACCGGAAATCACTGTTAGCGGTGTGGTAACTTCCAATGATTACCCGGCAGGGTTAGAAGGTGCTACAGTAGAGCTATTTGGCTATCACAACTATTCAGGAACTACCGGTGTTGATGGCGTATTCAGCATTCCAAACGTAAAGGGAAGCTCAGCTACTCTTGCCTACACTTGGGAAGTTTCCAAGGTAGGTTATGAGTCCCAAATCGGATCCTTTAACGCTATCGAATCCCCTGTAAACCTTGGCACTATCGCTCTCACAGAAAACCTCTGGACTCCATATAACCTGGTGGCAACTCACTCCGGAGATAATGCCCAATTAATTTGGGAAGCTGCTGCTGAACCCGATTACTTCCTCTTCGATTTCGAGGCAGATAACGGAGAATGGAATGTGAGCGGTTATGGCGATTGGGAATGGGCCAACAATTACAATGTGGCCAATTTTGTTATCGGCGAAACTGGCACAAACCTCGCTGCTCCGACTGCTGCGCATTCCGGCAGTGGAATGTGGGCTACCAAAATGCTCACAAATTATTCTAACTCAGGAGCTTCCAGCTATCTGTCCAAAACAGTGGATCTGGCAGGATTTACCAGTCCACAAATCAGATTCTGGAGCTATGAGAATGTGAATGGTACTTACGATTATTGCCAGTTAAAAGTTAATAATACTCTGGTTTGGGGACCATCATGGCAAATTCCCAGTACCGCATGGGTAGAAAGAGTAGTGGATCTAAGTGCTTACGCTAACCAAACTGTGGAACTAAAGTTTGAGTTCTATGCTTCTACGGTTGTGAGCCTGGCTGGATGGTATATTGACGATATCTACATCGGCCCTGCTACCAGAAATGTAACCCAATTGGGATCCAGAAACGCAGACCGCTCTTTACTGAACTACGATGTCTATCGTATGCTTTCCGCTGATGAAGCCACCCCTGCCAACTGGACAACATTACATTCTGCCTATGCCGATACCACCTATACAGATAACGGCTTTGGCAGTTTGGCAGGTGGAACCTACAAATGGGCAGTAAAAGCCAATTACTCTGCTGGTTTGGAATCCGAAGCCATCATTTCCAACCCCCTTGGACGCGTTTATGATCCTTCCGACATAGCAGCTGCCACCGTAGGTGCAACAGTTGTCCTTTCCTGGACAGCCGAACCCGGTGCAGCCTATTATAAGGTATATGAATGCGATAATCCCTATGGAACCTTCACCTATCTTGGCTACAGTGCCACTCCTACCTACACAATTAACGCTCCTACAGCCAAGAAATTCTACCGTGTAACCGCCGTGGCAGATGAAGCAGTGCCCAGCCCTGCTCCACCCGCAAAGAAGTAAATTAACCCATAATTCTAAAGTCCCATATTGCAAACCCCTGGCTTATCGGCCGGGGGTTTTTTAGTTCGGCTACGTTTTGATCCACAATTTGGGACTTTGGCATAATTACCAATTTGGGACTTTGGCATAATTACCCAAAAATTAATTTACTTGTTTTGTCCTGTTTGTCGTTCCCGCGGAGGCGGGAATCCAGCCCTATATTAGTCCTGGAATTACGACACATAATTGTTTATACAGCAACAAATTATCTGTCATCCCTCTGGGATTCTTTAGGGCTGGATTCCCGCCTACGCGGGAACGACAACTAGTTCGCTATGTGCAACGATCTCCTTGTTTTGACTCACAATTTTCACCCATTTCTCTCATTTCAGAGCTACCTCACATTTCATACCCAACCCACCGAGCTTCAAGGTAACCACTATCCGAAAAATTGTGAGTTAAAACAATCTACACAGCAAAACACTCAGAGCCATGAAGCTGGCTCTATGCAGAAGAATTATCCCTTTCTCAGAGTCTCGAGTGAAATATACCTGTTTCTTTAAGTTTTCGTTTTAACCCAAAAACGACCAGAAGTCAATTTATACCAGTCTGGCTAATGCAAACCCCGGAGATAAATTTAAACAAGGAGTTGCAACTGTGTGGGGTCGTTTTAAGGTCAAAACATCCTACTCATACCGGTCTGGCTAATGCAAACCCCTGGGATAAATTTAAACAAGGAGTTGCAACTGGGGGAAGCGTTTTAAGGTCAAAACATCCCACGGTGCCGCAACAAGAATCTCACCTGTTACAAAAAACACGATTTTTCTGCTTGACATTATTTTACACTTGCACAAATATGTAACTGAGCTTGAAAAAGGACTCTGACACAGTTGTTAGATGCCTTGTTATTAAGAGGTTAGCCCTTAGTCCGTTGGATCAGGAGCTTACATTGTGTTTATTTATTTATAAGTGGAATCACGGATGCCATAGCCCAAAGGAGTAAATTTGTATCTTCTTGAATGCGCAAAACCGAATGCAGCCCCGCAGGCTTGTTCCCAAGCCGCCTCTGGTGCAAAGTGCCAGGTTTCGGTGAAGAGCGTCCCAATTCCTACACTTCCTCAATGTCAAAATCAAACAAATCTCTCTAAATCCGGAAAACCAGCCAAGTTTGCCCCCGCACACTCTTTGTCTAATAATCATCGCACATTATTACCAAGACCGGTGTGCTGTGCAGAATTGCCGTTTTCCCACCAACAATTAAACCTCAAAAACAAGTATGGCTTGTGCCCAAATCAGATATTTGTCATTCCTTTTTCCCCAGTGTCCTTCCTGCGAAGGAAGGAATCCGATTTCATTGGATTCCGGATCAAGTCCGGAAAGACAGATATATTTGAGGCATAGCCTATAGTTAAAACACCTTAACTAATCTTCAAGAAATTCACCAAAACAAGGAGTTTTCTTACTATGAAGAAATTATCGCTACTACTCGTTATACTGATTTTCAGTATGACGTTGATTTTGGCTCAAACCATTGCCGAATATACCTTTAGCACTACAACCGATGGAACCCTGGAGGATATGACCGGTAGTACAGCCCTACTTAGTGCTGCTTACCACGATGATGATGCTTCCCCGGTTACCAATATAGGTTTCACTTTTGGCTTTGGCCTGGGAGCATACACTCAGTTCTCCGCCAATTCCAATGGACAGATGCGACTTGGATCGACCGTAATCTCTGGTGGAGCCACTACTCCTGCAGCAGGATATGCTTTATTGGCACCGCTTTCCGGAGATAATTCCATTCAAACTACTGGAGCTTTGCATTATAAGGTTGTGGGCTCTGAGCCAAACCGTAAGCTGATTGTAGAATGGGAAAATATGCGCGTCAACTACACTAATGACACAACCGGAACTTACTGCACGATGCAGGCCTGGCTTTATGAAGGCAGCAACAATATTAAGTTCGTGTATGGAACCATGTGGAACATGAGCACTTCAGCCCAAGCTCGTGGCATTTATGTTTCCACAAGTAATGTAGCAGGCTCTATAGGGCAGGTTTTAACAATCAATACAACACCTGCTTGGAGTAATACCGCAACTTCATTAACGACCACTTCCTTCCCCGCCAGCAGTGCGATGGCCAATCTTAACAGCACTGCAGATGGTGAAAGACGTGTTTTCCACATTAATTATCCTGTTTATACCACTCCGCCCAATCCGGCTGTGCTAATTAGCCCCGCCAATAACGGATGGGCTTTCACCGATGCCACCCTTAATTGGGCTGGTGGCGGTGGTGGTGCCACATCTTATGATGTATATTTTGGCACATCAGCCACACCTCCTTTCGTAGTAAATCAAGGTGCCACCAGCTATGCCCCTGCTCTTGCGGCTGGAACCACCTATTATTGGAACATCGTAGCCCGCAATGATCATGGTCCTGCGGCTGCAACAGATACCTGGAGCTTCAAAACGCCAACAGCAACACAGCTTGCGGAAAGTTTTGAACCAACAGCCTTCCCGCCTGCGGGTTGGGCAAATCCAGGAACCTGGAGCAGAAGCACGTCGTATTTCAAGCATGGCATTGCCAGCGCTTATAAATATCCTTATGATTCCGCTCTGTACATTTTGTCCACACCCAAGGTTACTATTACCGCTACGAGTAACTTGGATTTTTGGACATATTGTTCAACTACCAGCGCATCAGCTACCTGGGATGTAGTATATTCTTCTGATAGGGTAACATGGACACAGGTGCCTGGATCTTCTTTTACACATCCCACTGCAAGCGTATGGGTAAACCGGGTAATAGACCTTAGCACTCTTGCCGGTAATAATTATTACTTGGGTATTAGGGCTGGTGGATATTCTTATGCCTCCTACTACGTTGATGCAGTTTTTGGTCCTGATATTACTCCGGAAATACCAGGTGCTCCAGCACTCAGCGTTCCTGCTGATCTGGCCATAAACGTGAATGAATATCCTACTTTTACCTGGACTGCTCCCATAACTGGTGGCGTGCCCACAGGATACAGACTGTATGTTGGCACCACCAATCCTCCCACCTCCATGGTAGTGGATCAGACTGGGCTTACCTATACTTACACCACCCCTCTGGCCTGGAATACCACCTACTACTGGACAGTGGAAGCCTATAATGGTGCCGGAACCAGTGCTCAAGCTGCTGTCCGTAGTTTCACCACCAGAGATAATCCAATAATTGAAACCTTCCCCTGGAATGAGAGCTTCGATACCGTAACAGCCCCTGCGCTACCATTAAATTGGTCGGCGACAGAAGGCACTGCAGGAGCTACTCAACACTGGAAAACAGCTACTGCTGATGCAACTCATGGCCCTGCTGCTCCCAATAGCACTCCTAACTTTGCCTATCTATATTGCTATTTGGCGACCACAACTTACAATCCTTATTACATGACTACTCCGCCCCTGAGTTTACCTGCCGAATCTATGCGGTTAAAGTACTCGTATTGGATTGGCACAGACACTGTGGCAGAACCCTTGTTAGTGGAAATTTCCACAGATAATCAGGTTAGCTGGACAACCCTCTATACTCATTCCAATGCAGCGAATACGCTGGCATGGTATCAGAACACCATCAGTTTGGCGGGATATGAATCATCAACTGTATTCATTCGTTTCAAAGGAGTCAGTAACTATGGGAATTACATGACTGACCTTGGGATTGATGACGTTGTTGTCGAAAATATCCCTGCTGAGCCGGTCTTCAGCGTAACTCCCACCAGTTGGGATTTTTTACAAGTAGATGTAGGTGTCCCGGCTACACAGGTATTCACCATCGCTAATACTGGTGGTGGCACACTTGATCTTACAAGTGTGGATATCACCACCGGAAACGACTATTTTACCATTAGCGTTGCCCCCACTGATATGTCGCTTGATGCTGGAGAATCCACCAATTTCACCGTTCAGTATCTGCCCACATCTGCAGTAGCACATGAAGGAACCGTAACCATAGTTCACAGCCTTGGAACTACGACTATTGATCTGGATGGTTTAGGATATATCAGGCCTGCCGGCTCAACCGTTGAAAACCCGTTACCGGTTACATTGCCCTTAGTTGGCTTTACGGGAGATACCTCTCTCTATGGTGATGACTATGAAAGCACCTGGGTAACCCCGAATAGCTCTTATATCGGTGGCGATGACATGGTTCTGCAGTTTACCCTTGCTGTCCCAAGCACTGTAAGCGGAACCCTAAGCGCAACCGCAGGCGGCACTTGGGTTGGTATGCTAATTGTGAATACCACTCCCAATCCCGTAACGCCCGCACCCGTTTTGGGTATTGCTACCAGTTCGGGCTCAACTGCTACTATGGCCGGAACAGTCCTTCAAGCTGGAACTTATTATCTGATAATTTCCACTTGGCCGACCCCGCAGTCATTTGCCTTCACCCTGGATTTGAGTGCGGTACCACTAAGTGCTCCCGGGCCTGTAACGCTTACTGCACCTGTTAACAATGCTACAGGTGTGGCTTTGCTGCCTACATTCACCTGGACTGCTCCCACCACAGGCAGTGCTCCCACAGGTTACAAAGTGTATTGTGATACAAATGCCGACCCCACCACTCTGTTAGACACTGTTACCGGGCTTACCTATACAGCAACCACAAACCTGCTATACGAAACTGTTTATAACTGGAAAGTGGTTGCATACAATGGCGTTGGTGAATCCGTTGGAAATACTATTTGGAGCTTTACTTCTATGGTAGATCCTTCCAATCCCCCCGCAGCACCCCTTCTTTTAACTCCAGCAGATGCAGCTGTGATGCCCATTGCAGGGTTTAACTTTACATGGGGAATGAATGGGGCTGGTGGAACACCTTCCGGATACACCCTCTATGTGTCCTCTACTGATGATGCAACCGATTTCTGGAATACGGAATATTATTATGATTTGAGTGCCGCAGTTACAAGTTACGATCCCACCCAAGATGTAACCAATCCTATTACTTACGCTTACGACAATCATTATTTCTGGACAGTTGCAGCTAATAATGGAGAACATCAATGGCCTCCACGTGAGTTTGTGATTGAATCAGACCCCACTGTTAGCATTCCCTACACCCAAGATTTCGGTACTGATGGAACCTGGCCTTTAAACTGGACTCAAACCTTTTCAGACGGAGTTACTTCAAACCGCTGGACTGTTACCAATACCAGTAATGCGGGTGGAACCCCTTATGAAATGACTGGAACCTGGGTTTCCGGCACTGGTATTTCACGTTTTATCTGCCCCCCCATTAATACCACTGGTGTTCCCATGTTCCAGGTTGTGTTCAATCATTTATATGATGATTACGGCGCGGGCGTAACAGCTAAGCTGCAATATAGCCACGACCTCACTACCTGGTTTGACACATCCTTCACTATCACAAGCGGTGGTGGCGATGTCAGCGGGCTAACTTCAGCGTTAATCTCTGGAATCAGTGCCCCGGTTACTTATGTAGCTTGGGTGCTTGACGGCAATCACTACCAATTTGACTATTGGTATCTGGACAATGTGTCATTACAGGTTCCGCCAGATCATGACGTGAGGGTTGTAACCTACGATACTCCCGTGCAGGTAGTTCCGGAAAATACAATCGTTACTCCCATGGCAACAGTTGGAAACAATGGTATCAACACCGAAACCTTTACTGTTACCTGCACAATTGGAGCATACACCGACACTCAAACTGTAACAGACCTGCTAATGGGAGCCACACAACAGGTTACTTTTGCAACGCTTACTCCGCTGCTAAATACTGCTTTTGATGTGGTGATCACTACCAACCTGGCAACTGATACTGTTGCCGCTAATAACACCTTGACCGATGCTCTGTATTGTGTTACCTTGGATCAACCAGCTCTGGCTATGAATGCACAAACTGATCAGTTTGTCCAATTCAATCTCGCTACTCCCGGCATCCTGAACCCCCTTCCCACCCTCTATACTGGGAGCTACTTCATGTCCGGTGCAGACTGGATGAACGGCAATTGGATGAGTGTAGAGTATGATAATGGAACTCTTGCCACGGATAACTATTATGAAATAGATCCGCTCACAGGAACCTATCTGCCTACCCTTGGTGAGCCAGGACAAGCCTTAATGGGTATCGCCTGGGACGACACGCATAGCATCATGTATGGTGCTACCGGTACAACCGGTCAGCTCTGCACCCTCAATGATGCGACCGGATTAGCCACTGTCCTTGGAACAATGTGGTACAATCTGGAAGGAACACCTACTAATCTCCCAGATCTCGGTGGTTTGATGATCGACATTGCCTATGATAACTTTACCAATACCTTGTATGGTATCGATCTGGGTAATGACTGTCTTTGGACTATCAATCCTACCACATACGAACTAACGCTGATCGGCTTCTTTGGCATAGACATAAATTACGCCCAGGATGCTGCATTTGATCAGGTTAATGGTATGCTGTTCCTTTGCGGTTACAGCACCTTTGGTGGCCTGTATCTGATAGACACAACCACGGGTGGAGCATATCTGGTTGGTCCTTTGGGAACCAATGCTTACGAAGTTGATGGCTTTGCCATTCCTTATGGCACCTTAGCTGCTGCTCCCGTAGTTACAATTGCTGGTTCCGGAACCCTTACCTGGGCTCCTATTGACGGCGCAATGGCCTATAAGGTCTATAGTTCGGACGATCCTTACGGAACCTTCACTTTTGAAGCAACCGTGAGTGGAACCAGCTATACCGGCCCTGCCTCTGCCAAGAAATTCTACAAAGTTACCGCAGTGGGCGGAAGAACCAATTATAACCGTCAACCTATCAACAACAACATTTCTATGCGGAATGCTCCGCTTCAGAAAAATGGGAAACCTGACCAAACAGGTCCTGCCCCAATTAGATTCAAATAACTAATAAAATACCATTACTTAGCCCCTATGCTTTATGTGTAGGGGCTTTGCTTTTTGTAACCGTTTTGACTCTGCATGCCCGTTTTGACTCACAATTTTCACCCTCCCTCTTACTTCACAGCTACCCCACATTTCATACCCAACCCACCGAGCTTCAAGGTAACCTCTATCCCGTTTTGACTCACAATTTTCACCCTCCCTCTTACTTCACAGCTACTTCACATTTCATACCCATCCCACCGAGCTACAATGTAACCTCTATCCCGTTTTGACTCA
>DIXL01000124.1:10852-34514 GCA_002428685.1 Cloacimonetes bacterium UBA6081 | reverse complement strand
ATTTAAAGTGGTAAAGTCGGGTTAAGCCGCCGGTGGCGATCCATTGAGGAGCAACAGGATTATTAAAACCAAGCATCAGATCGCTTTCACCGCTACTTGCGAAGAGATTTCCTCCAAAATTAGCATTGCCCTCAAAAGAAGACACAAAGACAGGATAATCTTCATAATCGCAATCTCTTCCCTTGTCCGATAAAGCTCCTCCATAAACACCCAGGAAAGTCCAAGTTCCGCTCAGAGCATCAAATTGCGCCCAA
The DNA here is from genome assembly GCA_002428685.1 of Cloacimonetes bacterium UBA6081. Lineage (GTDB taxonomy): Bacteria > Cloacimonadota > Cloacimonadia > Cloacimonadales > Cloacimonadaceae > Cloacimonas. Next base: position 34,260 of record DIXL01000124.1, on the reverse strand, counting down.
TAAGCATCTTCGCTTTCAGCTATCGAGGTATAATTAAACTGGCCTATTGAACCGCTGCCAATCACTCTGCCACTTATCATGCCAAACTGTTGCCCATTTTGGTTAGGCTGAACAGAAATGCTGATTACAAAAGGCGTATGCGTGGAAGCCAGCCATTCCTCTTGCCCCAATGCATTGTATTTTACTACGAAAACTCCATCAGAATCTAGGGTGAAAGCACCAAATTGGGAACCACTACCTGCTACACCGGTTACATAAGCAGCTCCATTATTGTCACAAGCCACTTTATAGCCATATTCCACGCCAGACATTCCAGCTCTGCGAGCCCACAAAAAGTTTCCCTCAGTATCCCAGGCACTGCAATAAATATCACTGCCACCAGCACTTACAATTGTGTCGCCTCCGGAAAACTTGATTGTGTCCGCAAACCAACCTGCCACATACACATTGCCGGCATCGTTAACCGCCAAACCATGTCCGATATCATTCATTGGGCCTCCAAAACTGCGCAACCATAGTAAGGAACCCTGTGGATCAAGCTTTAATAGATAAGCATCCCACATCCCATAGCTTTGCACGCTTTGTCCCTGGCAGTTAAAAGTGTCTATATAGTAACCCCCAACATAGCAATTTCCGGCAGCATCACAACCTACTCCCAAAGCTACGTCTTCATTAGTAGAGCCAAAGGTTTTTGCCCAAAGCAGTTGCCCGCTGGAGTTGTATTTCAGCACATAGCTGTCCGAAAGCCCTAATCCGGGATAAGTAACCCCATTTACGCAAAGGCTATCGGCATAGTCGCCAACTATATAGATATTACTATTGGCGTCGCAACTGATATCCCAAGCTCGTTCCATGGAGTTTCCTCCAATTGTCCAAGCCCAATCCCAAACGCCCCAAAGGCTTACAAATAATACGCTTAACACAATACACATCAGCAGTCTCATGTCTTTTCCCTTTTGCAAAATTACTAATGAGCTCATGGAAATCAGAATGCTTTGCTTGACAAGCAAAATCTTGCTAACGCACAAAACTCTTGACTTATTTATTTGCTGCTAACAGTTTGGAAAAAACACATTTCGAGGTATATAAAATGATGGACAACTACTCAATTCGCAGCCGATCAAGGGAATTTATGGAAGGTAAATGGAAAACCTGTGCCTTGATTATGCTTATTTTTTGCATTGTTTGTGGCGGGGTGGGTGCCATTCCTGGAGCCGGTTTTATTATTTCCTTACTTATTGGTGGCCCGCTTGCACTTAGTTTAGCCTACATCTTCCTGCGCATAACCCGAGGCGAAGACGTAACTGTGGAGATGATCTTTAAAGGTTTTGAGGATTACTCCCGCAGTCTGGTGGCCATGCTGCTTACTACTGTTTACATCATTCTGTGGTCGCTGCTGCTGCTTGTGCCTGGCATTATTGCGGGGCTGTCCTATTCCATGACCTATTTTATCCTAAGCGAAAATCCCAATATCTCAGCCAGCGAGGCGATAACCATGAGCAAGGAAATGATGCGGGGGCATAAGACCGAACTGGCTTTGCTGGCAGTGTCTTTCCTCGGCTGGTTTTTGCTGGGGATTATTACTTGTGGTATAGCCATGTTATGGGTTGGCAGCTATTATTACACGGCAATAGCGATTTTCTATCAGGAAATAAAGGGACAGGTAGCTTAGCAGAAACTACAGCTTAACCAGCTTGCGTTTTAGCACCTGACCGGGGCTATTTAGGATTACCAGATATATCCCGTTTGCGGTATTGCGGCCGGATACATCTGTTCCATCCCAAGCCAGGAAGTGTGTGCCTGCCTCGTAAATAGCGGAATCAAGCTGCTTGATCAGCTGGCCTTTCAGGTTGTAAACCTTTATGCCCACAGGCATTTTGGCATTTAGGCTCAGCTCCAGATAAATCTGCCTGCCAAAGGGATTGGGGTAGGCTTGCAGGCCAATCTGCAACTGCTCTGGAAGAGGCGGAACCGGCGGTTCTTCTGTTTCGGGAATTTCTAAGACGACAGGCCCAAACACCTGGCTTGATCCATTAACAGACAGGGCTTCCAGCCAATAGGACACAATTGTGGTATCCAAGTCATTATCATCAGTGTAGCAGTAGTTGGCACCATTGGCCCCTCCCGTGGCGGCGATTAACACCGGATTCAGCCTTATCGCTGTGGCAAAAGTCCCCTCTTCGGCTCGATACACATGAAAGCCCAACAGCTCTGTTTCGGAAGCTGTGTTCCATGAGAGCAAGGGGCTGGAAACATAGATGGCAGTAAATGAAGTTAGCTCTAAAGGCAGGGTAACCTCTTCTGCCTCAAAGAATTCCATAATGCGGGCAATCAGGTTGGCGCGGGTGTGGGGAAACACGCCATCTGTTAGCTCTCGCAGGGCATAGCTGAAAATAAAAGTCCGCTGCTGCAAAGCTCCGGCTCCCACCACAGCCACGCAGCCATAATCGCTTTCGTTAAAAGCAGCCCGGGCATAGGTTTCCATTGGCGTGAAGGTGTCTATATAATCCAAATTGGTTTGCGCACTGGCAGTAAAAGTTAAGCCCGCAGCGGGTGTATTCGAAACTCCGACCAGTGCATCAATAGGGTTGTTTACACCATCATTGGCAGCCGCAATTCCCAGCAGCGGCCAGAGAACTTCATGCGCATCCAGAGTGCCATCCACGTCGGGCAGATAATAGGTAAGATCAAAACCTACCACATCCGCACCTTCTATATAAACTTTGCCACCGGATTCCAGATACTCGCGCAAGGCAGTAAACATGTGGAGCTGATTGAAACGGGCAACGTTGCTATCCACCGCACCAAAGCTAAGGAACACCGCTTCAAAGCTGTAAAACGAGGTGGGAAACGTGGTGCCATAGACGCAGGTGTAGCCAAGCCCTTGCAAGGTAGTGCGGATGAAGGCACCGCTCATGTTGCGGGCACTGGCAACACCTTCCCAGATAAAGACACCGCCATTATGGATCAGGATGCTGAAACTGAATGAGGAGGGGCCTACTATCGTCTGATCTGCCGTAACGCTAAGCGTGAAGCTAACGTATTGAGAGGTGGCTGTGGGAGAAGCGGTTATGCTAAATACATTATTCAGATTTAGGTAGCCATCGGAAGGAATGGCCTGATTGTGTATGTTGGAAGAGATGGATACCGCCGGATTGGTGGAAGCCAAAACAAAGGTGCCATTGGCTGAAATGGAACCATAACTGCGTAAGGTGAGATTCACGGAGAAAGTTTCGCCTGCCTCCACGGCCTTGTTGTTGTTTGTGTCTGTGGCACCGCGGTTTTGCAGCAAAAACAAACGGACTTCGCTGTCGGGCTGGGGATCGGCCTCTTCCAGGGCACGTCTGGCATTCAGTTTTCCTTCGCCCAACAGGTTTTCTTTGCCGGGATTTAGGGCATCCACATCGTCGCAACTGCCCTTGATGCGGTTTATCAATTGCTGCTGAGTGATGGCAGGAAAGTAAGACTTTATCAGGGCTGCCAGTGAAGATGCAATGGGGCTGGCGTATGATGTGGCACCACTTACCAGGCCATACCCGCTTCCACTGGTGGTTCCCACATTGGTGTTGGGAGCACCCACATCCACATAGGAACCAAAGTTGGAAACAGAGGATTTTACACCTGTGTTTTGCAGTGCTGCAGTGGCAATAACGTTTTGATAGGCAGCAGGATAGATGGGTGTGCTGTTGTTGCTGTTGCCCGCGGCTGCCACAATAATGCTGCCCAGGGAATAGGCATAGTCTATGGCTGTTTGATTGGTTTGCGAGTAACCTGTTCCACCCCAACTGCAATTGATGACATCAGCCCCATGCTCGGCAGCATAAACTATGCCCTCGTAACCTCTGTAAATGCTGCTGCTGCCGGTATAGCCGCAGGAAACAGGCATTAGAGTTACATTCCAAGCCAGGCTGCTAACCCCAATGATGTTATTGGTTCTGGCCGCAGCGATACCCGAAACATTCGTTCCGTGGCCACTGGCTTCATAAGGATTGTTGGACTGTGCTCCGTTTGCGTCAACCATAAAATCCCAACCAATGAGGTCGTCTATCTTACCATTGCCATCATCATCAATGCCATTGAGGTCGCCGGCATCCATGACCCATGCACTGCCGTTGTAATAAATGGTATAGCCATTAGCGTTGGCGTCCTCACCCAGATTATTCCAGATATTTTCAGCCAAATCCGGATGTGTCCATCTGGTTCCTGTATCCACAACCGCCAGAATAACCGGGTTTATGCCATCTTCACCCTTATGAATATCCCAGGCTGCTTCCGCTTCCAGAGCTGCAAAATATTCCGAAGCCGGATAATTGGCGTCGTTGGGGATGGCCAAAATCTCATCCGGGAATATTAGTTCCGCATAGTCCACATGAGAATCTTGCGAAAGCAGATTCACCGCTATCTGAGGGTCAAGTTCGCTTTCAATTTTGTAAATCAGCGAGATGTCATGCGTCTCAGATTTCCGCTTTGAGACAGTGAAATATGGTTGGACAGATTTAACTGCCAGGATTTGAAGCTTCGCATCCAGACTACTCAGTCCGGTTTTTGCGCCGGAAACACTTATCTGGCTGCGGAATTGAGGTTTAAGCTTAAAAACAGCAACTGCCTGGGAAATATCTGTCTCTTTGGCAAACAAGCCGCTACAGATTAGTAAAAATGCAAGGTATATTAGCTTTTTCATGATTTATCCTTAAAACAAACTTTCCCGCAAACGCTGCAGGGGCGAAGGTTTATCCTTTTCGTAACGTGGTATTACGTGCATATGGAAGTGAAATACGCTTTGGCCTGCTTCTTTTCCGCAATTCATGGCCAGATTGAAAGCCAAGGCCTGGTGTTGCTGCATCAAGATCTGCCGGACATCTCTACATAGCGTATTTAAAGATGAGGCTTCGTTTTCGTTCAGCTCGAAGTAATCTTTACAGTGCCGCTTTGATACTATCAACGTATGTCCTTTGGCAACAGGAAACCTGTCTGAAATGGCAAAAAAGTGCGCATTTTCGGCAATGTAAAGTGACTTATCAATTATACAAAATGGACAAGACATAATTTTTCTTCCTCATTAGTTTATATAATAGCCAATTGCCCCGGCTTGGCAAGCATTACCACATCGGAAGCTCCAATTCGTCCTGTCCGTAAATTATGCTTGACAACTAATATACTTGTATCCAAGCTGTAAAAATGCTTTTTTGCATAAGGACAAAATTACTAACATATTGAAATAAAGGATAGTTATAACTATGAGTGTTACCCTTGGGGATTGCGTTGGATATTCCTTACAAGGATGTGCCGATCAATGAAAAAGCCTAATTTAGCAGAAAAAGTGCAGAAAAAAATAATGCAAATAAACGAAGCTAACAATACCATAAAGGCTATTCTGCCGGAACAAGATTGGGGGCAGCGACTGCAATATTCTGCCAACATATTGGAAGATAACTACTTACAGGGTAAGACGACTGCCCCATTATTGGGCTCATTTTTGGGGGTAAAAGATACGTATTTTATCCCTGATATGCCTACCAGAGCGGGTTCATGGTTGCCGGAAGAAATATTTTCCGGTAGTCCATCAATAGCTGTGGCGCAGCTTACAAATGCCGGAGCTTTATTAGTAGGTAAAACCGCCTGCAGTGAATTTAACTATTTGAACAAGCCTGCCACACATAATCCAAAAGCTATGGATAGAACCCCCGGAGGCTCATCAAGCGGTTCTGCCGCGGCCGTGGCAGCAGGTTTTTGCGATTTAGCCCTGGGAAGCCAAAGCCGGGGTGGCATTATAATCCCCGCTGCTTTTTGCGGGGTCTTTGGTTACAAACCCAGTTCGGGACGCATTTCCAATCTGGGCCTGCAATCCTTTACGCCCACCCTGGAGCAAAGTGGTTTATTTTCCTCCAGTTTGGCTTTGTTAAAAACCGCAGCCAACATTTTGCTGAACCCAAACACCAAGCTACAAGAAAACGGTTCACTTCAGACCATAGGCATCCCCTCGCAACACTATTTATCGCAGATAGATTCAGAAGTCTATGCTTTCTACGAAGCATTGCTTGCCCGTGTAGCTGAGCAAGGTTATAAGCTTGTGCAATTGGAGATTCTGGAGGATTACTTACTGCTAAACCGCTTGCACCACAATCTTTTTGCCGCAGAATTTGCCTTACATCATCTCCCCTATTATCAGCAACACCAGTATCTTTACTCATTATCTGCCAGGCAATTATTTGAAGCCGGGTTGGCTGTAGATCCGGATTCCATTTATGAAGCCAGGGAAATGCAGCAAGCTATGCGAGAGGAAGCGGAAACTATTATGCGGGATCAAGGCGTTTCCCTGTTACTAACCCCATCCACCGCATGTTTACCCCCAGTTTTTGGCAACACCATCGTCCCCACCTCCGTAAATCTTCCCTTCAGTTTTTTAGGCCTTCCCTGCTTGAGTGTTCCTGTGCAAAATCACCCCACCGGATTACCTTTTGGCCTCCAAATCAGCGGTCTTTGGGGTAGTGATGAATTTCTGCTGGATGGTGCCGGAATACTTATCCAAACCTTGCATCAGGAGTCCAATTAGCCGGGATAATTCAGCCTTGCCTGTATGCATTGCCATATCATTCCCATATCAATCTCAATATTATTGGTAATGATATGGCAATGAGATGGCATTGGGTAGCGGGAGGGCATTTCGCAAAAGAACCTTTTTATATTGACTAAATTGGTAGGGTTTGCAGGATTGGAATAAATCTTGCGTATTATGAATAGAATATAAGAAAACCGGGAGGTTATTATGCTACAAGGAACTTTCGTGGCCTTGGTAACGCCATTCAAAAACGGGAGCATCGATTGGACGGCTTTGGAGGCTTTACTTCAGTATCATTTGGAAAATGGCACAACCGGCATAGTGCTGCTGGGAACTACTGCAGAAACTGCCGGCCTGGCTTCGGATGAAAAAGAAGCACTCTTGCGTTTTGCCTTTCAAAAGATTGGAGGTAAATTGCCAATCATGATTGGCACCGGCACAAACAACCTGCATCAAACTCTGGCTTCCACCCAAAAAGCAAAAGAATATGGTGCAGACTATGCTTTGGTGATAACTCCCTATTATATAAAACCCACCCAAAACGGTATGATAGACTATTTTGGCACTATTGCCGGCAAAGTGGATATCCCCATCGTTATGTATAATGTTCCCGGCCGCACAAGCATAAATATGACCTCTGCCACAACCGTTGCCCTGGCCTCAAAACACAAAAACATCGTGGGAATCAAGGAAGCCAGCGGAAACCTGGTGCAGGTAACTCAGATTTTGCGTGATGCGCCCAAAGGCTTTTCGGTGATGTGTGGTGAAGATGCATTAAACCTGCCACTAATCGCAGTTGGTGGGCATGGAACCATTTCTGTTACGGCCAATGTTGCTCCCCGCTTGGTAAGTGAGCATATTGCCACCTGTATAAAGGGGGATTTTGCCGCGGGAGCCAAGCAGCATCAGCATTTAGCCAAACTGAACGATCTGATGTTTATTGAAACCAATCCGATTCCCGCCAAAGAAGCTTTGCACATGATGGGCTTTATCGAGCTGGAATACCGCAGCCCGATGTGCCCTTTGATGCCCCCAAACCGCGAAATCTTGAAAGCGGGACTGCAAGAATATAAACTAATCTAAGAGGATAAAATGAAAAAGAAAGAGATTATCCACGGTTTCCAACTGCTGGAGCAGCGGGAGATTGAGGAAATCACGACGACTGCCTTCCGCTATAAGCACTTAAAAAGCGGTGCAGACCTGATCCACTATGCCTGTGAGGACTCTAACAAGGTGTTCATGATTGGCTTTAAAACCATCCCAGAAGATAATACCGGTTGTCCGCACATTTTGGAACACTCGGTGCTGAACGGAAGCAAGAACTTCCCCTCCAAAAACACCTTTATGGAGCTGATTAAAGGCAGCATGAACACCTTTATAAACGCCATGACTTCGCCGGATATGACAAATTACCCTGTGGCCAGCACCAATGATAAGGATTTTATGAACCTGATGAAGGTGTATCTGGATGCGGTATTCTTTCCCAAAATCTATAATGAGCCTAATATTTTGCATCAGGAAGGCTGGCATCTGGAGCTTACCGATGAAAACGCCGATCTGAATTACCGCGGCGTGGTTTACAACGAAATGAAGGGAGCTTTTTCCTCGCCGGATAGCATTATTTATCGCAAAAGCAAAAGTGCCCAGTTTCCCGATAGTCCTTATGGCTTTGAAAGCGGTGGTGATCCCGAAGCAATTCCAGAGCTTACCTATAGCCGTTTCCTGGATTTTCACCGTAAATACTACCATCCTTCCAATAGCAAGATTGCCCTGTATGGCAATGTGGATATTGATGCTGCTCTGAAACTAATGGACAGTGAATATTTAGACCACTTTAGCGATACCGGAGAAAAGGTGGTTATGCCTCTGCAAAAGCCTTTTACCAAAGTGAAAAAGCTGCAGATGGACTACCCTGTGGACGAGGACAAAGCCATAGACGAATTGTATTATCTGAATATGAACTGGACCTATGGCAAGGTAACCGATCCGCATTTGCCCAATGCGCTGGCCCTGGTTACCGAGATTTTAATGAATACCCCCGCCTCACCGCTCAAAAAAGCTATCCGGGATTCGGGACTTGCCAAAGATTCCTATCTGTCCATCCGTCCGGATATTTTGCAGCCAACCCTTAGCCTGGTATGCAAGCAGGTAAAAAAAGAAAACCTGGAACCCCTGACCAAACTGATAAAAACCGAGCTGAAGCACTTGGTTAAGGACGGATTGGATAAAAAGCTGATAGCGGCCGTGCTGAACTCACGCGAGTTCTTTTTGCGCGAAGGCCAGATGCAGCGTTTTCCCAAAGGCTTGTATTATATGTTTACCACGCAGGGCTTGTGGATGCATAACGGTGATCCCATAACCGAGCTTGCCTTTGAGCCTATTCTGAAAGAACTGCGGCGTGGACTTACCGAGCCGTATTTTGAGAACCTGATTACCCATGCCATGATAGACAACAAGCATGCCAGCATCATAGAGTTTAGCCCCGTTCCCGGTCAAATTGCAATCCAGGAAGCCGCCACAGCCGCCAAGCTTGCCGGCATAAAAAAGGGCATGAAGAAAGCCGAACTGAAAAACCTGGTGGAATTTAACCAAAAGCTTACCGCCTGGCAAAACGAACCCGAAAAGCCGGAAGACCTGGAAAAAATCCCCATGCTCAGCCTGGCTGATCTGGATCGCAAAAGCCGCATCTATCCGCTAACAAAAGAAGTGTGGAAAGAATTTACCCTGTTAAGACACGAAGTGAATACCAATGGCATCGTTTATCTGAAAGCCTATTTCAATTTGGATCATGCCGAAGAAGAAGACCTGCCCTGGATTAAGCTTTATACGCATCTGGTGGATTGGGTGAACAGCCAAAACTATGGCTACGCAGAACGCTCTAAAGAAATTGATACGCATACCGGTGGAATTTCGCTTAGTCTGGAGCTTTACAACAGCTTTGCCGAACCTGACGACATTCTGCCCAAACTGAAACTGAGCGGAAAAGCAGTTAAAGCCAAAAGTGCTAAACTGATGGAGCTTTGCGCAGAATATGCCATGAAACCGCTGTTTGATGATCCTGAACGCTTAAAAACTCTGCTGCAAGAGCAAAAAGCCCAGATGGAAAGCTACATCATGTTCAGCGGGCATGGAATTGCCATCCAGCGCATGCTGGCACCCTTGTCGCAGCTTCACCACTGGCAGGATTTAACTTCCGGCCTGGGTTATTACCATTTCCTTTGTGGCTTGGTGGACAAGCTGGATAGTAGTATGGATGAGATTATGGAAGAGCTGGAATGGATAAAAAAGACCTTCTTTACTACGCAAAACCTGCTTATCAGCCTTACCGCCAATGCCGAGGATATCCCCGTAGCCTTTACAGAGTTGGGTTCTTTGGTTTCTGCGGTTTCCACGGAAGCCTATGAAAAGGTGGAAAACCACTATGCCCTGCGGGATTTCAACGAAGCCATCTATGCGCCTGTTCAGGTGCAATACGTAGCCAAGGGCGGAAACTTCTTCCGCAAGGGGTATTCGTATTCCGGAAAGCTGCGGGTTTTGAATAGCATTTTAAGCAACAACTTCCTGTATCAGGAATTGCGTGTAAAGGGTGGAGCCTATGGTGCCATGAGCAGCTTTACTCCTGGTGGATATCAATACTTTGCCTCTTACCGCGATCCCAACTTGCGCGAGACCCTTGGAGTATATGACACTGTGCCGGAATTTCTGCGGACATTTGCTTGCAGCAAGCGGGAAATGGACAAATACATTATAGGTGAAATCTCGTCTCTGGACTATCCTGACACTCCCGAAGAAACTGGTAGCAAGGCAGATTTGGATTACATTACCGGATTTATGCCCGAAGACCGCCAACAGATTAGAACTGAAGTGCTCTCCACAAAAGTGGAGGACATCCATGCCTATGCAGACATGGTGGAAGCAATTATGACCAAGAATCACTATAGTGTGTTTGGTTCACAAAGCAAGATAAAGGAAGCCGCAGAGCTATTCCACAAAGTAACTACCGCCCTGAAGTAAAAGAAACTTCGGGCAGGAGCCAATGAAGCAAAAAGACAAGAAAAAGGTAAAACGCTATTCCGGCAGACTGCTGAATATCAGTCTGCCGGATCTTGATATTCTGGACGATATTAAAGATCAGGCTTTATACAAAACTGCCCGTATCGGTAAAAAAAGCAAAATCTCTTTCAAAACAGGCATGACTCTGGCGCAGGGACGCATTACAGAAATCAAAAGCAATTATCTCTATATCGTGGAAGTGGATTCACAATTTCACACCGCCAGCATGAGCGGCCGCCTGAAGCAGTTTTTGTATCAAAGCCACGCCCTGGCCGCAGTGGGAGACACAGTTGAGCTCGATACTTCTGCTGCGCCGGACTACCGCATCGAAAACGTTTTGCCTCGCAGAAACGCCCTGACCCGCTATGGCAGCGGCAGTTTTCAAAAGCAGATTGTGCTGGCAGCAAACATTGATCAGGTGATTATTACTTCTTCCTGGCGCATGCCAATATTTAAACCCGGTTTAATTGACCGATATTTATGCATAGCAGCAATTCAAGGAATTAAAGCCATAATCGTGATAAACAAAATTGACCTGCTGGAAGATTCTAAAGAACTGGAAGAGCAAACTCACTATTACCGCGATAACGGCATTCCGGTTATCTGCACTTCGGTGGTAACGGGACAGGGAATGGACGAACTGAAAGAATTGCTGGCAAACAAGGACTCCGTTTTTACAGGCCATTCCGGCACCGGTAAAAGCTCGCTGATAAACTATCTGGAACCTCAGCTAAATCTGCTGACTGCCGAAGTTAGTGATTCCAACGAAAAGGGCAAACATACCACTACTCAAGCAGTGCTTTTACCCTGGAGCTTTGGCGGCCATCTGTTAGATACTCCGGGCATAAAAACCATTACCTTGCACAGTGATGATAAAGCCATGATTCCAAGGGTTTTTCCCGGTTTCGAATCCTTGTATGATAACTGTCGGTTTCGGGATTGCAGCCATAACCACGAAGAGGATTGTGCAGTTTTGCAGGCCATGGAAGCGGGACAAATTCCCGAAGAGCGGTATTACAGCTATCTGAATATCTATGAGGATTTGTAATGAAGAATTTTCTTATCTGCATCAACCCTGCCTTTAGCGATAAACAAAGCATCTACAATCTGCTGGAAGACCTGCGCAAGGGTTCCGGCATTACCTATTATGGTTCCGAAGCAGATTTGGAAAACGTTCCCGGCTTAATCCAGCCGATGCTAATTCCTGCCTCTGGCATACACATAGATTGTATCCTGGTTTTTGGTGGAGACGGCACCATTTTGCATGCCAAGCATTATGCTTTGCTTACGGGTGCACCCATATTAGGCATAAACCTTGGCTATTTGGGTTTTCTCTCCGAAAGTGTGCTGCCGGAAATTGCCTCTTCCATCGAAGACTTGAAACACGGCAAATACAAGCTGCTACACCGCATGCTGATAAAGTGCCAGCTAAAACGCAATAAAGAGATTTTGCACGAGACTCTGGCTTTGAACGATGCCGTAATCTACAAAGCTCAAAACCCCGGCCTGATTAACGTCCGCATCAAAGCAGGCGGACGCTATGTATTTGACACCCGTTGCGATGGTTTGGTGGCAGCGACTCCAACCGGTTCCACAGCCTATTCCCTCTCGGCAGGAGGGCCAATTCTGGCTCCGGAAATGATGGCAATAGTGCTTTCGCCCCTCAATCCTCATATTTTGTCAATCCGACCCATGGTGTTCCCAGCTACGGAACGTCTAACCATGAGGGTTTATGGACTTCATAAAAATGCGATGCTTCAGATTGACGGTTCCAACCTATCGCCTATAGAAGAAAATGACGAAATTATGGTAACCGCTTCACAACATACGGTTTCGTTCATTAAACTCTCCAACCGCACCTTCTATCAAATCCTCCGTAAGAAACTGCATTTAGGCAAGTGATGCTTAGCGAATTATACATCAAAAACTATCTATTGTTACCGGAAATTCGCCTGAAACTGGTGGAAGGATTAACTGTTATCAGCGGAGAAACAGGTGCCGGCAAATCCATATTGATCGGTTCAATTTCTCTAATTTTTGGCGACAACTCACCAGGAATGGAAGCCTGGGATAAAGAAAAACCCATCTATCTGGAAGCCACTTTTTTGCCGGGACTAGACACAGCCTTAATCAATTTGCTGTCAGAAAACGCGCTTAGCACCGAAGATGAACTTATTATCGCCAGAGAAATAAGCACCACAGGCAAATCCAGCTATTTTATCAACGGACGCAAAGTTGGCGTAAGCTTGCTGAAAGAGCTAAAGAACCATCTGATAGATTTTCACCATCAGCGCGATCAGCAGCGTCTGCTTGCGGCAGCTTACCAATTGGAATTGCTGGATGCCTACGCAGGAACAGAACCATTGCGTAACGAATTTACCCAGCTTTACCATAAGCTGAAGACCGGGTTGAAACATCTGGACGACCTGAAAGCAGAATCCGATAGACAAAAGCACCTGAATGAACTATTTCAGTTCCAATACGAAGAACTGGAAAAAGCTCAGCTTAAAATTGGTGAAGAAGCAACTCTTCAGCTGGAATACGAGTTATTATCCCATGGCATAGAGATTACCGAGATAAGTAACGCCTTGCAATATAGCCTGTTGGAAGGGGAGAACAGCATTTTTGATCAGCTTAACGCTCATAAAGCTCAATTGCAACGTTTTGAAAAGCTTAATCCCATTTTACACAAGGCAGCGCAAGCATTGCAGCAAGCCCTGGAAGCAATTCAGGAAAGCTCTTTTCTGCTTGCAGATTTGGGGGACAGTTTACAGGCAGATCCCGAAAACTTAGAAAAGATCAAAAACCGTTTAGACACCATAAATGCTCTGGTTTTCAAACACAAAGTGCGTAGTATTGCAGAGCTTATCGCTTTGTTCCAGGAACGTGCAGCGCAAATAGATGCCTTTGCCAATTTAGCAGAAAGCATAGCTACGCAGGAAAAACAGCTTTCCGCAGATTTCGCAAACATTAAGACCTTGGGGGACAAACTGTCTGCCCAAAGGCTTTCAGCAGGGGGTGAGCTTAGTATTCAATTACAGGAAAACATCCGTAGCCTCAGCATCCCCGAAGGTTTGTTCGAAATTAGGATTGACAAAAAAGTGCCATCCAGTTTTGTATTGTCGGAGTTCATTGCCGTTGTTAACGAAAGTGGTCAGGATAGTGCGGAGTTTTTTTTCACTGCAAACCCTGGCTTTGCTTTAAAACCTCTGGCCGCAGTAGTTAGCGGTGGCGAGTTATCCAGAATTTTGCTTGCCATCAAGAAGGTTTTATCCCAAAGGATATCTCCCAAACTGATGATTTTAGATGAAATTGATGCCGGTATTGGTGGAAAGACTGCTGAACGGGTAGCTGGTTTTATTCACGACCTGGCAGGCAATCAACAGGTTTTGTGCATTACGCATCTGGCGCAAATTGCAGCTCATGCAGATTGCCACATAGCCGTGGAGAAAAGCAGCACTGAACAGAACAGCACCGTTACTTTAAGCGAACTGAACCACGCACAGCGCTTGCACGAAATTGCCCGCATGCTGTCCGGATCGTTTAGTAGCAAAGCACTGGAACACGCAAGAGAATTAATTATTGATATAAATATGAGAGGTAAACGTGGATAAGAAAACAAGACGGAGAGTTAAGGGCATTGCGATATTTATCGTATTCCTGGCTGTAGGAACCGCCATAATACAATGGCAGGGTAAAGAGGGAAAACAAGTTAATTACAATTTTAAATCCTCTGCTCAAGAATATCGCGACCTGAAGTTTATCAACAAAGCCCAGGTATCCCTGTCGTCTCTAAACGTTGCAAAAGCTCAAACAGAAATGGGCAACATCATTGCTCAACACTCCAGCAAACAGGTTCGTAAACAAAACGAAGGTGCCTATGGCGCGTATATCTTCAGTGTTCCGCAAAAGGATCTGCCCGCCATTGTGAGCAAAATGCGCAGCTTCGGATCAATTGGTTCGCAAACGGAGCAGATAGACACTTCTTTAGTCAATATTGATTATGAAGGCGAAACCGCACGCTTAGCCTCTTATGAGCGGGAACAAGCAGACCTGGCAAATGTCCGTTTCCCCTCCGATGTGCAAAACCGCCGCAAAGAAGCTTTGCACGGCCTGATTCAAAGCACCCGTAATAACCTGGAGAAGCTGAAAGAATCCCAAAATGTCCTGCTTTATGTAACTCTGGTTCCTCAGGTTAGAAGCAGCAATACCCTGAATACTATTAAAGTTATGACCCTTAATTTCATCACCTGGCTGGTAATCTACAGCGTCGGAATGGTGCTGGTTTATTATGGAACCCGCTTGTTGATGTATTTCCTTGCTGCAATTGGCATTAGGGGTATAAGTGCCGGTGGAGTAGGCGGTTCCTATCAATATGGTGGTTATACCGGTTATGCCAATAAATACTCCGGTCGTTACAATTACAACACCAGTAAGCGCAAAATCAAGCGAATTTATAAAGACAAAAACAGGGATGAATCTTCTGAGGATGAAGATAAATCCTGATCATAAATAAAGGGAGTTCAAGATGACTATTCTACCCTGGCATATCTGGATGATTCTGGGAATCGGGTTTGTAATTGTGGAAATCTTTGATCCTGCATTTTTCTTTATCTCTTTTGGGATTGGGGCAATTCTTACTTCCATACTCAGCATGTTACCCTTTATTAATAACAGTATTCCTTTGCAAGTGCTCAGTTTTGCGCTCATCAGCTTTATCTCTTTTTTGTTTATGCGCAAGCTGGGCAAAAAGATTCTTTCCCATCCTGGCAGTGAAACAAATGTCTTTGCTTTAAAAGGCAAGCAGGGTTTCGTTACCAAAGAAATCCCCGCCGATGGCAAAGGTTATGTAAAGATAGGTGGAGAAGAATGGGTGGCCATGGAAGAAAACCAACAAGCCGTGGAACTGGATGCCAAAGTAACCATCATCGGGATTGAAGGCAACAAGGTAATCGTTAAGAGAATTTAGCTCCCGCGTCCTTCTCCTTTGCTTGAATTATGGAATCAATACGTAATCATTACGGATAAAATCCTTAATGATTCCGTATTGATAGCGTTATTCGAATAGGGAACAGAATCGTGTCAAGGATGCTCTAACAGTTGTCAAGGATGCTCTAACAGTTGTCAAGTGTGCTCTAACAGTTGTCAAGGATGCTCTAACAGTTGTCAAGTGTGCTCTAACAGTTGTCAAGTGTGCTCTAACAGTTGTCAAGGATGATCTAACAGTTGTCAAGTGTGCTCTAACAGTTGTCAAGTGTGCTCTAACAGTGTCGTTCCCGCGGAGGCGGGAATCCAGCCCTTGATAATCCCTTAGGGATGACATAAAGTACTGAGGCAAATACCATAATATCTGCCGCTCTTCCAGAGCTGATTTTGTGCTGGATTCCCGCCTCCGCGGGAACGACAGTAGTTTGGAATGTAAGAAACAAGGCAGGGAACAATGGCCGTTTACTTCACCCCTATTCTATCACAAAACTCATAGACTGGGCATTTAGCACAATGAGGTTTGCGGGGTGTGCAGAGGTTTTGACCAAAGGCAACTATGTAGGAATTTATTGTCAGCCAATGCTTTTCGGGCAATTTTTGCCGCAACGCCATCTCGCTTTCTAAGGGTGTTTGGGTGGCGATATAACCCCAGCGGTTGCAGATCCGATGCACATGCACATCCACACAAATTGCCGGTTTTTGAAAGGCTACGGCCCGCACCAGGTTTGCAGTTTTGCGGCCAACCCCAGGCAGCAGCAGCAAGTCGTCTATCTCGCTGGGAACAATGCCGTTAAACCGCTCCTTCAACACTCCGGGCAGTTCCTTTAGATGTTCGGTTTTGGCACGGTGAAAGCCCACTTGATAGATAATTTTATCCAGTTCTGCTGCACTTATCCTGTCCAAATCCCCGGCATTATGCACAGTTTGAAACAGCTCGGACACAACTTTTGCGGTGGTGCTGTCCTTGGTTCTGGCACTGAGGATTGTGGCCACCAGCACCTTGAAAGGCTCGTTTGTTTGCGCCATCACCAGATCTACAATGGGGGTTTGCACGCTGGCAAAATGCACACCCAATCTTTTCATCACTGTGTCTATATGTTTGTTCTGCAAAGCTTTCTCCTTCTGCTTTTAGCCTGGTGCTCCACCAGCTAAAAAATATGTTGCATGAAATCCCGCACTCGCAAATCTTGTCAACGATAAAGGAGTATCCAATGTGCGGAAGATTTGCGCAAGTGATAAAGCATGACCAGCTAAAAAAACTGACGGACGAATTGAAGCTACAGCAAACAAGCGACCAGCTTGAGCTTAACTACAACGTTGCGCCTTCGCAGACTGTTGTGGCCATTGTAGCCAAGGCAGATATCCGGTATTTGGGGTTTTTCCGCTGGGGGCTTATACCTTCCTGGATGAAGGAAATACCGGATAAAGTGCTGATCAACGTGCGCAGCGAAAGCATTTTGGAGAAGCCAAGTTTTAAAGCCTCCTTTATCCGCCGGCGTTGTCTGGTTCCTGCCACTGGGTTTTACGAATGGCGTACCAGCGATAAACAGCCATTCTTCATCCATGCCGTTGATAATGATTTGATTTATATGGCAGGGATTTATGACCTTTGGACGGGAGCAGACGGCAGCTATGTTCCTTCGCTGGGGATTATTACCACCGATTCTAACGAGATAATGAAGCCCATTCATCACAGGATGCCTTTGATGCTTGATTCCATTACCTGGGATGCTTGGCTGAATCCGGCAAACCAAGACCCTAAATTGTTAAACTCATTACTGGTGAGCAATTCAGATGTTAATCTGAGCTATTATCCAGTTAGCAAATATGTAAACAGCATAAACAATAACAGCCCAGAATGTCTGCAAAAGGCAGAAAGTGCAATAGCACAGGAAGATATATTCTCCTTAAGTAATTGAGTAATAAATGATGGATAAAAGAAAAAAACACATATTAGTGTTGGATGACGATCTTGCTATGCTGGATGGTATCCGCATGAGCTTGAAAGCCGAGCCCTCATACGCCATAACTGTTTGTAATGACCCTCATGATGCAATCGCAATAATGCAATCAGCAGAATTTAATCTGGTTATTTCCGATATTATGATGCCGGGGCTAAGCGGCCTGGATGTATTGGGCACAATTGCCAAAACCGATCCCAATGTGCCGGTTGTGCTTATTACCGGCGAGCCTGATCAGGAAAGAATGCGGACTGCAATTCAGTTGGGAGCCTTTGACTTCCTGCGTAAACCCTTTGAACTTGCCGAATTGCACATCGCGGTAAAACAAGCCCTGCAAAAGAATCAACTACTTATCCAGAACGAAAGCTACCGTAATCACCTGGAAAATCTGGTGGAAGAACGCACTTCCGAACTGCTTGCCGCCAAAAACAAGCTGGAAAAGCACTATCTAAATACCATCCATGCCATGGTAAATGCGGTGGAAGCCAACGATGTTTATACCCGCGGACATTCTGAAAGGGTTACCTTGGTTGGCGTAATGATGGGCAGATTGCTAAAGCTGGATATCGAGGATTTGAAACTACTGCGCATTGGAGCTTTACTGCATGATTTGGGGAAAATTGGCATCTATAAAACCCTGCTGACCAAAGATAACACGCTTACCGAGAGTGAATACGAATTGATTAAACAGCACCCCATTATCGGTGAAAGAATCATAGCCCCCATAGGTTTGCCGGTAGAAATTCATGACATCATTTTACAGCACCACGAATGGTATGGGGGAGGCGGCTATCCTTATGGAAAAAAAGGTATTCAGATCTCGCCTTTGGCCAGAATTGTGGCCATTGCCGATTCTTACGATGCCATGACCAGTCAGCGTGCCTACCGCAAAAACTTTGATCCTCTGTCCGCCAGCCTGGAGATCAAGGCCCATTTGGGCATTCAGTTTGATCCCGAAATTGGTAAGATGTTCTGCGAAAACTACCGCGCCATTATTGAGCCGCTAAGCCATAAACCTTCGGCAAAAGAGCTTTTGTTCGAGTTAGATTAATAAAATACATATAGGAGTTAAAATGGTAAAAATCATTAGTGCAGCCGCTGCGGCTGCCATGATAAAGCCCAAAGCCCGCATAGCCATAGGAGGTTTCCTGGCTGTGGGAGCCCCAGAAACCATTATTGATGCCATGGTGGAGCTTGGTGTCCAGGATTTGCATATGATCGTGATAGCCTCCGATTGGGAAAACCGCGGAGTGGGAAAACTGGTGGTAAACCACATGATCAGCAGCGCGCAGGTTTCTCACTTGGGAACCAATAAAGCCATTCAAGCACAGATGAATGCTGGCGAAATAGCCATCGAGCTGGTTCCGCAGGGAACTTTGATGGAGCGCGTGCGCTCTTTTGGCGCAGGTTTGGGTGGAGTCCTTACTCCCACTGGATTGGGAACGGTGGTGCAAGAAGGCAAACAGATTATTGCTATTGAAGGCAAAGATTATATTCTGGAACCCGCCATCGCCAGCGACTTTGCCCTTATCAGAGCACACAAAGCCGATAAAATGGGAAATCTCACCTATCGCAAAACAGCACGTAACAGCAATCCCATTATGGCTATGGCCGGGAAAATCACCATTGCCGAAGTGGATGAAATTGTGGAAACGGGGCAGCTTGATCCGGAAGATGTGATAACCCCCGGAGTATTTGTAAATTACTTGGTGCTTAGCAAGGAGAACAATAATGGCGCAAGATAAAAGAGCAATGATTGGCGCACGCATCGCCAAGGAACTGAAAGATGGTGACTTTGTAAACCTGGGTATCGGTTTGCCTACCGAAGCCGTAAACTTTATTCCAGCAGGTGTGCATGTGGTGTTTCAATCCGAAAATGGTATGTTGGGAGTAGGTCCCAGCCCTGAAACAGGAACGGAAGACCAAGATATGATTAATGCTGGTGGGGGGTTTATAACTGCGCTTGCCGGAGCCAGTTTCTTTGATAGTGCTACAAGTTTTGCCATTATTCGGGGTGGTCATATCGACATCACAGTTTTAGGTGCCCTGCAAGTGGATGCGCAAGGAAATCTGGCCAATTGGATGATTCCGGGCAAAATGGTCCCCGGCATGGGGGGAGCTATGGACCTTGTAACCGGAGCCAAGAAAGTGATTGTAGCAATGGAGCATTGCGATAAAAACGGCAATTCCAAAGTGCTGAAAGAATGTAGCCTGCCCCTTACTGCCAAAGGTAAGGTCAGCGTGATTATCACTGATATGGCCGTGATTGAAGTAAGCCGGCAAGGCTTGGTGCTAAAGGAAATTGCCGAAGGGTTAACTATTGACGAAGTAGTGAAAGCAACAGCAGCAGAGCTTAATATTCCGGAGGTTGTGAAGTATTTTTAGGGTGAGAGCTTCGCAGTGAGAGCTTCGCAGTGAGAGCTATGCAGTGAGAGCTTTGCAGTGAGAGCTCGCAGTGAGAGCTTCGCAGTGAGAGTTTCACAGTGAGAGCCTACGGCAGTGAGCACTGAAGCAGTAATAATTGATGGTTTTATTGATGAAGTCGCTTTTCAAGAGATTTCATCATTTGGATTAGCTTAGCTCTAATACTACCTACATCATCAAGAAGATTGCTAAGCATTGAATTATTCACACAGTAACCGAGATTAAAACAGATTTGCAGTTGTGTTTCCAATTCAGAGGCTGAGCCTATTGATATTGAAATGAAGTGAATGTACTCCTTTGTTCCATTGCGCGAAGCACCCTCAGCGATATTACTTGGTATAGAGACTGCTGCTTTCTGCATTTGCGAGGACAATCCAAACATCTCGAACTTGGGAAAACCTCTGGTCAGTAGATAAATATCGCTCACCAGCTTTATGCTTTGCTTATAAACATCTAAATCTCTATGTGTCATTACATATCCTCCTCACTGTGAAGCTCTCACTGCGAAGCTCTCACTGCGAAGCTCTCACTGCGAAGCTCTCACTGCAAAGCTCTCACTGCGAAGCTCTCACTGCAAAGCTCTCACTGAAAAAAACTCCTCCACCAGATGCTTATCATCTCCGCTAATCTCCACCTCCAGATAGATGCCATCTTCAAGGTATTCTTCGCTTTTAATCACGGCAATTTCGTGCAATTTGGACACCAGTGCTGTTTTATCGTAGGGTAAGCGTAGTTTAACGCTGCTGTTACCCAAAACCTTGTTTTCCATCTTGGCCAGTAGCGTTCCGATATTTATGTCTTGGGACGCAGATATAAACGCTGATTCGGGAAATCTTCGCACCAGCAGACTGATATATTGATCCGTCATACGATCAATTTTGTTAAACACTAATATTTGTGGGATGGCATCTGCTTTAATCTGGCTGAGAACGTTGTCCACTTCCTCAATGTAGTATTCAAAGCGGTCATCCGATACATCCACCATGTGCAGCAGCAAATCCGCATCCTGCACTTCCATCAGGGTAGCCCTGAATGATGCCACCAAATGGTGAGGCAGCTTCGAAATAAAACCCACTGTATCAGACAGCACAATGGGATGTCCGGTGGAAAGTTTTAGTTGCCTGGAAGTGGAATCCAGCGTGGCAAATAGCTTGTCCTCCACCAGAACTCCTGCTTGGGTCAAACGGTTGAACAGGGTGGATTTCCCAGCATTTGTATAGCCAACCAGACAAATTTTACGGGTCTTTTCGCGTTGTTTGCGCTGAGTTTCCTTCTGATGCGTTATCTGCTCAATTTCACGGTTATTACGCCCAATTTGCAATTTGATAAGGCGTTTATCTATCTCAATTTGCTTTTCACCCATGCCACGGGACGCACTTCCACCAGCGGAGCGAGCAGAACCACGTTCCTTGTCAAAGTGACCCCACAACTTTTTTAAGCGGGGTAATTGATATTTCAATTCTGCCAAACGCACTTGTAGCTTGGCTTCTTTGGTTTTGGCATGGTCATGGAAGATGCTGAGGATTACTTCGGTTCGGTCAATTACTTTTATGTTGTAATCACGCTCTATATTGCGGCCTTGTGTGGGGCTGAGTTCTTCATTTACGATCAAAAGTTCAGCTTGCGCTTGCCTCATTTTTTGGCTTATTTCTTCCAGAAAACCTATGCCAAAAAAAGTGCTGCGTTCGGGCTGATTGCGCTTCTGTGAATAGGTTCCCAAAACTTCAATGCCGGCGGTATCGGCCAGCCTGATCATTTCATTAATGGAAGCCTGGGTTTCAGCTTCAGTTTCTCCCTGACGCACAAGCGCAGCGATAAAGGCGGTTTTTTCCACCTTTTCCAGCTCTACCCAAGATTCTGGTTCGCTTTCCAGTTCGTCTAATATGTCAAATTCGTCTTTTCTCATCTTACGTCCAAATTTTTCTATGGGCTTATCTTGGTGCCACGGGCATCCTTGCGTCCCGGAGAACTATCATAAACCTCTGTGTTGTAATATATTACGGCCATATAATCCCGGGGGAACTTCCCATGAAAGTAGCTGTGCATCAGGTTCACATACTTGCCTGCTTGCTTTTCGTAGGTGCTAAGGGTTGGATCATCGGGATGAATTAAGCGGGCAATCTGCTTTACTTTGTAGGTGGGAATATCCAGAAAAACGGTTACACAGGCAGGATTAACCATCTGATTTAAAAAGGTTTGGGTGGTGTATCCCGGTTCGGAATACAGCTCCAGCGAAACCAACCTGTCGCCGCTGAAAATCTCTTCCGCATGGGTATATAGACTGTCCAGGATGTTCAGCTTATCGCCCAAAGGCAGCTCAATTGTGCTTTCCAAGCGTGCAATTATTTCGGCCATTTTTTCTGGTTTGGGCAGAAATCCCATGCCTTTAACTGCGTTATTTAGCTTGAAACGGCTGTCTTTGCGGTTTGCTCCATAGGTGGCAACGATTCCATTATGCGGACCCGAAAGCTCGGGAGAGCGGGTTGCTTCACTACCTTTTTCCAGCATTTCCCTAAATATTTCAAGATATTCCAATCTGCGCTCGCGGTTCCACTGCCAAAAAACAGCTGGAAACTGCACCAAAGAATAGGTTTGCCACTTTCCATCAACTTTAGCTTTTATCGCGGTTGCTTCGGGACTTGGCACCGTTACTGTTTTTTGCGAACAATAGCCATTCTTCCAAAATGTTGCAGGATTTACGGATCCCCTGGCTTGCAGTATCCCAAAACTGCAAAGAAGGACAAATGCGAAGATTTTTCTTAAGTATTTCATAGTAATTTCATTCCTTTCCAGACTCTTTTTGCTGTCAAGTTAAAATGCTGTGCTGCGCACTTGCTTGCATTGCCATATCATTCCCATATCATTCTCAATAATATTGGGAATGAGTTGGGAATGATATGGCAATGCCAATAAGGAAGAATTGTAAAACTTGGGGGAAATGAACAACAAGACTTCCCACCGGAGTGTGATCTACAATGTGTCAGGCAAATAGAACCCCTCGGGTCAATACCGTCCCTCAAGGAAGCGCATGGCTCCCGGGGCAAAATCCCAGGTTATGTTTGTGCCATCAACGGTTATAATCAGCGGAACCTCGTGTTCTACATTGGCATATTCCAGCTTTGCCGTCCCCAGATAATTGTGCCTGTCTTGCTTTTCCACGGTCAGGTCTGATACTTTCAAATTGAGATTGGAGTATTGCGGATCGGTGTTAAGGTTTCTTTGCAGCGAAGTTTGGACGGTTTTGGCAACCCTGGCGTTGGATTTTCCGCAACCCTGAATTAATAGCAATGCTAATGCTATCATAACAATAACTGTGAATTTCTTGCCCATTTCATCTCCCTTGTTGGTTGTTTAGTGTCTTGTCAAGTTCCATATATCGTAACAGCAATGTCGTTCCCGCAGAGGCGGGAATCCAGCCCTTGATA